>JBOFQV010000210.1:0-9057 GCA_051650705.1 Clostridium sp.
ATGAAAAAATTAATTCTGATAAATGGAACAATGGGAGTGGGAAAATCATCAACCTGCCAAATGCTTTATAAAACCATAGAAAACTCAGTATGGGTAGATGGAGATTGGTGTTGGATGATGCATCCATTCACAGTAAATGAAGAAAACAAAAAGATGGTAGAAGAGAACATAGTATTCATGTTAAGGAACTTCTTAAATAACTCAAACATAGAAAATGTAATATTCAGTTGGGTAATGCATCAAGATGAAATCATAAATATGATTTTAAAAAGACTAGAGGATTTAGAGTTTGAAACAATAAAAATATCTCTAATATGCTCAAAGGAAGAACTTGAAAAAAGAATCAAAAGGGATGCAGAAATCAATGATAGAACAGATAGAGAAATAGAAAAAAGCTTTGAAAGAATGAAGTTTTATGAAAATATGGATACAATTAAAATAGATACAACAAATAAAGGGATAGAAGAGGTGTGTGGGGAGATAGTTGAGATAGTTGTTGGTTAGTGAGTTAGTTTGATGAAATGGGGGGATTTTTATGCCGTTGGAGATTGTACGAAATGATATTACTTTGATGGATGTGGATGCAATAGTTAATGCTGCAAACATAAGGCTATTAAATGGAGCAGGTGTTTGTGGAGCCATATTTAAGGAAGCTGGAGCTTTGGAATTACAAAAGGAATGCAACAAAATTGGAGTATGCAAAGTTGGGCATGCTGTAATAACCAAGGGATATAAGTTGAAAGCAAAATATATCATTCACACAGTTGGTCCAATGTGGAGTGGTGGAAATGCAAATGAGGAGAAACTTCTTTATAATGCATACCAAAATTCCTTAAAGCTTGGGAAGGAAAATGGGTGTAAATCCATAGCATTTCCACTAATTTCAACAGGAGTATATGGTTATCCAAAGGCAGAGGGACTAAGGGTTGCCACAAATGCAATTAGAGATTTTCTAATGCATGAAGATATGAATGTATATTTGGTTATTTTTGATAAGCAAGCCTACAAAATAGGAGAAAGTCTTTTTAGCGATATAAAAGGGTATATTGATGACAACTATGTGGATGAAAATTTACTTAAAAGAAGTGCTAGAAGGTTATATGATTTTGAGTATTATGATGTCTATGAAAGTCCAATGGAGGAGAAGCTTTCCTTAATGGATAGAATAGAAAAGCTTGATGAAAGTTTTTCACAAATGCTTTTAAGACTTATAGATGAAAAGGGAATGAGTGATGCAGAGGCTTATAAAAAAGCAAACATGGACAGAAAGTTGTTCTCTAAAATTAGAAGCAATAAGAACTATAATCCAAAAAAACAAACTGCAATTTCCTTTGCCATAGCTCTTGAGTTAAACCTAGACCAAACCCTAGATTTACTTGGAAAGGCTGGCTATACTCTTTCAAATTCAAGCAGGTTTGATGTAATAATTCAATATTTTATTGAGAAGAAAAACTACAACATATTTGAAATAAATGAGGTTCTTTTTGAGTTTGATGAACCAATTTTAAGATAAATGAGGTTCTTTTTGAGTTTGATGAACCAATTTTAAGATAAATGAGATTCTATTTGAATATGATGAGCCAATATTAAAATAAGTGTCGCTTTTAAAGCGACCTTTTTCATTTCAAAAATTGATATCCTTAATACATAAAGTTTAAGGAGGAAGAAACAATGAAAACAGATTTAATATTTATTTTAGATAGAAGTGGGTCAATGTCAGGACTTGAGGGAGATACAATAGGTGGCTACAACTCCATGATAAACAAGCAAAAACAAGAAGAGGGAGAAGCATTCATAACAACAGTTTTATTTGATAATGATTATGAGGTTTTGCATAATAGAGTAGAACTAAAAAACCTTGGAAAAATAACAGAGGATGACTATTATGTGAGAGGATGTACAGCTCTTTTAGATGCCATAGGAAAAACAATAATGAAAGTTAGCCATAAGCAATATAAGCTAAAGGAAAATAGAGCAGACAAGGTGGTTTTTGTAATTACAACAGATGGAATGGAAAATGCAAGTAGGGAATTTACTTATGAAAAAATTAGAGAAATGATCAAGGTGCAAAAGGAGGAATTTGGATGGGAATTTATATTCATGGGAGCAAACATTGATGCAGAAGAAACAGCTAAACAATTCTCCATAGATGAGGATAGAGCAGTGAATTTCCATGCAGATAGTGAGGGGATTCTTTTGAATTATGAGGTAATTGGTGATGTACTTAGTGATGTTAGAGGTAATAGAAATATTGATGGAAGATGGAAGGAAAGAATAGAAAAGGACTATAAGAATAGAAATAGTAATAATGATAGAAGGCGCAGAAGAGGATAATAGTTGTAAAAGTGAGGATATGAAGAAAATAGATAAAAATTAATAAACGACTTTTAAAATATATCATTTTGGGGTAGAATAATGTATGATACCACAGGGTGGTATATTTTGTATTTTAGGAGAAGAACAATGGAAGAATTAGATTTAAACGAAAAGAGAAAAAAAGATATAAAAAATAGATTAAGCAGAATAGAAGGGCAAGTAAAAGGAATACAAGGAATGGTAGACAAAAATGTGTGCTGTTCAGACGTATTAATCCAAGTAGCAGCCATAAGATCAGCAATAAACAAGGTGGGAGCACTACTTATAGAAGATTATGCAAACAATTGTATAGGAATAGAGCCAGATAGCGAACAAGGAGAAAATTTAAAAAGTCTAATTAAAGTAATAAATACTTTTGTAAAATAGAATAACAAAGGAGAAAAAAATGAGTTACATACTTTTAATTGTAGGATTTATATTATTAATAAAGGGAGCAGATATCTTTGTAGATGGGGCATCAACAGTTGCAAAAAAGTTTGGAATACCATCAGTAATCGTTGGATTAACAATAGTATCTCTTGGAACAAGTGCTCCAGAACTTGCAGTATCACTAATTTCATCCTTCCAAGGAAGTAATGAAATTGCAGTAGGAAATGTATTAGGATCAAATATGTTCAATACTTTAGTTGTATTAGGGGCAACAGCAGTAGTTACTCCATTAGTAATTAAGAAAAATCTAATAAAAAGAGATTTTCTAATAAATGTTGTAGTAACAGTTTTATTATTCTTCTTTATTAGTGCTTCAGGAGGGAAGGATGGCTTCCTTTCAAGAGGAGAAGGGTTAGTTTTATTAGCTCTTTGCATAGCTTACACAATATTTCTTATTATTTCAGCAAGAAATACAGAGGTTGAGCTTGCAGCAGAAGAGGAAGAGGCTCTTAAAAACTTTAAGCCTTTAGCAAATACAATTTTAATAATTGTGGGAGCAGCAGGAATTGTTATTGGAGGAAAGATAGTTGTTGATGCAGCAACAAACATAGCACTTTCCATTGGAATGAGTGAAAAACTAGTAGGACTTACAATAGTGGCTGTTGGAACATCACTTCCAGAGCTTGTAACATCCTTAGTAGCAGCTAAAAAAGGGGAAACAGAAATTGCCCTTGGTAATGTTTTAGGATCAAACATCTTCAACATTCTTTTAATACTTGGAGCATCATCATCAATAATGCCAATAACTGTCGCAGCAAACCTTGGTATTGATGTATTATTCTTAATAGCAATCAGCGTTATAATTGGAGTAATGGTGTTCATAAACAAGAAGGAAGACATTAAGAAATTAAACAGAATTGAAGGATTTACTTTAATAGCTCTTTATGTTGGATACTTAGCTTATATAGTGATGAGAGGATAGGGAGAATTGAGAATTGTATAAAGGGCGGTTTTGTGCTAGAATTTTAATAATAAAATTTAGGAGGGAAGAATAATTTGGACAAGAAAAGGGAGATGCATTTATTTAAACTAGGAATCGCATTTGTTGTTGTAGCTTATTTAATCATTAAAGTAATGGATATGTATCCATCAATCTTTAGTGGATTTAGATATATAATGTCAATGCTAAGTCCATTCATAATGGCATTTATAATTGCATATATGATAAACCCTGTTGTAACATATTTTGAAAAGAAGCTTGGGTTTAAAAGAGGGCTAAGTATATTAGCAGCATATCTATTAATTATTTTACTATTAGCACTAGGAATTTTCTTCATTGCACCTATATTTATAAATAGTGTAAAGGAATTGGTAAAAGATATTCCAACCTACGTTAACATGGCAAATGATTGGGTAATGTCTCAAGATTTAAGCTTTGAATTCATTACACCAGAAAAGTTAAGTGAGGCAATAGATAAGATAGTTAAATCAGTTCCAGCATTTTTAGGAGCTGTTGGAGGGTCAATTTCAACAATATATAACACTACAATGAGCGTTTTAAGTGCCACAGCAAACTTCTTTATTGCAATAGTAGTAAGTTGTTTTGTATTAGTTGAAAAAGAAAAATTTGCTGATTATTCTAAAAAGTTAACATATATAATATTTAGACCAAAATATGCACCAAAGGTTTTAGAGCTTTGTCACCTTTTAAATGCAAACATAGGTAAATACTTGGTAGGAAAGTTTGTAGACTCCATCTTTGTAGGAATATGTGCAATCATAGGATTACTTTTAGTTGGATCAAAATATGCAGTTCTTTTAGGAACAGTATTTGGATTGGCAAACATGATTCCATACTTTGGACCAATCATTACAACCTGTGTAGCTGTATTTATAAATTTATTTGTAAGTCCAGCAAAGGCAATAATTACATTAGTAATACTACTTATAATTCAACAAATAGAAAACTTAATTTTAGATCCAAAGATAGTTGGAAAATCCTTAGGATTAAGTCCATTCTTTACTTTCTTGGCTGTAAGTATAGGGGGGAATCTCTTCGGTATTCCAGGAATGATACTAGCAAGTCCAGTTATGGCTATAATTAAGTTTAATGTAACTAAAAACATAAACAGGGAGTATTATAGATTACAACCTGAAATTAAAAAAGAAGATTAGGACATTATTCAAAAGGAGAATTGATATATGAGAATTCTAGTAACCAACGATGATGGAATTAATGCTAGAGGAATATATGCATTAGCAAAGGAATTATCAAAAAAACATGAGGTTATAGTGGTGGCACCAAGGGAGCAAAAAAGTGCTTCAAGCCATTCAATTTCAATACATGAGCCAATAAGAATAAGAGAAGAAAAATTAGAGGGATTAGATTGCAAGTGCTATAGCTTGGTGGGAACACCAGCAGATTGTACACAAGCTGGATTAAGCCTTTTAGGGGAAGATATTGAGCTTGTTGTATCTGGAATAAACAGAGGATTAAATAGTGGTACAGATATACTATATTCAGGAACAGTTTCAGCAGCAGTAGAGGGAGCAATTTATGATATTCCATCCATAGCCATTTCCCTAGAGGTTGATTATACAAAGGATTATGAGGAAGACTATACTGTGGCAGCAAAATATGCAGGGGAAATAGTTGAGGTTGCAGAAAAGCAATACCTGAGAAAAAATGTAGTATTAAATGTGAACGTTCCAGAGTTAAAGGAAGAGGAAATAAAAGGACTAAGAGTATGTAGAATTGGAAAATCAACATATAAACAAGTTTACACTCTAATAGAAGAGGGAGAAGAAAAAACCTATTCAACAAAGGGTGTAAGAAATGAAATCACAGAGGAAGATAGTGATATGTATTTCTTATCAAAGGGGTATGTAACCCTAACTCCATTACATTTTGATTTAACTAGCTTCTCAATAATGAAGGAAGTTGAAGGTATTTTTAATAAGTAATAATAAAAAGGGGCTGTTTTGAAAACAGCCCCTTAATTTGAGAGAAGTATTATATATTTTAAGTAAAATTGCAATTAATTAATATATATTAGTATTATAGACTAATTATAAATTTCTATTCAGCTTTAGTTAAACATTTACATTTAAGCTAACACTCAGGTTCACTTTCTAAGGTACAAGTGAATTCAGGAAAAACTGATTTAGAAAGCTCCAAATATTCTTCCATATCAATTCCATATTGACTTAAAATATTTTCTGCTTCATCATAATTAAAATTTCTTGCTGAAAGACACATAAAATCATCTCCTTTATTTAATAATAGTATTCCCAAAAATGAAAAACAATACTTATTTTAATAAATTATCAGAAAATTTTGATAAATATATTTTTGCATATATATTTTAACTTTTTGAGAAAATAAAAATAGGTGATTTTATGATTAAAATAAAAGAGATGATAGAAATAATAAGAGAATCCTTTAAGGACGAGAAAATATTTTATAATAAAAAAGAAAATAAACTCATAGACATAGATGAATATTATTTATGTATTGCAAAGGGCGAGGTGCAAAAAAAGCTAATACTTTCATGGCAAAAGGAGTTAGTTGCACTTGGAAGGGACATAATAGAGAATGGTGAAAAGTATATAGAATGTCCAAATAGAAAAGCCATAAATGAGTTTGATTTAATGCATAGATTTATAAATGAAAAGCTCTTTTGTGAGGAAAGGGAGGAAATATTACATATTATAGATGGCCCAAATCCCTTAAAAAGATTTAAAAGTGCAATAGAGGGAGTTTATTTTGAAAACATATGGGATATATTTATAGATGAGGAACTTGAAAAAATCTGTATTAAATGGTGTGAGGAATGGGAAATTAAATATGAGTTATAAAAAAACTTATTAAAAGATAAATAATACATTGACTATGAAATTTGAGATTGGTATAATATAGAAAAAGAGAGGAGGGGAAATGGTGAATATAGATTATACGTTGTTCTTTTACATTATGATAGTATTGCCAATAATACTTACTATTTCCATGCTCTTAGTTAATACCTTAATTGAGAAAAGGAATTTTAAAAAGGATAATTTTCAGTTTAAATCAAACATTACCTTAGAGTTTTTTAAGGAGCTCAATATTGAAGATTATTTTTCCTTTGAGAAGTATGAGATATGGCATTTCACAGAACATAAGGAGCTTCCTTCTAGAATTTAAAATATAAATTTTAGGAGGATAATATGGAAGGATTAATTAATATTTTATATGGATTTACAGGGGATTTAGGATTAAGCATAGTGGGATTAACAATTTTAATAAAGTTAGTTTTATTACCACTATCAATAGGTGGAAAGAAGGCAGGACTTAAGCAACAAGAGCTTTCAAAGAAAATGGAGGAGGTTAAAAAGAAATTCTCCAAAAATAAAAAAAGAATGGAAAAGGAATTAGAGGCACTTCAAAGTGAACAAATAAAAGGGATGAAGGGTTGCCTACTTCAATTTATACAAATCCCTATAATCTCAATGATGTATATGGGAGTAAGCAGTATTCAAATTGAGGCAGCAACAATATTAATACCATGGGTTAAAAGTATAAAAATGGCTGACCAATTATTTATAATACCAATAATATATGTGGTAATAACGCTACTACCTTCAGTTTTATCTCACTTTAGAAAGGGAGAAAATAATCTAAATCCAATAGTAAATGGGATTATGGTTGTAATGAGTCTTGTAATTACAATTAAGGCACCAATTGGGCTAGGATTATATTTTATTACATCTAGTTTATTTTCCTTAATAGAAAATGAAATATTTAGAATTTACTCTAAAAAAGTAAACTTCTCATAGAATAAAGGGTCTATTTTAGACCCTTTTTATTTATATATAGGAAAAAATAAATATTTTCAATGTTGAAAGGGTGATTTAAACAAGTATATTTTTCCTAAGTTTACTTAAATTTAAAGAATGTAATTTTTCTAAAAAAATTTCATCCCCTTTAATTTTAAAACATATATTATATAGCAATTTTAGTTCAAGGTTATTTTGAAACTTTAAAAAGTACTTTTCACATTTCACTATTTTTTTATATGCATTTTCTAGTAAACCACATTTATAATCAATAATTCCTAAAATAAAGGAAAGTTCTATTTTTTCATTTTCTGAAAGTTTCTTTTTGTTGATTACTCTGGAGATTCTTAATGCTTTGTGGTACTCTTGATTATTAAAATAAACTATAATTTCTTGAAGAGTTACACTATTTACAACAGTTTCATAATTTTTAAAGGCATCCTTGCAAAAATCTATAATTTTTAAAGCTTCACTATAATTTTTTGAATATCTTAAAGCATTAATATAATTTATATGGCAAAGACCAGCATTTTCTTCATCTCCCATAAATAATAGAATATTAATAGTTTTTTTAATACATAATATAGATTTTTTATAATTATCAATATTGTAATAAGCAATAGCTAGTAGATTATATAGTCCAAAGAAAACAGTTGGATAACAAATTCTATGATTCATTGTTTCAAAATACTTACAAAGATTAATGACAGTACTATAATCATTTTTTCTTAAGTAATAAACACAAATGTTATTAAGTATTTTAAAAGCTATTTCAGAATTTTCAATGTTATACTTTGCAATGTAAATATTTGCTAAATTTAAATGTGAGATAGCAGTATTCTTTTTAAAGTTTATTTCTATTTTATATAGTGCATTTAATCCTTCGCAGAATTCTAATATCCTTTTTTCTTGAATATCTTCATTTTTTAAATAGTAGGAAATAAATTTATTTAAATGCTTAGTTGATAGATTAAACATATTAAGTGAATAATAAGACATTCCAAGATAAAAATACTTTATTTTATCCTTAATGGATGAAAAGTCTTTTTTATTAAGATCATAGAATTTTATTATATTTGAATAATCCATTTTATTGTATAGACTATTAATATAGTTTTCTTGAGTATCAATATATTCCATTATGTAGTTTTCATCATGAAATAATGAGCATACTGAAATATCAAGTTTCTTGCAAATATAATATAGCTGTGAGATTGATGGCTCTTGTAGATTGTTCTCTATTTTACTTAGGACTGTCCTATTCAGTTCTTCACCACTTAAATATTCTTGTGTAATTTTTTTTTCTTTTCTAATTTTCTTAATTCTTTCACCTAAGTTCCACATATAATCCTCCTAAAATGTTCCTGATAAGAACAATTATGGTATTATTATACAGTTTATTGCGGTAACTGTAAAATTGGGGAGTATTTTTAAATAATATTAAATTCATATTCAGCCATAAAGTAATGAGTGATTTTTAAAATTGTAGTGAGTGAT
>JBOFQV010000211.1:0-4270 GCA_051650705.1 Clostridium sp.
GAAAATAATAAACACACAAAACATAACCTTTATGAACTTATATATTTTTAAATTTTCTAGCTTCTCTTTTATAAAATGATGAATCACCCCTATGATACCAATCAACAATAACATGTAACTAAAGGCAACATTTCCCCATATTGTAATTAATGCTAAAGCATAAAAAGAAATCATTATCCCTAATATTAAATCCCATTTTTTCATTCCCTCTCCTCCTTTTAACATATTATACCACCTAGCTTGGTTAGTTTATTTACAAAACAATTAAAAAAGAACTACAAAGTATTTTTGCAGTTCTTTAAATTCATTATATTATGGCTTCTATTATTCCTCCACCAACAACTATATCTCCATTATAGAAAACAACAGATTGCCCCTTTGTGATAGCTCTTTGCTTATCATTAAAGGAAACCTTTATTTTCCCATCTTTTAGTGGATAAAGCGTTGCCTTTGCAGGTCTTCCAGAATATCTAACCTTTGCCTCAACCTCAATTGGTTCCTTTAGCTCATCAAAAGGAATAAAATTGATATCCTTAGCAATCAAGTCTGTTTTAAATATATCCTCTTCTGGTCCAAGTACAACTTCATTAGTTTTAGGATTTATATCAGTAACAAACACAGGTCTTCCAAGAGCTATTCCAAGTCCTTTTCTTTGACCAATAGTATAATAAACTATTCCTTTGTGCTTCCCTAATACATTTCCATGCTTATCAACAAAATTACCTTGCTTTACTTCTCCTGGACGTGCATTTAAAATATATCCTCCATGATTATTATCTGGAATGAAACATATTTCCTCACTATCCTTTTTGTTGTGTACAGCAAGCCCAATTTCCTTAGCAATCTCTCTAATTCTATCCTTTGTATATTCTCCACAAGGCATTAAAGTATGTGCTAATTGTTCTTGAGTAAAATTGTAAAGAGCATATGTTTGATCCTTTCTATCATCATCACTTCTGATTAAAAGATGTCTTCCATCTCTCTCTTCAATTTTAGCATAATGTCCTGTTGCTACATATTCAGCTCCTATACCTTTTGCTTTTCTTAAAAGTTCATCAAACTTTAAGTGCTTATTACATGCAATACAAGGATTCGGAGTCTTTCCATCTATGTATTCTTGAACAAAATAGTCAATTACCTTTTCCTTAAAGGAATCTCTAAAATTTAAAACATAAAAAGGAATTCCTATTCTATCCGCTACTCTTCTAGCATCATCTACAGCAGAAAGGGAGCAACATCCTCCCTCTCTTTCTGCATAATCATTATCTTCTTGCCATATTTGCATAGTTACTCCTATAACGTCATAACCTTGCTCCTTTAAAAGGTATGCTGCAACAGAGGAATCAACCCCTCCACTCATACCTATAACAACCTTTTTTTTCATATCCATCACCTATTATTCTTCTCCATGAACGTGATCGTGTAAGTCGTCTCCGTGCTCTTCAAAGTCCCATGCTTCCATTCCATTATTAACTCTATAATCATTTATAGCCTTATGAATTGCTTCTTCTGCTAAAACAGAACAGTGCATTTTAACTGGTGGAAGACCATCTAAAGCTTCAGCAACTGCCTTGTTTGAAAGCTCCCATGCTTCTTCTATAGTTTTTCCCATTATAAGTTCTGTAGCCATTGATGATGAAGCTATAGCAGAACCACATCCGTAAGTTTTGAACTTAACATCTTTAATTATGTTATCATCAACCTTTAAATAGATTTTCATTATATCTCCACACTTAGCGTTTCCAACTTCTCCAACACCGTTAGCATCTTCTATTTCTCCAACATTTCTTGGATTTCTAAAATGGTCCATTACCTTATCACTATACATCATATCTAATTATCTTCCCTTCTTTAAAAAGTCTTCCCATAATGGTGACATATTTCTTAATCTTTCTATAATTGGTGGAATTACTTCTAAAACATAATCCACATCTTCTTCTGTTGATCCATCTCCAAGAGATAATCTTAAAGAACCATGAGCAATTTCATGTGGTAATCCAATTGCAAGTAATACATGTGATGGATCTAATGATCCTGATGTACAAGCACTTCCACTTGAAGCACAAACTCCTTCAAAATCTAATGAAAGTAATATACTTTCCCCTTCAATAAATTCAAAGCATACATTAACATTGCTTGGAAGTCTCTTTTCTCCTTTTGGTCCATTTAATCTTGTGTGAGGAACCTTTAGAAGACCTTCAATTAATCTATCTCTTAAAGCTGTTAATCTTTCAGCATGCTCTTCTAAATTTCTATGAGCAAGTTCTGCTGCCTTACCAAAACCAACAATAGCAGCAATATTTTCTGTTCCTGCTCTTCTAGCTCTTTCTTGTCCTCCACCATGAATTAAATTATCAATTCTAATACCTTTTCTTATGTATAAAGCACCAATCCCCTTTGGTCCATAAACCTTGTGACCTGCAATTGATAGTAAGTCAATATTCATTTCCTTAACATCAATTTTAACATTTCCAAGAGCTTGAACTGCATCTGTATGGAAAAATACTTTTCTCTCTCTACAAATCTCCCCAATTTCCTTTATTGGTTGAATTGTTCCTATTTCATTATTTGCAAACATTATTGATACTAATATTGTTGTATCCTTAATTGCATTTTTTAATTCTTCTATAGAAATAAATCCTTCTTCATTTACATCTAAGTAAGTTACTTCAAATCCGTTCTTTTCTAAGTATTCACAAGTATGAAGAACAGCATGATGCTCTACTTTTGTTGTAATAATGTGATTTCCTTTTTTTCTATGTGCTGCTGCAATTCCTTTTATTGCCCAGTTATCTGATTCTGACCCACCGCCAGTAAAATAAATTTCATTTGGTTCACTGTTTAATGCAGTTGCAATATTTGCTCTTGCCTTATCAATTGCCATTTTAGTTTCTCTTGAAACTGAGTAGAATGAAGATGGATTTCCAAATTTCTCTGTGAAATATGGAAGCATTTCCTCTAACACCTCTGGTTTAACAAATGTTGTTGCTGAGTAATCCATGTATACATTTCTCATATATATTCACCTCTATTTAGTATTTCAATTCCTGATTTTCTCTTCTTCATTTCTTCATAATCATTTACTATATCTTGAAGAGTAACGGATGTCATTACTTCATCTATACTGTTTTTAATTTTTTCCCATAATAATCTTGTTGCACAGCAATCAATGTTATCACACGATGCTCCTTCTATACAATCAGCAATTTCAATTGGTCCTTCTAATACATACATAATGTCTGCAACTGTAATATCCTTCGGTTCTCTACTAAGTACGTATCCCCCCTGAGCCCCTCTAATACTTTTTATTAAATCTGCTCTTCTAAGTGGACTAAATAATTGCTCTAAATAGTATTCTGAAATGTTTTGTCTACTTGAAATAGACTTTATAGAAACTGGTGATTCACCCATATTTATAGCTAAATCAACCATTGCTTTAACGCCATATCTTCCCTTTGTTGATAATTTCAAATTCCTCACTCCTTAATGTTGAGTAATTAGCTTGGTTTTCTTTTTATATCTTATCAAAGTACTCGGACTTTGTCAATTGATGAACTTATGAAATTATTATTTTACATATTGTAATAATTATCAACTATTTTGCATATTATTTATAAATTAATAAAAAAGGAGGGTTAAACATTGAAAAAGGGACCAATTTTATTTTTAGTTTTTTTATTAGTATTTTCTCTTAGCTTTTTTATAGCTTCAAATTCCCAACTTATTATGGAAAAGCTATCTGATACTTTTGCAAATTTAAAAAACTTATCTTTTGACTCACCACTTCCAAATGATGAAAGTAATGCACTTGATGAAAATAAAGAAGAACCTTCTAAAAATACAAATGAACAAATGAAGGATGAGCCTATTAAAGAATCTAACTCTAGTAAAAAAGAAACTACTTTTTCAAAATACTTTCCATCAAAAGAAGGAACTCAAATCATCTTCAAGGGAGATGTTAAATATGGTTCATCTATTGATACAGTTCAATACATAAAAGATAATAAAATTCAGTTTCTAACAGTGTGTGGTAATAGAACTCAAACGGTTTTAGAGTTTACTAATGATGGAGTTTTTCTAATTAATGAAAAAGAAATGAAGGATGATGAAATTCCTTCAAATATTATGGCAAACTCCAATGAATCAATTCCTTTAATCAAAGGACCACTTACTCTTGGAACTAAATGGACTGATAAAAAAGAAAATTCCTATGAAATTACAGCCATAGATAAACCTTGCACTACAAAAGCTGGAGATTTTCCTTCAATTG
>JBOFQV010000212.1:0-5544 GCA_051650705.1 Clostridium sp.
AAATTTGTCATAGGCCATTATTTCTTTCTCCTTATGGTGAAATACTACCATTTATAATATAACTAAAAGAAGTATTCGTCAACTATGCTACTCTCTCTCCTTTTTAAGTATCTCACTGTTTGATGGAAGATGACGCTCCTTTTTTCTTCTTGTCATTATTCCCCCAATTCTTCCTGTCTCCTCTGCTGTTAATCCTCCCCACCCTAATTCGTCCACTTTATCTGATAAACCAAGCTCACCTGCTATTTCATATTTCATTTGTTCCCTTATCATTTCATCTGGTGTTAATTCCTTATTAGATTTTATTTTTGATTTAATTACCTTTTTTAATGGTGTCTTACTCAAGATTCATCCCTCCATTATTTTTTCTCTTGTACTCTTTATTATTGTTTAACATTTTTTAATTTATATACATAATACCACTTAAATTAAAATCTATACTTTTTTCACTATTTTTTCCATAATACTTGATATTTTCACCATATTTCCTTATAGTTAATGTAAGACTATTTTAAATATAATTAGGAGGGATTATTTTGTATAATGTTGCTGTAGTTGGGGCTACTGGAAATGTTGGAAGAAAATTTTTAGAAATACTAGAAGAAAGAAAGTTTCCAGTAAAAAACTTATATCTTTATGCTTCTAAAAGAAGTGCAGGTACTACTCTACCATTTAAAAATGAACAAATCTTAGTAGAGGAAACTTGTGAAGATAACATAAAAAATAAAAAGATTGATTTCGCTTTATTTTCAGCTGGAGGAGAAGCTAGTTTAAAATTTGCTCCTGTTTTTGCTGAATATGGTGCAGTTGTAATTGATAATTCAAGTGCTTGGAGAATGGACCCAAATGTTCCACTTGTTGTTCCTGAGGTTAACCCTCAAGATATCGCTTGGCACAAAGGAATTATTGCTAATCCAAACTGTTCTACAATTCAAGCAATGCCAGTTTTAAAGGCGCTTTCAGATAAATATGGATTAAAGAGAGTTGTATATTCAACATATCAAGCTGTTTCTGGTGCAGGAATGCAAGGAATAGCTGACCTTGAGGATGGAATTAAGGGAATTGCACCAAAGAAATTCCCATATCCAATAGCTGGAAATATTCTTCCTCACATTGATGTATTCCTTGATAATGGGTACACTAAGGAAGAAGAAAAAATGATTAAAGAGAGCAGAAAGATTTTAAATCTTCCAGATTTAAAGGTAACTGCTACAACTGTTAGAGTTCCAGTTTTAAATTCACACAGTGAAAGCATAAATGTTGAACTAAATTCAAGCTTTGAAGTTGAAGACATTTTTGCTCTTTTAGGTAGCACAAAGGGAGTTATTGTATATGATAATACAAAGGAAACAAAATATCCTACTCCACTTGAAATGACTGGCCGTGATGAAGTATTTGTTGGAAGAATAAGAAGAGACTTTTCTGTGGATAATGGATTAAACCTTTGGGTTGTTGCTGATAACATAAGAAAAGGTGCTGCTTTAAATGCAGTTCAAATTGCAGAAATCATGATTAACAATTAATTTTAAGGAGGAAATCATATGTCACTATTTGAAGGATCTGGAGTTGCTATTGTTACTCCATTTACTAGTACAGGGGTAGACTATGAAAAGTTAAGAGAATTATTAGAATGGCATGTAGCTGAGGGAACAGATGCAATTATTGTTTGTGGAACTACTGGGGAAGCAACTACAATGACTGAAACTGAGAAGAAAGAAGTTATTAAATTTACTGTTGATGTTATAAATAAAAGAATTCCTGTAATTGCAGGAACTGCTGGAAATAACACAATGGCTTCTGTGGAAATGAGTAAATATGCTGAAAGTGTTGGTGTAGATGGACTTTTAATAATTACTCCATACTACAACAAAACTAATGCAGAGGGACTTTTTATGCACTTTAAGGTAATTAATGATGCTGTTAAAACTCCTATTATTTTATATAACGTACCATCAAGAACAGGAATGAACATCACTCCTGAAACTCTTGTTAAGCTTTGTACCCTTTCAAATGTAAAGGCTATAAAGGAAGCTTCTGGAGATATAAGTCAAATTGCTTATATGAAGGCTTTATGTGGTGATAAAATAGATATTTACTCTGGGAATGATGATCAAATTGTTCCTATAATGGCACTTGGTGCAAAGGGAGTTATTTCTGTACTTGCTAATGTTATTCCTAAGGATGTATCAGATATGTGTCATGCATATTTAAATGGTGATACTAAAAAATCCTTAGATTTACAATTAAAATCCTTTGAACTTTCTAAAAAATTATTTGTTGAAACCAATCCAATTCCAGTTAAGACTGCTCTTAACTTAATGGGAAAAGAGGTTGGAGAATTAAGACTTCCTCTTTATAAAATGAATGATAAAAATCTTGAAGTTTTAAAAGAGGCTCTTAAAAACTATAACTTAATTTAAGGAGATTTAAGATGGTTAGAGTTTTATTAAATGGATGTAGTGGAAAGATGGGAAGAGTTATTACAGATAATTCTAAAAACTTCCCAAGTTTAGAAATAGTAGGTGGAATTGATAAGTTCCCATATGAAGCAAGCTTTCCAATCTTCAAAACATGTGAAGATGTTAATATAGAATATGATGTTCTTCTTGATTTTTCAAGAGCTGATGCTTTAAATGATATAATTTCATTAACTGAAAAAACTAATAAACCATTAGTTATTTGCTCAACAGGATATACTGATGATCAAGTTGCTCTAATAAATGAAAAATCAAAGACACTTCCTTTATTTAGATCTGGAAATATGACTCTTGGAGTAAACTTAATTGCTTCTCTACTAAAAAAAGTAGCTCCACTTCTTTATGGAAACTATGATATTGAAATCATAGAAAAGCACCATAATCAAAAGGTGGATTCACCAAGTGGTACTGCTCTTCTTTTAGGTGATGCAATTAGAGAAGTGCTTCCAGAGGAAACTCACTACGTTAATGGTAGAGAGGGACATGGAAAAAGAGAAAAGAATGAAATTGGTGTTCACGCAATTAGAGGTGGTTCAATTGTTGGTGACCACGATGTTATATTTGCAGGAGCTGGTGAAGTTATTGAGATTTCACATAAGGCTATTTCAAGAGACGTATTTGCTGTTGGAGCTTTAAAGGCTTGTGAATATATGGGCAAGGTTAGTGAACCTGGTCTTTATGATATGAATGATGTTATAGGGCTGTAGTAAAACAGCCCTTTCTCCATCTTTTCCCATGAATTTTTTATCTTTTTATGCAAATCCTATTTGTATATGGAGGTGAATATTTATGCCAAAAGATAGTCAACCAGATAATAAACAAGCTAGAATGGAAAAATGTAATTATCAAACCCCTATTACTGAGGAGGGACATAATCACAATAAAAATTTAAAGAAACATTCTGTAAAAAGAGAAGGCTTCCAAAGTCAACATATAAATTAACCATAGAGAGGGTTTCAACCCTCTCTTAGTTTTTAATTTTATCTACTATATATTTATTATCTAAATTCATTTAAGATGGATTTAAGATGGAGTTCATATGGAGTAAATATCCCTGTATTAAACTTAGTCTTGTTGAACAAACTAATGACAAATTGAAATGAAGGAGAGAAGAAAATGGATTCAAAATTAATTTTTGCAATTGTAACAATCACTTTAGCACTTGTATTTTATACAACAGGTGTATTTGGAGAAAGAAAGTCTAAAAGCTTACAAAAGAAACATGTAATAATTTTCTACTTAGGACTTATATGTGACACAATTGGTACTCTAACTATGAGTAACATAGCTAAATCAGGAGGAACTGCAATTTCTGCAACAAACCAAATGATTCACGGAGTTACAGGATTCTTAGCTATCGTATTAATGCTTTTCCATGCTTTATGGGCAACTTGGGTTTTATATAAAAATGACGAAGCTAAAAAAGCTGCATTCCACAAATTTAGTATTGCTGTATGGTTAATATGGTTAGTTCCTTACATAGTAGGAATGTTCATCGGAATGGCTGGATAATTTAAAATTTTACTTTAATTAAAAACACAAAGGGATAAAAGTTTTTACAGAGCCTCGACTATTTCCAAGTCGACTCTATAAAGACTTTTATCCCTATTTTAAAAGAGCAACTAATTTAATTTCGTTGCTCTTTTTTTACCAAGTAAGAAGTTAATTTTCTTTTATATTTTTCTAGCTACTTGTACTAAATCATATAAATCAACTATGGTATCACAATTCATATCTTCCTTACCATAGTAATTATTTATATTATATACAGAGGCAATTTTTGATAAATCAAGAATATCAACAAGTTGATCTTTATTTAAATCCTCTTTTTCATATATTTTATTTGTAACCTTTGAAAAACTCACCTCATCAACAAAAAAGTCGCTTTGTATGTCATCATTACAAATAATAATCTTCCCCTCTTCTAGATTTGTCCAATTCAAATCTACTGTCCCACTTACTCTGTTCCAATATCTAAAAGCCTTATCTTCTAATATATATATTTCCTCTTTTCCATTATCCTTTAAAATTACTTTTATATACCCCTTTGTTTCAGTTGTTTCTTCCTTAGATTGCAAGGTTGAATTTCTTAAAATATAAGCACTTAAGTTATACTTCCCTGGACCTGACTTTTTCAACTCTTCTGTTATATCTTGCATCAACCCATCATTATTGGTACTACGTCCTGAAATCTTAATTGACTTGTCCCCTAGGTAACTTTTATTTTCTTCTGCTACAAGCATTCCATTACCCCAAACGCTCCATTCCTTTGTACCTTCTTCAAAACTTGAATTTAAAATTTCCTCTTCCTTTACAAACTCTCCATTCACCTCTGAAGCTTTATATAGGACAATGTCAAAATCATCCTTTATTTCTCTTGTACCGTTTAAAATCCAATTCTGATTTTCTCTTTCTACATATTTTCTCATACTACTTCTGCAAATACCTGATAGATTGATATTTTTTGATTCTTCAATTCTAATAATAGAATCTATGTTATCAACTACTGTATAATACCCATAACCACCTATTACAGAAATATTTGAAGAATTCTTTATTTTAATAAGTTGATTTTGCTCCTCATAATATAATCCGTATACATTAACATTATGAGCATTATTCATTTCAACCTCAAAAGCCTTTTCTATGTTATTTGCTCCACACTGATAAATTTGAAGTGGATTTTTTGTATCCTTTATTAATACTCTTCTATATTCACTATGAATATTTCCATCATTCACAGCTCTTATTGTTGTGTTTACAGAAAGATTATAAACTTTCCCTCCAGCATTACCACTAATTATAACCTCTGGTCTCTCATAAAAATTATCTTTGCTTGATTCTACTCCTGCAAATTGAATATCTCTAAACACAGTATTATTACTTTGTATTCTTAACATAGATGTGTTCTTGTTATCCATTATACCTAGTGATTTTGATGATTCTTGTCTTAGAATTGCAAAATCAGTCATTATTATTGGTCCATCACTTACTGTATCAACAAGATAATCCTCAGTTTTTTTATAGTTATATCCTTGATTTTGGTGTATTACAGAAATATTTTTTC
>JBOFQV010000213.1:0-7259 GCA_051650705.1 Clostridium sp.
CCTCTATTAAAGCTAAATATTCTGGAGAGAAATCTAAGAATGGATAATAGCAGTGATATTTATTACAATCTTCTGAAACTTCCCCCTTTTTATCATGAAATGAATAATATATACTTATTGGAGGTTTAGTGTCTTTAGCTACAATATATTTAATTAACTCCTGGGTTTCTCTTGGTCCCTCAATTAAAATCTTTTCTGGTTTATAGGTATTTATTATATTTTTCAAATGATATGAGCATACAGGGCTATGATGTCTTATTGGAAATAATAGAAGAGGGCTATTTAAGTCAAAACCTTCTTTATATAGTTCCTCTATCTTATCCATTTTTTGCTCTCCTCATACTCCTTCCATATTCCACCTAAGTTATCTCCCTTTTGCTTTATAGAGGTATTAAAATAAACTCTAAGCTTATCTATGTCATCTTTATTTTCTTTCATAATAGAGCCTAGTAGATTTTGTATTAAACAATCTGTTGTAATTCTACTTTCACCATAATAGTAAGTGCTCATTGCTGTTTGACAATATACTACTACAGCTTCTGCTGTGCTCATTACCCCATTTGGTTTATTTAGCTTCATTCCTTCTACACTTTTCCCAAATCTTAATTCATTAAAGGTTGTAGCTAATAATTCTACAATATCTTCATCTACTTCCATATCAACTCCAAGATTATTTAGAGTTATATTAGCTTCATTTTTAATGATTTCCTTTTCAAGTGCAATTGAGCTTATAGGGCTAATTGTTTCAAAGTTAAACCTTCTCTTTAGGGCAGAACTCATTTCATTTACCCCTTTATCCTTTATGTTTGCCGTTGCAATTATATTAAAGCCTTGTTTTGCTTTAATAACCCCATTTTCTCCAAGCTCAGGTATATTTAAAACCTTATCACTTAAAATTGAAATAAGGGAATCTTGAACTTCTGATGGACATCTTGTAATTTCCTCAAATCTTGTAAGTGTTCCATTTACCATTCCCTTGTATATAGGACCTTCTACTAACGCCTCTTCACAAGGGCCTTTAGATAAAAGAAGGGCATAATTCCAACTATATTTTATTATGTCTTCACTGGTTCCTGCTGTTCCTTGTATTGTATTTGTTGTACATCCACAAATTGCTGCACTTAAGAGTTCTGATAGCATTGTTTTTGCTGTTCCTGGCTCTCCTACTAATATTAAGGATCTATTTCCTGCTAATGTAATTATTGCTCTTTCAACAAGAGCATCATCTCCATAAAACTTCTTTTTTATTTTTATCTTTTTCCCCTTATAACTAATTGCTTCATCAAACCCTAATATAAAAGCTCTTACAGCTTTTGGGCTTAAAAGCCACCCCTTTGGCTTTTCCCATTTATCTATAGTCTTCAGTGCTAAAAGCTCCTCTTTATAAACCGCTTCAGCCAATGGCTTTATTTCCTTATCCATATACTCTTCCCCTTTATAATTTAGTATTAGAATATATGAATTCTTATGTAATTTTAGAACATTTACCTTATTCTCTAATATAACTTTGATAATCTTTCATAGTCACGAAAAGTATTTATATTGGTGAAGTTATCTGCCTTTAAATATTCTATATAAACAGTCTTTTCTTCCTTTATTAGCTTTTCAATTGAGAACTCACCCTTTAAAATATTTTCTTCAATGGTTTTAACAACATTCCTCTTGTATATACCACAGAAGGGTTCTATTCTTCCACTGCTAATAGGTATTAAAATATTCCCTTGAAATTTAACTTCACCAAGACTATTTAAGAAATTCTTAGAAAGAAACGGCATATCAACTCCAATGACTAAGGCATTTTCAAAAGTACATCTCTTTAAACAAGTGTATATTCCCCCTATTGGACCAATATTTTTAACCTCATCCTCAATTACCTCTATTTTACTGTCTCTGAACAAAAATGGACTATTTGAAGAAATAAATTTCTCCTCATAGTCCTCTACTTCTTCTAAAATCTTTTCTATAAATGTTTTATTGTTATAAAGTAAGTGGCTTTTAGGAAATCCATTAAGCCTTGTTGCTTTCCCACCTGATAGAATTATTACACTTTTTTTTATTTTCATATGCTTATATTAAATAAACTTCTAGTTTTTCTCCTTTCTTTAGTTCTTTATTTTCTGGTATGTCAATTATTGCATTAGAAAATGCTATAGACTCTTTTTCATTTATGTCTTCATAATCATAAATTAAGTTTATTGTTTCCTTTAAAAGGTACATTAATTTAAAATCTCTTTCATCACTTCTATGAATAGATTTTTTTAAAAACCCTGTGGTTTTAATTAAATCTATTTGCTTGCAGTTTAAAATAAAAGCTATATATTTTCTAATAAAAATTTCAAAGGTTATTATACATTCCTTTAGACTAACTGGAATATTAAATAATAATTTTCCATCTTTATTAAAACACTTAATGCCTAACTTACTATTAATACATACGTCTTTTATTATTTCTTCATAATTAAAGTAGGTTTTTAACAATTCATCCCTAGAGGACAAATCTCCAATTGAGATAATAAAATCACATTTTTTGTTTAACGTTTTCATGCCTTTAATCACTTTTTCCTCTGTATCTAAGAAATCATTCAATACAAGAGGAATACATCCAACTTCTTTTAACCTTGAAAATAAAAAATATATATTAGATTTAACATCTTCTAAATTTTGGCTTAGAGAGATTATTCCAACTATTGGCTTTTTTAATACCATTATTTTATTTTTATTTACTAAAGAAAGAATTCCTATATGCTTTGCTGTTATTTTTGTGTATTCCCCTTGTTCCTTACATTTCTCTCTATAATATTGACTTATTTCTTTAAAACTATCCTTAACTTTATGTTTTTTTGAGTTTTCTATATAATTTATATCCTCAGCTAATATTCTCCCTACAGAATCCTTTGTATCAATTAGCTCTTTTTCCATTTCTATTCCATACCTAATTATTGAATTTATTGTTTCTTCATAACTATTCATATACTTCTCTCCTATTAAATCTAAATATATCCTTATTTTTTAAATAATAACTATGTATTAATAATTAGGAGGTTTTATATAGAATAGCATTTATCCATCTATATTTTATATGTTAAAATCCTTATAATGTACCATCTAAACATTCATAAATTCACTCAATATATTTTCCATTTATAATAAAACTACCTTTCCCCCCCTAATTTCTTTGTATAAAAGAAAAAAATGATTCAATTATTAACTAAATCATTTTTTCTTTTAGAGGCATCTTATCCTCTACAATTATTCTGTTTATTATAACATTTCTCTATATCATGTATTATAGATCTATTATTTGTTGTATCATATTTTCCATGCCCTTCTTTTTCATCTGCTCCCTCATAATAATATCTATTATATCTTGGGTCTTGTGTATATCCATCTGAGCCTGAATACCCCTCCTTTTCACACTCAGTATTACAAGCTTTGTTCACATTACTATCTTTACATGTAGATTGTCCATTTAAATTTTCATAGTACTCAAAATTATAACTTTCTGTATTAAAGGCTTCTGGATTTTCATAATATTCATTTGGATTGCAACTTTCATTTCCACTCATATTGCTATGTGTATTATGCTTACATGATTCATATCCATCTACATATCCTTTTTCATACCCTTTTCTTATTCCACAATTCATTCCATTAATAAATGCATTTTTATCAGCTAATTCTAAGCCTTTTGTATATCCTGCTTCATACCCAATCTTGTATCCCTTTTGTGTTCCGTTAGTAACTCCACATGTATATCCTTGCTTGTATCCATTTGTAAAACCACTTTTATATCCAACTTGTTTTCCTTTTGTAAACCCAAATTTGACTCC
Source organism: Clostridium sp. (assembly GCA_051650705.1). Classification (GTDB taxonomy): domain Bacteria; phylum Bacillota; class Clostridia; order Clostridiales; family Clostridiaceae; genus Clostridium. The sequence continues at coordinate 3,831 of JBOFQV010000213.1, forward strand.
ATTAGTATATCCACATTGATATCCTTGCTTATAAGCAACTCTACAATCTGGTTTCGTATTTGTCCCACAATAACTTTCATAAATACTATTTACTTCATCACCATTATTTGTAAAGCTATCAGCATTATTAAATCCATCTAGCCTTTCATCAAAACATCCATAATTTGTCATAAACTTCTTCTCCTTTGCAAAAAATTATAATATATTCTATGCAAAAGATGTCTTTAATGCCCTTACACAAGGAGTTTTCGTGTTATAATTTTTTTTTAAGCTTTGCAATAAAAAAGCCTTCAGTGTATTCTGATGGTATTATTCTAATACATTTAGAAATTTTATTATTATATTCTTTACCCATAAAGGTTGTTATTGCAATTTTAGAGCACTGAATCTGTTCTTCTATATTACATACAGTTACTTCATTTGAATTTAGAAAGTATTCTATTACTTCTTCATTTTCATATGGATTTAAAGTACAAGTAGAATATATGATAACCCCATTATCTTTTATTAAACTTAGAGCATTTTTAATTAACTTCTTTTGTATTTTACTAAAATTGTTTATTCTTTTTATGTTCCAATTATAATTTTTACTTTTCTTGTCTACTCGTAAAATACCCTCACCTGAACAAGGGGCATCAATTAAAATATAATCAAATTTTTCATTTAACTCCTTAGATATTTTTCTTCCATCATATGGAGTAATTTTAATACAATTTGCCCCTTGCTTAATTATATTGTGTCTCAGTATTTCTCTTCTAATATCGTTTGGTTCATTTGAAATGATTTCACACTTTTCATTCAATAAACATGCAATATATAAGCTCTTTCCCCCAGGTGCTGCACACATATCTAGTATTTTTATATTTTCTTTACTTCCTACTAAAATTGAAGGTATCATACTTGATATACTTTGCATATAAATTTCACCATTTTTAAAGCATTCTAATTTCTTTATTATATTTTCTACATGACCTTTTATATAAAAGGCATTTGGTAGATCAATTATATCAATAGGATTAATTTTATTTCTTTTCATTTCTTTTAATATATTAGGAACTTGTCCCTTTAAAGTATTAATTCTAAAGGAAGTATATCTTCCTTTTTCAAAGCTTCTGTATATTAAATCTCTTTCGCTTTGAGAATATACCTCCTCTAACATATCTAAAAAATCATTTGGCAATTTATTCTTCACATCTGCTATGGACATTTTTCCCCTTCTTTTAAATTATTATTATTATATTTTATGAGAAGAATTTTGTTTCATAACTTATGAATTAACTATTTCGCCACCGTTTACATGTATTGTTTCCCCTGTAATATATGACGCCCCCTGGGAAGCTAAAAACACATAGCTTTCTGCAACCTCAACTGGTTGACCTGCTCTTTTAAATGCTGTATTTTGACCAAATGTTGATACTTTATTACAATCAAAGGATGATGGAATTAATGGTGTCCATATAGGTCCAGGTGCTACTGCATTAACTCTTATTCCTTTTGGAGCTAAGTTTAAACTTAAACTTCTTGTAAAGGAGGTTAATGCTCCTTTTGTTGTGGAATATCCTATTAAGGTTTCATGTCCATGATATGCTGTAACAGAAGTTGTATTTATTATTGATGCACCCTTCTTTAAATGTGGTACAACTTCTTTAGTTAAATAAATTGGTCCAAAAATATTTGTATTAAATGTTTTATGTAATAAATTTATATCTAATTCCTCAATTGAATTTGAGGTATGTTGTTCTGCAGCATTATTAACTAAAATATCAATCTTTTTAAATCTATCAAGGGTTTTATGTACAATTTCTTTTGAAAACTCCTCTTTTCCTATATCTCCTCTAATTAAAACACACTCAGCACCCAAGGCCTCAATAATCTCTTTGGTAGTTTCAGCATCCTTATCTTCATTTAAGTATGTTATTACAACCTTTGCCCCTTCTCTTGCAAATGCATGAGCAACAGCTCTTCCTATACCACTATCCCCACCTGTAATAATTGCAACCTTATCCATTAATCTTTTGCCTGTATTATTATATTCTTCATGATAATATATTGGTATTGGTTCCATTAAGGTCTCTTCCCCTGGTTGTTTGCTTTGTGTTTGATTATTAAAGCTTTTTGGAAATGTACTTTCAATCATTATTTATCCTCCTAAATTATTTTTTATTAGTTTGCCAAGGATAAATTCTTTTATTCAACCAAATATTTATTCACATAAAAATATAAGGCTACCTATCGGTAGCCTTTGTAAGGAAATATATGATATTGGGGATAAAAGTGTCTATAAATAATATAACATATTTTTCCTATAAAGAACATTCATAAAAAGTAAATATTCTGTAAACTTCTAGTCCTCATGAACATTTTTGCTATTATATGTGTATACATTATAATCTTGCCATATTTGTTCAAGTGATCCAAACGTATTTGTTATACTTTCCTTTTCATTCATTCCTACAGCAATTATTAATGCATTTATTACTGAAAGTGGAGCAACTAAGGAATCAACAAAGGATGCCATGTTACTTTGTGCTATTAATGTATTATCAGCCTTTGAAGCTAGTGGTGAAAGAAATGAATCCGTTATTGCTACAACCTTTGCACCTCTACTCTTTGCAAAATCTAGTGCATCAATAGTTTTAGCAGCATATCTTGGGAAACCTATCCCTATAACAAGATCTCCTTCTGTAACATTAATCATTTGCTCAAATATATCTGAAATTCCATAACTTACAGTCTTAACATTTTGAAGAATAACATTTAAATAGAATCCTAAAAACTCTGCAAGTGCTGTAGAACTTCTAAGTCCTAATATATATATATGTTTTGCTTCAAAAATGCTACTTACAACTTCCTCAAAAACTGATGGATTAATTTTTTCTAAAGTAGTTCTTATGTTTTCCATATCTGCTTTTAGAACTCCCTTTAAAGCGTCCCCATTAGAAATTAAATCATTTGAAAGTTCTAATCTTTGAACTGTTGTTAATTTATTTTTTATTAACTCTTGTAAAGATTTTTGAAGCTTTGGATAACCAGAAAATCCAAGCTCATTTGCAAATCTAACAACTGTAGATTCCGATACTCCAACTGCCACTCCAAGCCTTGCTGCTGTCATAAATGCAGCCTTATCGTAATTTTTTAGTATGAATTCAGCTATAAGCTTTTGTCCTTTACTTAATCTAGAGTATTTATTTTGAATTAAACGCATTAAATCTTTTGCATTATCATTTAAACTATTTTCCATATACGTGTCCATCCTATAAAAAATTATATTTGAAATAATTCTAACATTAAATCATATGTAATTCAACATAAAAAAAGAAAGTTTTATATCCAAATCTTTCATTTTACTTTTTTTCTATTACTAATAGAATAGGTGGATTATTATCTCTATTAATAAATTCGTGGCTCATAACCCCAAATTTCTTTTTA
>JBOFQV010000214.1:0-4117 GCA_051650705.1 Clostridium sp.
AGATAATGAAGGAAGTAACACGATAGGATTACTGTTAAAGGAACTTTTCAAATCAACAAAGGTCGCCTTAATGTAAAAATAAACATTAATTTTATCTGATGGTTCAAGTTTTGGTAATAAAATTGTGTTATCAGTTAGACTTTCACTAGAATACACCTCTTTTGTTAAAGCATTTATTAACGAACCTTCAACAAAAGAAAAATTGTTGTCATTTATAATTTTTAATTTTAAAGGAAATAATGAAGTGCTACTATCATTTTTTATAGATAGAGAAACAAAAATCATATCTCCAATTTTTGCATTTAAAGTTCTTATTAAGGTTTGACTTTTGTTTAACTTCTCTAAATCCTGTGAGGATAGAGAGCTTGATAGTGGTATGTCCACCATTATTTCCATGGTATCATCAAAGGTTTCATTAACAAAATTTGGTATTATTATAGTTTTATTTACTTCAAGCATGAAAGTCCTCCTATTAAGATTTTAATATTTATTAGTTATTTAAAGCAGGTGGTGGTGTAGTTAATAAAACATCTATTGTAAAGCTAGGAGAATGGCATACAGTAACGTTATTTGTACCATTAAAATAAACTAAGTCACACTCTGCATAGCTTACAATCAATGAATCGGTAACTTTGGTAATTGAACTTCTGGTTTCGAATGGAACAGCAAAAAAAACTTCGTTACTCTTAAGTTCTGCTATATGGGGAACTGTTAGAGTAACAGTATTTGGCCCACTTATATCAATAACTGCGCTTGGTATTGATGTTTCATTACCAGCTCCAACAAAAATTCTAGTTCTTGAAAGAGATGCTTTTGGAATTGTTAAATGATCATTTGCTGTTACACTAATTACATAGTTAAGATCTGGAGTTCCAAAGCTTCCAACAGCAGGTACGTTTCCGAGTAAATACCCTTTAGCGCCCTCTACTTTTTGAACAAGATATGATCCTCCAAAAGAATAAATGTGACAATTCTTCATAGTGTTTAGTGGTGTTGTTGCAGTAGTTTGAGCTAATAAAGCATTAGAAGCACTATATGCACTTATTGTAGCAAGGTTAACAATTGTAGGATTTGACCTAATTGCTGAAAATAAGGCAGATGCATCAACAACCTTTATTGGAATAGATGTTTTAACTGAAGTCTGTGCAATAGTTGGAGTTAGTGGTGCACTTAGAGTTAGTAAAACATCAGTATTTGTAGATGTTGAATCACTAAAAGGTGAAGATGAAATTAAAATTGGTAAAGTACTTCCATTAACATAAAGCTTTGCTCTTTGTGAATCAGGTAGTCCAGTTATATAATTTAGCCCTGGAGATAGACTATCTGAAACAGTAATATGATTAAAATTAGTGTTAGGTGGAATTGTGAAATTGATATCGAATTGTATTATGCTACCTGTTGAAATACGCATAACGAAACCTCCTAAAAAATTAGTTTTATCTATTGTTCATCACTTTAGACTATTTAGTTTACTTGTTAATTGCAATATATGATTTTACATTTACAAATGATACAAAACTCAATAGAAAACCACTGAATTTGTCGCATAGTAAATAATAAAACTTTAAAAAAGTGAATACAAAAGTTAAGTTTTTTCATATTATTTTAGTAAGAAAAATTTTAGAAAGGAAATGGGTATGTATAACTTTTATAGTGATGAATTAAGGGATAGGGATATACTTGATTTATCCAATTTCCCAAAGAGAATAATTTATATTGGCTCAAATATAAAGGATATTACATTTACTACCTTTGGAAAACTGTGGGAAGGTGCAATTATTGTAAAAGAAAGAAAAGAAGATTTAGTTATAAATATTAATAATGTCAACATAAATTCTGGAAAACATATAGCTCTTGATGTAAGGGGGGGAAGAACTTGTAACTATAAAAATACACTTTCCTTCATGGGAAAAAACACAATTAAAAGTGAGGATAATCTTGCTATATGTATAAGCAATAATCAAACACTTCATTTTAAAGGGGAGGAAAGAGGCATTCTTACTATTTTAGGGGGATTAGAAAATACAGCAGTTGGAAACAACATATATACAGGAGGGAGTGGACACCTAATATTTTCGAAATATGGAGAGGTTTTTATTAAGGGTGGAAATGGTTTTTGTTCTGAAAGAAGATGTGATAATAGTGGGAAATGTGGGGGGCATGGTATTGGATTTATAAATAAGAGCTTTAGTGATATATCCTCAATTAAGATTAATGATAATATCAATGTAAAAATTATTGGAGGAGAGGGACAAGATGCCTCCAGCTTTAGTATGGAAAGATGTGGGGGAAAAGGTGGAGCAGGAATTTATTTGGAGGAAAATAGTATATTAGAAAAATTAGGTGAGGGACTTCTTGAGGTAAATGGAGGAAATGGAGGAGGAAGTACTGGAGATAATAAGTGTAGTGGATGTGGGGATGGTGGTAGTGCCATTGAAATTAAAAGTGGATGGATTAATATAAATCACCCAGCAACACTTATTGGAGGAAATGGTGGGAATGTTGATACCATTTGTAAGCACATTTTTTCAAAGGGAGGAAATGGTGGAGATTGCATTAGAATAATAAATAGCGATATAGATAATTATTTTAAGGCAACAAAGATTAGAATTGATGACTTTATTGTTGGAAAGGGCGGGCATGGAGGTTGTTCTGGCATGGAATTTCAAAGCCTTTCTGGTTTCCAAGGGGGAGATGGAGGAAATCTTTTAAATTCTAATAATTTTAAAACTGTGATTTCAATTGGAGATGTTGATTTCACTGGTGGGGAAGGCGGAGCTGGTGGAGTTAATGGAGTAAATGGAGGGAAGGGACAAAATTTTAAAGGAATAAATATTATGTATGCTGATTTTGTAAGACCTGAAAGAGCAAAAGAGGACAAGGTAAATAATTCAGTTTCTGAGGCTAAAGAGGTAAAGAGTACAGCTGTTGTTAAGTATGATGAGCAACAGGCTAAAGAAACTAAGGGGGATAATAAGGAGAAGGAACATGTTGGTGGAATTATTAAAAGGTTCTTTAATTTTATGGCCAAGATTATGAGTATAGAAAAATAGGGCTGTGTGATACAGCCCTATTTAATTTAGAATAGTGTAAGAAATTTAACAAGTGAGTTAATTATAGGGGCTTGATAATAGTAAAATATTTATTTAATTCATAAGTTTTAAATATTTTACATGGATGATATAATAAACAAAAGTAAAAAAGAAGAGGTTTTACATGAATAGAAAAGAGAAAATTATAGAGATATTAAATGCTTCAGGAATTTGGATTAAATCAAATGATTTGGCAAAACTTCTTGGAGTAACTACTAGAACAATTAGAATAGACATAAAAGAAATTAAAAAAACATATGGAGAAGAGTTTATATTATCAAGTAAACAAAAGGGATATATGATTAATACTTCTCTTATAGATAATAATAAATATTTTAAAGTTCAATCAAACTATGATAAAAAGGAAAGAATGTTAATAATTTTAAAAAGATTAATAGTAGAAGAAGAGGGGGTTAATGTATTTGATCTTGGAGAAGAATTATTTGTTTCAGATTCAACAATAGAAGGTGATATACAAAACTTAAAGAACTTCATTAAGGAATTGAATATGGGGAAGACTTCAATAAAAAGAAAGGAAGATGTATATAAATTAATCTCTAATGAGGTTTCAAGAGAGGACTTATTCTTTGAAATAGCTTTCAATAAATTAGATTATTCGACTCTTATAGAATTTCAAGTAGCTTTTCAAGGTATTGATATTAGAAAATTGTATAAAATTTTAAGAGAATCCCTTTATGAAAAAGAAATAAATTTAAAGTATATTTCCTTTGTTAAGTTAACACTTGAGGTGGCAATATTATTAGAGATAGATACAAGTAATAGAGAGATTATTCGCATAGAAGAAGCAGAAAATTCAAAAGTTTATGAGGTAGTCCAAAGTATTAACAATAGAATTATAGAAGAGTTTAATATTAATTTTTTAGATAGCTCAAAGTCACATTTAGTATCAAAACTTGAAAAAATTAAAAGAATAAGCATAAAGGAAAAGGAAATTAGGGAGAAAGAGGATTTAAAAGATGAGGAATCATTAAAAATACTTAACATATTAGAAGAATTAAACATAC
>JBOFQV010000215.1:0-4453 GCA_051650705.1 Clostridium sp.
GTCAAAGTGTTCTATAGGAATAAAGGAAGCTTCTTTAAAATTAAATAATGTAAGCTTTAGCTATGATGGAGAGAGAACTGTTTTAAATAATATAAATATGAAAATTGACAAGGGTGGAATTACTGCAATTGTTGGGGAAAGTGGTTCAGGAAAGAGTACAATTGCTTCACTATTATTAAACAACTATTCAGTTTCAAAGGGAGAAATTCTTTTAAATGGAACTAATATAGAGAAGATTAAACAGGAGAGCTTATATAAGGCTTTAGCAATGGTTTCTACAAATAGCCACATCTTTAATGGAACTATTTTAGATAATTTACTAATTGCAAAGAAGGATGCAAAGCAAGAGGAAATCCTGGAGGCATTAGAAAAAGCAAGACTTAAGGAGTTTGTTGATTCTTTACCACTTGGAGTTTTAACTGATGTTGGACAGGCTGGAAGCGCCTTATCTGGAGGACAAAAGCAAAGATTAGCACTTGCAAGGGTAATTTTATCAAATAGAGAAATGATTATATTTGATGAGGCCACATCTAATATTGATGTGGAAAGTGAAGAAAGTATTTGGGAAGCTATTTATGAGCTGTCAAAGGAGAAAACTGTTTTAGTAATATCTCATAGACTAGCAAATGTGAAGAATGCAAAGGAAATATATGTTTTAAATAAGGGAACTCTTGAGGAGAGAGGAACTCATGAAGAATTAATTAAAAATGAAGGACTTTACTTTAGTATGGTAAATTCTCAAAATGAGCTAGAAGAAATAAGGGAGGTGTGTTAGTTATGAGTAGAAGATCTGGATTTTCAATTATGAAAAGATTAATAGTTGAGCTAAAGCCATTGGCACCAATTATGGTAATTACAATATCTTTAGGAGTGTTAGGATTTTTAGCTTCAATAGCAATTGCCACCTTTGGAGGAGTTGCCATAGGAACATTAATTGGGGAAGTTAGTAGTATAACCTTTAAGGGAGCAATAGTGATAATGGCAGTAAGTGCATTATTAAGGGGGTTTTTAAGATATGGAGAACAGCTTTCAGGACATTATATTGCCTTTAAAATTCTATATATTTTAAGAGATAAGATATTTAGAAAGCTAAGAGAGCTTGCACCAGCAAAGCTTGAAGGTGCTGAAAAGGGGAATTTGATTTCCTTAATAACATCTGATATTGAGCTTTTAGAGGTGTTTTATGCTCATACAATTGCACCAATTTCTATTGCAATTATAACTAATACATTAATTTCTGTAGTTTTATTTTTAATTAATCCATGGTTTGGGATTATAGGTGTTATATTCTTTTTAATAGTTGGGTTAGTTATTCCTTATATGTCATCAGCTATGGGGCAAAGGGCTGGTGTTGAATATAGAAATATGTTTGGAGAGTGTAACAATTATATTTTAGATTCATTAAGAGGATTAAAGGAAGTTCTTTTATTTAACAATGGGGAAGAGAGAGTAAAGGAAATTAATAATAAATCTAAAAGAATTAATAAGCATTTAGATAAAATAAAGGAGCATGAGGGTATAATTAGAGCTCTTACTGATTTAACAATAATGGTTGGGATTTTAACTGTATTATCAGTAGGGTTTTATGAGTATTCACAAGGGAATTTAACTTTTACTTCAATGCTTCTTGGAGTAATAATAATGGCATCTTCATTTGGGCCAGTTGTGGCTTTAAGTAACTTATCAAACACACTTTTACAAACTTTTGCTTGTGCTGAAAGACTGTTTGATTTATTAGATGAGGAGCCAAGAGTTAAGGAAGTAATAAATGGGGAATCAATTGAAGGAGATTCCATAGAATATAACAAGGTTTCTTTCTCATATGCAGGAAGAGATGGAGAAATATTTAAAGATGCTTCAATTAAAATTAATAAGGGTGACAAGGTTGCTCTTATTGGGGAAAGTGGAATTGGAAAAAGTACCTTTGTTAAGCTTATTATGAGATTCTTTGATGTTACTAATGGGGAAATTAGAATTGATGATAAGAATATAAAGGGTGTTGAAACAGCTTCAATTAGAAAAAATCAAACATTAGTTAGCCAAGAAACATATTTGTTTAATGAATCAATACTTGATAATATTAAGGTTGGAAACTTAAAGGCTAGTAGAGATGAGATTATTTGTGCTGCTAAAAAGGCTTCAGTACATGAGTTTATAGAAGGGCTTCCAAAGGGCTATGATACAAAGGTTGGAGAGCTTGGAGGGAATTTATCCTCTGGTGAAAAGCAAAGAATTGGACTTGCTAGAGCCTTTTTAAGTAATGGAGATACCTTGATTTTAGATGAGCCAACAAGTAATTTAGATACTTTAAATGAAGGAGCTATTTTAAAGTCAATTAATGAGAATTGTCATGGGAAAACAATTATTTTGATTTCTCATAGAAAATCAACTACTGCTATATGTAATAGGGTTTTAAAGTTAGAAAATAAGGTTTTAGTTTAGTTCTTAGGAGGATTTATTATAATCCTCCAAAAAAATAATTATTTATTGATAATGAATATCAGTAGGTAATTAATGATTAGATTGGAGGATTTATAATGAATAAAATTAAAAGTTATTTATATGTTGGGATTGGATTTATTTCATTTTTACTGGGAGCTATTGGTGTTATTATTCCTATTCTTCCAACAACACCTTTTTTACTTCTTTCTGCTTTTTGCTTTGCTAGGGGTTCTAAGAGGTTTAATGATTGGTTTTTAGGTACAAGTATTTATAAGAAGCATTTGGATAGTTTTGTGAGGGAGAAGGCTATGACTCTTAAGCAAAAGGTTTGCATTCTTGTTTTTGCTGACTTGATGATTGCAATTCCTTTGGTTCTTGTGGATAGTCTTCATTTAAGAATATTTTTGGTTGTTTTAATGGTGTGCAAACTATATTATTTTACTTTCAAAATTAAAACTATAAAATAAATAGTATGTTAGAGAACAAACTAGGTTAAATTGTTAGGTGGGCATAATTAAAATGTCCACCTATATTAAAATAAATTTTGTTAACTATTAGGATACATTACTGAAATCATGATTTATTATTTCTATTAATTTAAAAATACCATTTTCAAATTCAAATTTTAAAATACAACAATTACTAAGCCTTTTAATTTGATCAATATCACTAGTATGTTCCCAGTGTCTCATAAATTGGCGGCAAGCAGCTCCATGAGAAACAGCTAAAACAGTATTGTGGTCATCTTTTTCCATAATTGTATAAAGAGCTTCTGAAACTCTACTTCTAAGCTCAAATTCATCCTCACCACCATACTTAACAAAAAAATCTCTATAAGGTAATGGGGGATTTAAATCCTCACTTTCCCCTTCAAAAGTACCAAAATTCCACTCTTTAAGTCCCTTAACTCTAGTATAAGACATATCACATACATACTCTAAAGTGTCACAAGCTCTTTCAGATGTTGATGAATAGGCATAATCAAAAGTTATATTATTATTTTTGAAATACTCTCCAACAATAGTAGCTTGTTTAACACCAAGTTCAGTTAAAGGAGCATCACACCACCCTTGAACCTTTCTTCTAAGATTAAATAGTGTTTGTCCATGTCTCATTAAATATAAAGTTTTCTTCATAACTCTCACTCCCCATCTTATTATAAGTTATTAAATCTTCTATCTTACAAGGTTAGCTAACATTTCAATTGAAGCTGGATCTTGATGATTGAAGAAAGAACTCTCTTTTTTATCTAAAGTAGCTATTTTATTCATATCATCTTCAGTAAGAGAAAAATCAAAAATATTAATATTCTCAATCATTCTTTCTTTGCTAACTGTTTTAGATAGAGGTACAATTCCTCTTTGAAGTAACCATCTTAAAATAACTTGAGCAACAGATTTGTTATACTTTTCACCTATTGCTTTTAAAACTGGATTATCAAACATAGAATTTCTTCCCTCTGCAAATGGTGCCCATGCTTGCAGTTGAACTCCGTATTTATTGTTATACTCCTGTGCGACTAATTGTTGGTGAAGAGGATTTATTTCTATTTGATTAACAGCAGGGGCTACTTCGCTAAATAATGAGATGTCAACTAAACGATCAGGGTAAAAATTTGATACCCCAATTGCTTTGATTTTCCCTTCCTTATAAAGTTCTTCCATAGCTTTATATGTTCCATAATAATCATTTAATGGTTGGTGTATTAACACCAAATCTAAATAATCCAAATTCATTTTTCTTAAAGAAGTTTCTATAGAAGCTTTTGCTTTTTCATATCCACCATTACTTATCCATACTTTAGTTGTAATGAAAAGTTCTTCTCTTGGCACTTTGGATTTAGTGATGGCTTTTCCAACAGCCTCCTCATTACCATAGGACTGTGCTGTGTCAATTAACCTATATCCAACATTAATTGCATCTAGTACAACCCTCACACACTCCTCACTATCAGGAATTTGAAAAACTCCAAACCCTACATTTGGCATTTCAACCTTGTTGTTCAAACTTA
>JBOFQV010000216.1:0-2580 GCA_051650705.1 Clostridium sp.
TCAAAAATTTCATTTGCATAGCTATCTACCATACTTGAAATCTCATTATTTGCTTTCTTCATATCAATAATCATACTTGAAACAAATGGTATTAGCATAGCTGCTGTTAATATATGTACTATTATACTATTGAAAGTAATTGAACTTGACTTATTTAAAATGTGTTTTTTTACATAATAAATATATATAATTTCACAAATAAACACATTTAATATTGAATTAATAAAATTAATTGCTATGTCGAAATAATAATATTCATTGAACCCACTATAATTTATTAAAACATAATATAATAAATTTATTGGAATTCCTATTACAATCCAATATTTGATATCTGAAATTATTATATTTTTTTTCTTAGGTGGCTTACACAACAAGTATATTATGTAAACTTCTGCTACCTGTATCAAATCTACAATTTCACCCTCAAAAAATATTATATTAATTGCATTTACTAATATTGTTGCTAATAAAGCTTTTTTATTTCCATAAATGAGCAATATTAAAATTAGAACTATACTAGCAAACTCAAGTGATATACCAAAAACCAAATCATATTGAAATATTTTTAAAAGTAAGGATATTATTATCAATATAATATAGCTTTTATATTCGTTTCCCCTCATATCAAGTTTTTTTCTCATTTGTTATACCCCATGGTAATATTTTCTTTAATACACTTTTAAATTATACTATAAAATTTACCAAAAGGAAATACTATATTTTTGCTTAATTCAAACTTTATTAACAATTTAATAATATTTTACCTATAAAAAATCTGTAACATATGTTACAGATTTTTTCTTAAATTTAATATATAATAAGAAAAAAATATGAATGGAGGTAAACAAAATGAGTTGTGGTTGTTCAGAAAAAATGGATGGAAAAGCAATTGTAGATTTAGTTAGAAGTAAGGGTAAGGATAAGTTCCCACTAGCTACTCCTCATGACATCAAATGTGAATGTGGAAATACATTTACCATGAAAATCCTTGTAGATAAGTGCCCTAATTGTGGCATGACTTTTGGAGTTACACCATGTTCTTCAAAGAATAAGGAAAACATACAAGCTGCTGAAATAGGATATTAGTAAGTTAATAGTTAAAAGGGAAAAGTTTAGGATAAACTCCCTAAGGGAGTTTTAAAAATAATATATTTTCTGTAATTTGGTACAAATTACTTCCTCAACTTTTCCCTCTTCACTCTTTTCTCTTACTTCAAAAACACCTCATATATATTAGAAAGCTTCCCATAAATAGTAACCTCATCACCCTCTTCAAAAACAAAGGATGGTTTGGGGCAATTTATTTGATTATTGTGTCTTTCTACTGTTAGAACTTGAATTTCATAATCTCTCATTAATCTACTTTCAAGAAGTGTTATTCCAGTTATAATATCATTCTTTTCTAAAGTAATAGTATAAATCCCATATTCTTTTCCTTCTAAAAGATTCTTATACTTTACATAAACTCCTCCAAATATCTTCTTTTTAATAATATAAGAAAGTATTTTATCTATAAAAATGATAGCTCGTCTACTTTTTAAAATAATAACTATAAAGAATCCAATTAGTAAAACCCCTAGCACAGCCTGAGGTATTTTTTGACTATATATAAAACTAACTAGAAATGATACAAAGGTTACATTACCAACATATCCAAGTATCATTACCCAAGAAGCTATTTTCCTTCTTCTTTTATGATTAATAATAAATTCTGATTCCTTTGTTGTGTATCCAACAGAAGTAAGCATTGATATTACTTGAAATCTTGCTTTATCATAAGGTAATCCAGTATTTACAAACAACATAGTGAATAACTCTATAAATAATAAAAATATAATTAAAAAAACCACAAAACTAATTACTACCATAACGCCCTCTCAATGTCTTTTTCTATAAATTATACCATATTATTCTATTAAACTTTCTGCAAAATGTATAAGGTTGGCGTTTCATTTATCACCAACCTTTGTTTCTAAAAATTAAATCCATTAAATCCCCAATTACTAACCTCTTCGTACTTAACATATATAGCATCTTGAGGAATATTAAGCTCCTTTTCATATAAAGAACAAATTTCCTTAGTTACCTTTCCTAAAGCATCTTTTGAAGCCTTTCCAAAGATTTTCACCTCAACAAATGCACCATATTCAAGCTCTTTTCCTCTAAAATATAGGGAATACTCATCCTGAAATCCAACCATTAAATAGCTCTCACTTTTTCCAGGTATGTTAGTTATAATTTGTCCAAGCTTACTTTTTAGTAAATCCTTTTTCTCTTTAGATAATTTCACAGTAACCTTTGAATCAATAAATGGCATATTCTCACCCTCCTTAAATTTCATATTATAGTATATCCTTGTAAATTAAATTTATTATATCATTTATAATAATTTATGGATATAATAGTAAATATACTGGAGGTGATTGCATGAAAGTCCATGATGCTTTCAGCTTTAAACTAAGAGGCTCCTTGCAAGGACTACAACAAAGTCAGCTATGCTTTGTCTGGAGCCTAATTAGTTTATCTTAGCTGAAACTCATTAGGAAAATTCTCTTGCAAAGATTGATTTTTGTATTC
>JBOFQV010000217.1:0-10357 GCA_051650705.1 Clostridium sp.
AAATATCCAATAAAAGACTTACTCTCCACTCCCCCAAATTACATTAGACCCCTTGCATTTAATTCTAATGGGGCAAAATTTTTAAAAAAGGTGAAGAATATTGGAGAGGTAGATATTGTAACAAATGTACCAAAGCACCATAATCACCCTCATCTTGATTTAGATATTTTAGGAACTAAGGCCTACTCTATTTTAAATCCAAACATATCGCCAAATGAGGATTATTTAAGGAAACCCTTTGTTTTAAAATAGTAATAATATGTTGAAGCCATGCATAAATCAATAAGGTAGAGAGGAGTGATACTTTATGATTTACGCCTTATGGCTTCTTATTTTTATTCTTATTATTTCACTAATAAAACTTATTGGAATTGAAAAAAATAAATTATTAGTTTTTTTAATTTCCTTTATAATTATTCTGTTTGTTGTGAATTTAAAACTTAGTATGAGTTCTGCAATTTACGGTGCTAAACTTTGGTTTAACGCCCTTCTTCCAACACTATTTCCTTTTACTACCCTTTGTAACTTATTAATTGCTTATGGTGGTATAGATGTATATTCTAAATTAATAGGACCTATTATTTGCAAGCCACTAAAGCTATCTAAAGCTTGCTCCTTCCCACTGTTTGCCTCATTCTTATGTGGATACCCTTTAGGATGTAAATATTCTAGTGATTTGTATAGTGATGGAGCTATTTCAAGAAAAGAATACATAAGACTTGTAAGTATAGCAACTAATTGTGGTCCAATTTTCATCATGGGTTCTGTTGCACTAACAATGTTAAATAATCCAAAAGCAGGTTATATTTTATTATTCTCGAACTATATTTCTATTTTTATAATTGCTATTATGACAATTAGAGAGGGAGAAAATAATTCAGCTGAATACACTCCCCAAAAAAGTAATAAAAGCTTTGGTGATAACTTAAGAACAAGCATTGAAAACGCAATAAATACATCCTTTATGGTTGGTGGTTTTGTAATACTATTTTGTGTTTTAATTTCAATAATAAAAAATAATGCCCATATGAGCATTATTTTTAACACAATAGAAAGTTTTTTATCCCTTCCAAAGGATTCTCTTTATGGGATATTCTTAGGAAGCATTGAAATAACAAATGGAGCTTCAATTATATCTTCATCTTCGTTAATACTTCCTTTAAAACTTTCAATCATTAGTTTTTTATGTTCTTTTTCAGGCTTATCAATAATTGCCCAAGCTTCTTCATTTATAGGAAAACATAATTTCCCTATGGGAAGATATATTGGATTCAAATTTGTTCAAGGTATAATTTCATTCACCTTAACTTATTTGTTATGCTCTATAGTTCCTATTTCAACAACTGCTTGGACAGGAAGTGACAATTTTAGTATAAATATTATTATGTATTTTATTCCTTTTATTTTAATGACTATAATTTCTATACTATTTATGACACTAAAAAAACTATTTTTTCATAGCTCTTAATTCTTTAATATTTTCCTTAACTGTTCCACATGCATCCGTAAGATTTGAATCAATCTCTCTTGCTGCTGACTCGAAGCTTGTTTGAAGTGACTTTATAAGTTCAATTTTTTTAGCTTCCAGTTCAGTATCAAGCTGAGATAATATTTCATCAGAATAATCTCTTGATCCAAGCCTAATAGCTTTTGCATCTCTTTTCGCATTATTAACTATTTCTTGTGCTCTTATTTTTGCTTCCTTAACTACATCATGATTTTCAACATTCTGTCTCATCATTTCCATAGTTTCCTTCTTTACAGCATCATATTCCTTCTTAGCCTCTCCTAAGATTCTTTCTCTTTCACTCATCACCCATTGTGCCTTTTTAAACTGGTCAGGTAAATAGTTAACTATTTGATCAATAATATCTAATATCTCCACCTTATCAACCATACACTTACCACTAATCGGCACTTTAGGAGAGTTTTCTAGAATATCTTGAAGATATTCTAGCAACTCCATAATATTAACATCAACTTTATCAATTTTATCCATTACTTCCCACCCCTATTTTCTTATATATATCATCAATAATATCATCAGGCACCAAACCACTTATATTCCCCTTAAACTTTGCAACTTGTTTAATAGAAGAAGAACTTAAAAATGAATATTGTGCAGACGTCATCATAAATACAGTTTCAACATTTTCATCTAAATGATTGTTCATTAAAGCCATTTGTAATTCATATTCAAAATCCGAAACAGCCCTTAAGCCTTTTAAAATCACATTAGCATTATGCTCCCTCATTAAATCTACTAAAAGTCCATTAAAAGCAAGCACATTCACATTTTTGTAATCTTTTGTAACTTTTTTAATTAACTCAACTCTCTCTTCAATATCAAACAATCCCTTTTTATCCACATTGACCAAAACAGCAACCACAACTTTATCAAAAACCTTAGAACCTCTTTGAATTATATCTAAGTGCCCATTTGTAATTGGGTCAAAGCTACCAGGATATACTGCAACCTTCATTTTACTCCTCCTCAAGCTCCTTATAGAAGCAAACAGTAGTATTTCCATACCTTTTACTTCTTGTTTGCTTAATATTTTCATACCCTTCGTATATTTCTTCTATACTATCTATTTTTGTAACTATTATTCCATCCTCTGCTAATAAACTTAATTCCTTTATAATCTTCAAAGCTTCAGGAATCATTTCCTTACAATAAGGTGGATCAATAAATATTACGTCAAATTTAACTCCCTTTTTAGCACACATTCTTAATGCATCATAAGAATCCATATTTAGTGGTGTACAAAAATCTTGAAACTTTAGATTTTCCACATTCTCCTTTAGCAGTGGAAATGTAACAGGACTTTTATCTACTAAATAAACTTCCTTCGCTCCTCTACTAGCTGCTTCTAACCCTAAGCTTCCTGTGCCTGCAAAAACATCTATAACAACTGAATTCATCATATAACCTTGAATCATTGAAAACATTGCTTCCTTAACTCTATCTAAGGTTGGTCTTGTTTCCATAGTTGCTGGAGGTATTAGTTTACGTCCTTTTGCTTTTCCTGCTATAATTCTCATTGTCTTTCCTCCTAGAATTTTATAAATATAATTTTATCATATTCGTCATTTTTGTACAATTTTAAATTAATTGAAACATATATATTTTGAACTTCTTTGTAGATTTTTACTAATCTCATTTACAATTCTAATGTTTTCTGCATTTTTATTATCTAATATTATTTTGGCTTCCCCTCTAGCACATCTTAATATATCCATATCTTCATATATGTCTGATAATATTAGTCCCTCATCCCCACTTTGTCTCATACCAAACATTTCACCAGAACCTCTAATCTTTAAATCCTGCTCTGAAATATAGAAACCATCTGTTGATTCAACCATAATTTCCATTCTCTTCTCGGTATTTTTACTTTTAGCATTGGCAATTAAAACACAATATGATTCATATCCCCCTCTTCCAACTCTTCCTCTTAATTGGTGTAATTGCGCTAAACCAAATCTCTCTGCATTTTCTATTATCATTACAGATGCATTGGGTACATTAACACCAACCTCAATTACAGTAGTTGAAATTAGAACTTTAGTTTCTCCCGCTTTAAATCTATTTATTATTTCATCCTTTTCAGCAGGCTTCATTTTACCATGAAGTATTTCAACCTTAATTCCTTTAAATACTCCACCTGAAACTGAATTGTATACCTTCTCTACAGAATTTAATTCACTTTTCTCATCCTCTTCAATTAATGGACACACTATATAAACCTGTCTTCCTTGGTTTATTTGATCAAGTGCTAAACTATAGGCATCATCTCTTTTATTATCCTTATAGAACTTAGTTTGTATTTTCTTTCTTCCTGGTGGTAATTCATCAATTGCAGAAATATCTAAATCTGAATAAACATAAAGTGCTAAGGTTCTTGGAATTGGAGTGGCCGTCATTACTAAACAATCTGCTCTTGCACCCTTATTTATTAATTTACTCCTTTGTTCCACTCCAAATCTATGTTGTTCATCAGTAACAACTAATCCCAGCTTATTAAATTCAACATCCTCTTGAATCAATGCATGAGTTCCAATAATAACAACTGGCTCTTCTTCTTTTATTAATTCTTTTATTCTTTTCTTCTCTTTTGCAGATGTACTACCTGTAAGTAGCTCTAAATGCACTCCAAATGGCTCTAAAAGCTTTTTACCCTCTTCATAATGTTGGTTTGCCAATATTTCAGTTGGCACCATTAAAGCTGCCTTATATCCATTTTTAATAACATTAAATATAGCAATTAAACTAACAACAGTTTTCCCACTCCCAACATCACCCTGAACTAATCTATTCATTGCATATGGACTTTTTTGATCTCTTAGAATATCTCTAACTACTCTAGTTTGAGCATTTGTTAACGCATATGGAAGAGTTGCCTTTAAATCCTTAAGCTCATCATGCCAATTAAAGACAACACCATCTGCCTTTCCCTTTATCTGTTCCTTTAGTAATAGTAGCTTCATTGAATACGTAAATAACTCTTGAAACTTTAATCTAATTTTTGCAGACTTTAAGCTTTCATGGGATTTTGGGAAATGAATTTCTCTAATTGCCTTATCTAAGCTTTCCATATTGTATTTTTCAATAATATTCTCTGGCAAATTCTCTTCAATTCTTATATTATCTAAAACATAAGATATAAGCTTTATTAACATTTTATCAGATAAGTCACCCTTTAATGGATATTTAGGAATTATTTCACTTTTAAGTGCCTCTTCCCCCGTTACAGATGGATTAGTAATTTCAATAACTCCTCCAACCTTTTTAAACTTACCCATTAAATTATAACTTTTACCAACTACAAAATTCTTCTTTATATATGGCATGTTAAACCATTTTCCAATCACTCTAGCATTTCCATAGCTAAATTCAATTGTTGTTAGATACTTTCCACTTCTTGTTCTTATATTTCCTTTATGGCTTAGTACTTTACAACACATAATACTCTTTTCTTCTTCATTTATATTATCCACATCTAAGTTTCCATTAACAAACTCATAATCCCTCGGAAAATAAAGTACTAAATCTAAAATAGTAAATATTCCTGCTCTATTTAATGCTTCTTGACTTTTTGGCCCTACCCCTTTTAGTGAGGATACAGGATTATATATAATCATTTTAACACTTCCCCATATAGTTTATTTCCTTACATAATAAACAAAAGCACCTAAGGTGCTTTTGTTTTGTTAATTATTCTACTGATATTAAGAAGTAATATAAAGGTTGATCTCCCTTATATAGTTGTATATCTAAATCTTCATATTGCTCTTCTAAATCTTCTATCATGCCATTAGCTTCTTCTTCTGTAACATCTGCACCATAGAATACTGTTATAAGCTCGCTTTCATCATCTACCATGTTAGCGATAACTCTTTTAGCAACCTCAATTTTATCTTCTCCAACTTCTTTGATCTTACCTTCAACAAGACCTAACATATTACCTTCTTTAATTTCAATTCCATCCATTTCTGTATCTCTTACAGCATATGTGATTGATCCAGTCTTAACCATATCTAAAAGTGAATTTAACTCTTCTGTGTTTTCTTCAACTTCTCCTTCATGATTAAACATTGAAACACATGTAATTCCTTGTGGAATTGTTTTAGTTGGTATTACTACTACATTTTTATCTGTAATTTCTGCTGCTTGTGTAGCTGCCATTATTATATTTTTGTTATTTGGTAAAATATAAATATTTTCAGCATTTATTTTATTTATACAATCAAGCATATCTTGAGTTGAAGGGTTCATAGTTTGACCACCTTCAATTACATAATCTACACCTAAATCTTTAAATATGTTTGTAATTCCAGCACCCATTGCTACTGTTATAAATCCATACTTCTTCATTTCAGCAGATTCTTCTGTAACAACATCTTCAGTTGAATATCCTTCTGCTTCTAAAAGTTCTCTATGCTCTTCTCTCATATTATCAATTTTTATTTTTGATAATTCTCCAACCATAACAGCCTTTGAAAGAACTAATCCTGGATCATTTGTGTGAATATGACACTTAATAACATCATCATATCCAACAACAATCATAGAATCTCCAAGTGGCTCAATTTCATCTTGGAATGCCTTTGCTTTGTTTGCATCACCTAAGATGATAAATTCTGTACAGTACCCAAACTTAATATCTATATCTCCTGTTGATTTTGCTCCAACAGCTTGTGTTTCTTTCTTTTCTACTTTTTTAACTTCTGCAACTATTCCTTCTTTTAATGCTTGAAGCATCCCTTGCATTATAATGTAAAGACCCATACCACCCGAATCAACAACCTTAGCCTTCTTTAAAGCTGGTAATAATTCTGGTGTTTTATCAAGCATTACCTTTGCTGCAACATTAACTTCTTCTAAAAGCTCTGTTACATTTTCAGTTTTAACTTCTACAGCCTTCTCAGCAGCAGCTCTTATTACAGAAAGTATTGTTCCTTCTGTTGGTCTCATTACTGCCTTGTATGCAGACTTTGACCCTTCTACAAATGCTAATGTAAATTCTTGAGCAGTTACTTCATCCTTGCCTTCTAATCCTTTAGACATCCCTCTAAGAATTTGCGAAAGAATAACTCCTGAGTTTCCTCTTGCACCCATAAGAGCTCCTTTAGCAAGTTTTCTTGACACTTCTCCAATTGAAGTTGAATCTAATCCTTCAATTTCCTTTACAGCTGCTCTAAATGTCATTGACATGTTTGTTCCTGTATCACCATCTGGTACTGGGAAAACATTTAATGCATTTACAAAATCGCTTTCCTCTGCCAATCTGTTGCTACCATTAACCATCATATTATAGAAATGATGGCCATTTATCTTTTTATATTCCATTAAGTTTACCTCCTAGACTCTAACCGCTTGAACATTCACAGTAATAGATGATACTTTTAATCCTGTGTAATTTTCTACGCTATAACGTACCTTTTGAATAATATTGTTTGCAATTACAGAAATTTTAGTTCCGTATTCAACCATTATATATAATTCAATGTTAAGTTTATCTTCCTCAGTTAAAGCAATTTTTACACCTTTGCTTAAATTCTCAACTCTCATTAATTCCCATAGTCCTTCAGTGGCATTTTTAGATACCATTCCTACTACACCATAACACTCCATAGTTGATAAACCAACTATCTTTGCTAATACTTCTTCAGAGTAATGTATATTACCGTTTTCTTTAGAAAATCCAACCATTACTATTCCTCCTCATATTATATCCTTATGTCTATTCTATATTAAGAACCTCCAATATTCAAGTTTTATTATAGGTAATAATTAAGTTATTATATTTTTTTTAATATTTCTATTGATTTTTTTATATATTATGTGTTACAATCAATCCTGTCCTATTGAAGAGAATTTTATATTTTAATATAAGAGGAGGTGTATTCAATGGCAAGAAGATGCGAAGTTTGTGACAAGGGTGTTGTAGCAGGTGTACAATACAGCCATTCACACCGTCAATCAAAGAGAACTTGGGCACCAAACATAAAGAAGGTTAAGGCGTTAGTTAATGGAACTCCAAAGACTGTTCATGTTTGTACAAGATGCTTAAGATCTGGTAAAGTTCAGAGAGCAATATAGTTCAAATAAAAAAATGCAATTGTTGTCCGCAATTGCATTTTTTTATTGTATTTAATTTAAACACAGCTTTGTGTACCAAGAAAAATAATATTCTCTTACTATGTTCACAGTTTTTTATGTTCACTTACATTTAGTAAGAATAAGATTTTTAATAACTATTTTTTTCTTGTAAAAAATCTTATAATGCTTGAAATAAATCTTGGTAGTTTAATAGCAACTATTTTCATATTCCCTCCTAAAATAAAAACCAATACTTACATAGTAACATTGTATGCAACTAAATAAGTAAAGGTTCCAATTTTTTAATCAAAAGAATAAATAATTAATAATTTTCCACTATTAAAAGTTACTTCTATATCATCATTTAAAAATTCATTACAAATAGCTCTTGGTTCTAATAGTTTCAAAGTATAATTTTCAATATTATATTTTGCTCCCTTTATTGTAAAACCACTAACCTCTTCACTTAAAGCATGAAAACTAATAGTTTCTCCTTTATTTCCTGATATAAGAAAGCTTTCCTCTTTTAAAAAAGTCATATTATTATTATCTATAATTGTAACTTTAATATTTTCCTTTTGTGCTATAAGAAGTAATCCAAAGTTTCCTAATGTATGGTCTATTCTAGAACCTGTTGTCCCAAAAAATAAAAACTCTGTTCCCCCTCTTTCTTTTCCAATTTGATATGCTAAATGAGTATCTGTGTAATCTTTTTCTGGTGGATATTTTAAGCATTCTGCTCCTTTGCTTACTAAATAGTCAACAGCCTCTTTATTTGCAGAGTCAAAATCTCCTAAAATTAAATTTGGTATGATATCATATTCTTTTAAAATATTGCATCCACTATCAGCACCAATAATATAATCATTATCTTTTAAAAATTCCATTAATCTTTTTTTGCTTGGTGGTGTACCACCAGAAATAATTACAACTCTCATTTAAATCGCCTCTCTAAGTCCCTTAATATTTTCTTTAACTTTTCCACCCTTAAACGCTGCTGAACCTGCAACAATTACATCTGCACCTGCCTCAACAACTTGTTTTATATTTGAAGGATCTACACCTCCGTCAACTTGTATCATCATATCTTTATTATATAAATCTTTTAATGCTTTTACTTCCTTAATTTTATCTAGTGCATATGGAATAAATTTTTGTCCTCCAAAACCCGGATTAACAGACATAATTAATACCATATCAAGACTTGGAATTAAATCCTTTATTAAGCTAACAGGAGTACCTGGATTTAAAGCTATAGCAGCTTTTATCCCCTTACTCTTTATGTAATTTATTGTTCTATCTATATGCTTATCACTTTCATAGTGAACTGTAATTAAATCAGCTCCTGCATCAATAAAGTCATCTATGTATTTTGATGGCTCCTCTATCATAAGATGAACATCAAATACCTTATCTGTTATTCCTCTTATTGACTTTGTCACTGCTGGTCCAAAACTAATATTTGGCACAAATTTACCATCCATTATATCTATATGAATGAAATCTGCTCCCCCATCATGAAGTTTTTTTACTTCTTCTCCTAATTTGCTAAAATCTGCTGCCAAAATTGACGGCGCTATCTTTACCATCTATTATTCCTCCCATCCATTATCTCCTCTAAGGTTCTTATATAAAAATCATATCTACTTTGATTGATTTTCCCCTCTTCTACTGCTTGTTTTACTGCACATTGTGGCTCTTTATAATGTAAGCATCCTCTAAATTTACACTCATGATTATATTCTCTAAACTCTGGCAAAGCATATCTTAGTTCATCCTTATCAATAAAGTTTACTTCAAGTGTTGAAAACCCTGGTGTATCAACAATATATCCATGATTAATTTCTATTAACTCACTATGTCTTGTTGTATGCTTTCCTCTACCTATTTTTTCACTTACTTCTCCTGTTTCCATATAATCCTTTTTTGTAAGTGTATTTATTAATGTAGATTTACCAGCACCTGAAGGCCCACATAAAACTGTAACATTACCTTCCATTCTTTCTCTTAATTCTTCTACACCTAATCCTTGTTTCGCATTAATAAATAAAACATCATATCCAATAGAGTTAATTTTTTTCTTTACTTCTTCTTTTTCTTCTTCTGTAACTAAATCAACTTTATTCAAACAAACTATTGCTTCAATATTATTACTTTCACAAAGTACTAGGAATCTATTAAGTAAGTCAAAATTTAAATCTGGGTTTTTAATTGCAAATACTACAAAAGCTAGGGTAACATTTGCTACTGTTGGTCTAAATAATTCTGAATTTCTTTCATGAATTTCTTCAATTACCCCTTTTCCCTTTTCTGCTTTTATTGTTACATTATCTCCAACCATAGGCTTTAATTCTCTGTGTCTAAACTTTCCTCTTGCCTTACATTCAATTAATCCTTCTGATGTTTTAACGTAATAAAAACCACCAATTCCTTTAATTATTTTTCCTTCCATGAATTCCTCCAACTTTATTATTTAACTCTTTTAGTTTTACAACTATGTTATATATATATTAACCACATTTTATAAATTATTGCAAGAAAAAGTGCGATTTCTCGCACTTTTAATATTTAAATTATTCTATTTTTGTATCAGAAAAAACTAATGTTATTTTATCGCCCTTTTTTGCTGAATATGGACTCCACTCTTTAAGGAATTTTCCTGAACCTACTACATTAGTAAATCCTTTTTCTTTCAATTTCTGCTTTGCCACTTCTTCACTCATATTAACTTCAAGTATAGATGATAAGTCA
>JBOFQV010000218.1:0-6171 GCA_051650705.1 Clostridium sp.
GCCTTTCTCACATCCCCATTTGATGCAGCTGCAAAATATTCATACCCCTCATCTAAAACTTTAATTTCCCTTGATGTGTACTCTTTTGATTGAATTTCAACACCTCTTTTTAATGCACTAATTACATCCTCTTCACTTAATGGCTTAAATTCAAATATAGTACTTCTACTTAATAAAGCTTTAAATACATAATGATATGGATTTTCTGTTGTTGAAGCAATTAAAGTTATTCTTCCATCTTCAATATATTCAAGCAAACTTTGTTGTTGCTTTTTATTGAAGTTTTGAATTTCATCAAGATAAAGAACAACACCATTTCTCCCCATAAATGTATCTAACTCAGCTGCAATATCATGAATATCCTTTAGTGATGCATTTGTAGCGTTTAATTTATAAAACTGTTTATTTATTTTATTTGCAATAATATTTGCTACTGTTGTCTTTCCTATTCCAGGTGGCCCATAAAATATCATATTACTTATGGCTCCTGATTTTATTATTCTATTTAAAATTTTATTTTCTCCAAGAATATGTTGTTGGCCAAAAACTTCATTTAATTCCTTTGGTCTTAATTTATCTGCTAATGGTTTATACACTTTTCTCACTCACCTTAACCTTAATAAATATATGATACCATATATTTTCACTCATTAAAATAAAGCATGGTAATGTCCATGCTTTAAATAACATTTTATTCTAAAAGTAAGGTTTCATAAGTTCTTGCTTCCTTGAATCCTAACTTTTTAGCTATTTTTATTGATGCCACATTCATTGCATCCCAATGAGGAACTAAATTTGATTTTATGCAATGATTAACAAGTGCTGCTGCAACAATATATCCATATCCTCTTCTTCTATAGTTTGGATTTACATCTAATTCCACCTCTATACCATTACTTAATACAGAAAAACTAGATGCTCCAGCCACAACTTTCATTCCATCAACAAGAACATATCCTATTCCCTTTTCCACAAATTCTTCAACTGAATTAAAATTACTTACTAAATCTCTACTCCAATTTTCTTTTAACAATCTTTTAGCCATATTTTCATTTATTTTTTGCAAATAGCAATTTGTTGGTATGTTGCTCAATATTTCTTCAATTTTCTCTTCATCTAACTCATCACTTGATAAAATTGTTCTTCTATTTGTAATAGTATCTCCCCAAGAATATTCTATAAGTTCATACCATTTTGAGTTTGTTGAAATAATTTCAAAATGAGTTTGGAATATATCTAAGTACTGTTCTCCTCCTGTTAGATCCCCGTCTATTAAAACAAAATCTCCAATTTTTAAAACTGCACTTACTATTTTATTTACATTATAAATAAAATATATTTCCCCAGCTTCACTAGTTAACACAGCCTCAACAATTGTTTGCGCTGGATTGTTTTTAAAAAGTTCTCTTAATTCATTTAATAGCTTAAAATTCAACTCTGATACCCTCATAAGTCCTCCTACTTCCATTTATATCCTCTTACTATAATATCACTTATATAACAATAAAAGAACCGCCTTTTCACAAAGACGGTCCTTTTGTACAGTCGAATATATAAATTTTAGTAATTTATCTTATTTCTTCTTTGACTTTTTTTCAACTGCTGGAACTGGTAACACTTTACCTTGGTAAGCATCAATGTACATTTCCTTGATTTCACTCATTAGTGGGTATCTTGGGTTAGCCCCAGTACATTGGTCATCAAACGCTTGCTCAACCATTTCATCTATTGAAGCGTAGAACTTATCTTCGCTTACACCAGCATCCTTAATTGACTTAGGCATTCCAACCTTTTCCTTTAATCCATCGATAGCTTTAATTAATAATTCTACCTTTTCAGCTTCAGTGTTTCCACCTAATTGTAAGTAGTCTGCAATTCTAGCATATCTCCATGCTGCATTTGGATATTTGTATTGAGCAAATGCTGCTTGCTTAGTTGGAGCATCTGTAGCATTGAACTTAATTGTTTCGTTAATTAATAATGCATTAGCAACTCCGTGTGGTATGTGGTGGAATGCACCTAGCTTATGAGCCATTGAGTGACAAACACCTAAGAATGAGTTAGCAAATGCCATACCAGCTACTGATGAAGCATGAGCCATCTTTTCTCTAGCCTTAATATTTGTAGTTCCTTCGTTGTAAGCATCTGGTAAGTATTTGAATACTAATCTAATAGCTTCAAGCGCTAAACCATTTGTATATTCTGATGCTAATACTGATACGTAAGCTTCAATTGCGTGAACTAAAGCGTCAATACCTGAAGCAGCTGTTAATCCTCTTGGCATGCTCATCATAAGCTCAGCATCAACTATAGCCATATCTGGAGTTAGTTCGTAGTCTGCAAGTGGGTACTTAACTCCTGTCTTTTCATCAGTAATAACAGCAAATGGTGTTACTTCTGAACCAGTACCTGCTGATGTTGGTATAGCAACCATCATAGCCTTTTCACCCATGCTAGGGAACTTGTAAACTCTCTTTCTGATATCCATGAATCTCATAGCTAAATCTTCAAATCTAACTTCTGGGTGTTCATACATTACCCACATAATCTTAGCAGCATCCATTGGTGATCCTCCACCTAATGAGATGATAACATCTGGCTCAAAGGCAAGCATTGCTTCTGCACCCTTCTTAGCAGCTGCTAATGTTGGATCTGGCTCAACTTCTGAGAATATTCTATAATCAATTCCGAATCTTTCTAATACATTTGTAACCTTAGTTGTGTATCCTAATTCTGCAAGTACCTTATCTGTTACGATAAATACCTTCTTTTTACCCATATCATGTAACTCTTGTAGAGCTATAGGTAAACATCCATATTTGAAGTAAGTCTTTTCTGGAACTCTAAACCAAAGCATATTTTCTCTCCTTTCAGCTACACTCTTAACGTTGATTAAGTGTTTTGGACCAACGTTTTCTGAAACTGAGTTTCCTCCCCATGAACCACATCCTAATGTTAATGATGGTGCAAGTCTGAAGTTAAATACATCTCCAATAGCTCCTTGTGAAGCTGGCATATTTATTAATGTTCTAGCAGTCTTCATTGCTGCTCCAAATCTAGCAATTCTTTCTGTTGACTTGATTTGATCTGTGTAGAATACTGAAGTATGACCCATACCACCTAATTCTATTAATCTACAAGCCTTAGTTAAAGCTTCATCAAATGATTTAACTCTATACATAGCAAGTACTGGTGATAATTTTTCATGTGAGAATGGTTCAGCAAGTTCTACTGATTCAACTTCTCCAATTAAAACCTTAGCTGTAGTTGGAACTTCAACTCCTGCCATTTTAGCAATTTTGTATGCTGATTGACCAACCATATCAGCGTTTAATCCGCCTCTTTCATTTAAGATTATCTTTCTAACCTTATCTACTTCTTCACCTTTTAAGATATAAGCTCCTCTTTCAGCGAATTCTCTTCTAACTTCATCATATATTTCATCCATTACAAGAACACTTTGTTCTGATGCACAAATAACACCGTTGTCAAATGTCTTTGATAATAAAATTGAGTTAACTGCCATTTTAATGTGAGCTGTTTCATCAATAATTGCTGGAGTATTCCCTGCTCCAACCCCAAGTGCTGGTCTTCCTGATGAGTAAGCAGCCTTAACCATTGCTGGACCACCTGTAGCTAGTATTATATCTGACTCTCTCATAACATTTCCTGATAATTCAACTGATGGCTCATCAATCCAAGCTATGATTCCTTCTGGAGCTCCCGCCTTAACTGCTGCATCTAAAACTATCTTAGCTGCTTCAATTGTAGCATTCTTTGCTCTTGGGTGAGGTGATATTATAATAGCATTTCTAGTTTTTAAAGCTATTAACGTCTTGAATATTGCTGTTGATGTTGGGTTTGTTGTTGGTACGATTGCAGCAATAACTCCGATTGGTTCTGCTACCTTAGTGATACCAAATGTGTGGTCTGTTTCAATTACTCCACAAGTTTTCATATCTTTATATTGATTGTAAATATATTCTGCTGCAAAGTGGTTCTTTATAACCTTATCTTCAACTATTCCCATTCCTGATTCTTCAACTGCCATTTTAGCAAGCTTAATTCTATTATCATTTGCTGCCATTGCCGCTTGTCTGAAGATTTCATCTACTTGCTCTTGAGTGTATGTTGCAAATACTCTTTGAGCTTCTCTTAATTTTTTAATTCTTTCAGTTAATTCTGCTGCGTTTGTAACTTTCATCATTATTTTCTTCCTCCTGAATATTTATATTAATATTACTTAATTTGCATTTTTTTCGGCTTTTTTATTCATGTCCCTTGCCTTGATTTAATATTAATACATTGTTATTTTTTTGTCAATACTTTTTTGATAAAAAAATAACAATGTTTATTTTTGAATTTATGTATATTATTGTAAATTAGCCACTTCTCTATATTTTAAGCCAATGTAATTATTTACTCAAACTAATATCATTAACCAATTCATTGATTAAATTACAATATTTTGATATATTTTTAACAATATTATCCTTATATATCTATTATTTCATATTCTTCTATTGATATTTTTTTGATTATGTTAAATGTTTTAATGGAAAAAGCTGAAGTTTTTTACTTCAGCTTTTCTTAATTAAATAATGTTCTATCACTTAATTCCTCAGTTACATGAACCTTATCAAATAATGATATTAACTTTTCCGTTGTTAAACTTTTCTTTTCCTCTCCAGAAACATCAACAACAATTTCTCCTCTATGCATCATAAAAAGTCTATTTCCACATTCCATAGCATGCTTTAAATTATGCGTTACCATTAATGTAGTTATTCCTCTTTCATTTACTATCTTTTTAGTTATTTCCATAATCTTTTGAGATGTCTTCGGATCTAGTGCTGCTGTATGCTCATCTAACAAAAGAATTTTAGGTTCATTCATTACTGCCATTAGCAATGTTAGAGCTTGCCTTTGCCCTCCTGATAAAAGTTGTACTTTATTATGAAGTTTATCCTCAAGACCTAAATCTAACTCTTTTAATAATTCCTTATAAAAATTAATTCTCTTCTTATTAATTCCAAAAGATAATCCATAACTTTTCCCTTTATTATCTGCAAGAGATAGATTTTCAAGTATTGTCATATTTGGAGCTACTCCAACTGAAGGATTTTGAAAAACTCTTCCTATTGAACGAGCTCTATAATACTCTGCCTTGTGAGATACCTCATTACTATCAATTACAATAGAACCACTATCTTCTTCAATATTTCCTGCAATTATATTTAAAAGAGTTGATTTTCCTGCACCATTTGATCCTATAATTGTTATAAAATCTCCTTTAGAAACTTCTAAAGATAATCCATTAAATACTCTATTTTCATTTATTGTATTTGGATTAAATACTTTCTTCAATTCTTTTATCTTCAACATTTACTTGCACCTCCTCTATAACTTTCTTCTTTTTAAATTTGAAAATATTATTGTTTGAGCTAAGTGCAATTACTATTACTATTGAAGTTAATAAATTTAAGTTATTTGGATGAAGTCCAAGTCTTAGTGCTATGTTAATTGCTACATAATATATTACTGTACCAATTATTGAAAGAGTTGACGCCTTTATAATAGATATCTTTCCAAGAATAGAAACACCTAAAATAACGCAAGCAAGTCCTTTTACAACAGTTCCAACACCCATACTTACATCTGCAAAGCCTTGGTATTGTGCTGTTAACCCTCCAGCTAAAGCAACAAGTGCATTACTTAGCATTAGCCCTAAAATCTTTATTCTATTTTTATTCACTCCAAGGGATGTAACTACTTGTTCATTATCTCCCACTGCTATAAGTAAAAATCCTAATTTTGTTTTTAAAAATACATCAAATAATATTTTAATAATAATTAATATTCCAAGTATAATGATTAATGGTGATATTCCAGATTTAAAAATGTGATTTTCATTAAATAATGGTAAATTAGATTTATCTCCCATAACCTTTAAATTTACTGAATATAAGCCAATCATAACAAGTATTCCAGACATTAAATTACTTATTTTCAGCTTAACATGTAAAAATGCTGTAACTCCTCCTGCTAAAACCCCACCAAGGGCTGACACTATTATTACAATCCATGGATTTACTCCATTAACTAATAAAGCTCCTGAAATTGCAGCTCCAAGTGGAAATGTTCCATCTACAGAAAGATCTGGGAAATCTA
>JBOFQV010000219.1:0-3219 GCA_051650705.1 Clostridium sp.
GGAATTGCAAAACCTATATTTTCCGCTCCACCTGAAATCTTCATTGTGTTAATTCCAATTACTTGTCCTTTAGAATTAACAAGTGGTCCTCCACTGTTTCCAGGATTTATTGCTGCATCTGTTTGTATTAAATTCATTGATGTTCCTGTTTCTGTTGTTACATTTCTATTAACTGAACTTATTAATCCTCCTGTAACTGTTTGATAAAAATCCTTTGATAAAGGTGTTCCAATTGCAATTACCTCTTGCCCTGGGTATAGACCATCTGAATCACCAAGTTCTGCCACTGCTGGAACCTTAGTTCCTTCTTCAAGCTTTAACATCGCAACATCTTGTGCTTCATCATAATTTATAACCTTTGCTTTAACTTCTCTTTTATCACTTAAAGTTATTGTTGCCTCTTGTGACCCTTTTACAACGTGATAGTTTGTAAGTATATAACCATCTTCATTAATTATGAAACCAGATCCAATTCCTTCAACTGGTTGTTGGAAGAAACCATTGCTTTGCATTGTTGTAGTTGAAACAATAACAACTGCTGGAGCTACTTTGTTAAATGCTTCTGCTGCTGAAAGGGATTCTCCCTCACTTTGAAATGTTGGAGGAGCATATTGAGGCTTTATTGTGTTATCATTTTTCATTAATAAATATGTTGCCCCACTTCCAATTAATCCTCCACAAATAGATAAAACTATCATTAATGCAATCATTGCAAAGTTTTTTCTATTTTTCTTCTTACCTTTTTTATCCTCTACATTTGTGTAGTTCACCTCATGTACAGTACTAAAGTTTTGTTGTGTTTGATTGGTATATTGTTCATTATACCCGCCACTATAATTTGTTGGATTGCCATTATTATAGTTGTC
Organism: Clostridium sp.; assembly: GCA_051650705.1. Lineage (GTDB taxonomy): Bacteria > Bacillota > Clostridia > Clostridiales > Clostridiaceae > Clostridium. Next base: position 867 of record JBOFQV010000219.1, read on the forward strand.
AGGTGTATTGTTATTTGTGTTGTCCATTAGCATTTCCTCCTGCTATTTATCAAGTTTATATTTTGAGTATAACCACAATTTGTGACAACTATTTGTCACCACATTAATTATTTTTATAAAAAAGTGCCTTATAAAAATTACTTTTATAAGGCACATGAAGTCTAACTATTGACCCTTTTTTCTTTTTTCTATTCTTCTAGCTTCCTTTAACACCTTTTGTATTCCATTTAACACTTCCTCAGTGTTACTAACAGAAATTAAAGGATTATCCTCTTTAATATGATAAAAAGTAGTTAACTCTTCACTTCCTAAATTTTTAATAGCCTCATCCTCGCTATGTGAAATTACATAAAACGGAATATCTTTAAACATTCCTTCCTCTTGCCCTGTACTTTCTCCCTTATACAGGTTCTTTAACTCATTAGTAATAGCTTGTCTATAATTAGTCTTTGTTTTATGAACCTTATATTCAGCTAAAGCACCTTCTGGAATAGCTTCCTCAAATCCTTCCACCTCAGTAGCTAGTCCAAATTTATTCATCAATGAAGTAACTCCAACATAGCTTCCTAAAAACTCAAGCTTACTCTTTAAGTATTTTCCTCTAACACTCTTTTTAAGCTCCCCACTATTAACTAACTCTTGAGTTATTGGATTTATTAAAACCACACCCGCAACCTCTTCTGGATATAACTTAGCAAAATTAGTTAAAACAACACTTCCATACTCTTCTCCAACTAATATATATGGTGGATAAACACCAGCCTTTTTAAGTAAATTTCTTAAATCCTCAGCTTGCTGTTCTGGTGTTCTTCTATCTCCACCATCATTAAAGCCATATCCTCTTCTGTTATATGTAAATGCTGTTACTCCCATTTGGCTATTAAATTGTTTTACAACATCTTCCCATTCATAAAGATTTGCACCAAGTGCTCCATCAAAAATTACAGAGTAATCTCCCCCACCTTTAGTTTTAAACTCTAGCTTTTTTCCATCAACTCTTCCATAACCAAGACGAGCTCTTACCTTTTCATTTCCAATAAAATTCCCTACTGTTTGAAATAAAAATCCTGTTCCAATTACTATAGCTAACCCTATAGCTATTCTCTTAAATATATCTTTTTTAGTTAAATTGCTTTTCTTTTTAACCTTATATAAACCATTTGATTCTGGCAATAACCTCATATAATCACCTATCTTTCACCTAATTTTAAATTTGGTCTAGCATTTAAATCTAGTGAAGAAACTTCTCCCTTAACAAACTTGAAATATGCTGCGCTCCCTATCATTGCTGCATTATCTGTACATAAAATTGGATTTGGGAATAAAATATTTATATTATTCTTCTTCCCTTCCCTAATTAATGTTTCTCTTAAAGTAGAATTGCAAGCTACCCCTCCTGCAATGGCTATTTTGTTTATATTTAACTTTTTGCAAGTCTTCATCACGTTGTCATTTAAAACTCCAACAACAGCTTTTTGGAAAGATGCAGCAACATCCTCTGTGCAAATTTCATTTCCAGCCATTTTGTTCTTATTTAAATAATTTAAAACAGCAGATTTAACCCCGCTAAATGAGAAGTCTAAAGTATCATCATCAAACTTAGCTCTTGGGAATTCAATTGCATTTTCATTTCCCTCTTTAGATATTTTATCTATTTTAGGACCACCTGGATATCCAAGTCCTAAAGCTCTTGCAACCTTATCATATGCTTCCCCGGCTGCATCATCTCTAGTTTGCCCTATTACTTCATAAACTCCATAATCCTTAACATGAACTATGAAAGTGTGTCCACCAGAAACAACTAATGATACAAATGGTGGTTTTAAGTCCTTATGCTCTATGTAATTTGCAGATATATGCCCTTCTATATGATTTACTCCAATTAATGGCTTTCCAGTTGAAAGTGCCAATCCCTTTGCGTATTGAAGACCAACTAAAAGTGCTCCAACTAATCCTGGTCCATAAGTAACTGCAATTGCATCCACATCATCTAAAGTTATGTTTGCTTCCTTTAATGCTTCTTGTACAACTCCATTAACAACCTCTATATGGACTCTTGATGCAACCTCAGGTACAACCCCTCCATATAATGCATGAGTATCTATTTGAGATGCTATGATATTTGATAAAACCTCTCTTCCATCAACAACAACTGCTGCAGATGTTTCATCACAACTTGATTCTATTGATAATATAATTTTTTTATCCATCTATATTCCCCTCGTTAAATAACCTTCGTTAAAATAATTATAAACTGTATTATATATTATAACTCCTTCATATTCAATAAACGCCTTGTTTATAATAATGTATTGTTGTAACCTATATATAATTGGTTCTTTTTTAATTATAT
>JBOFQV010000220.1:0-8227 GCA_051650705.1 Clostridium sp.
GGATTTGGAATATAGAATCCAACACCTGAAAAATCAACATGTGTACGTCCTAAAAGTAAGGAATAAATTATTCCCCCTACAATTGCTACTACAAGTGGTTGGAACTTGTCCTTAAATAAATATCCTCCAAAAACCCCAACCATAGCAACAAACAGAATTGGTAACCCTATTATTGGATCGCTGAAAACATCAAAAACACCTTGAGTTGCCATCCAAATAAATCCTATACCTGCAACTGTACCTAAAAGTGCTGCACGTGGAAGTTTTTCTCTTAACCATGGTCCTATTAAACCACCACAAAACTCTATTACCCCACCAAGGAAACATGCAGCAACCCCAGCTGACCAAACAAGTTCTGGATCTCCTAATGCATAATGTAATGGCATAATAACACCATATAACATAACAAACATTGCAGGAGTTGAAACCCCTGATGGTAAAGCTGTAATGTCACTTCTACCTTCCTTTTTACCTAATTTATATCCCATATAGGCATAGTAAATACCTCCAACCATCAATCCTATAGATACCCCAGGAATTACTCTTCCATAAACTATTTCATCAGGCCATTTTAGCACTCCCTTTAATGTTGCTATTATAATAAGATAATTAACAATATTATTTACTATCATATATGTTAATCCACCAACATCTGCTGTTTTTAAAAATGGTATTTTACAATCTTGTTTTATCATTTTTACACCCCAATATTAAATTTTACTTGCTTCAATTTCTATGAATTTAAATTGTGTTACATCAAATAGCCCCATATCAGTTAATTTAAGTTCTGGAATAACAGGTAAAGACATGAAACATAATGTCATTACTGGTTCTACCTCATAGTTAACCTTTAACACTTCATGAGCTATAGTATGGATACTCTTCAACTTTTCATCTACCCATTCTCCACTTTCTTTGCTCATAAGTCCCCCAATTTCCATTGGCATACTTTCTAAAACTATTCCATCCTTAACTAAAACTATTCCGCCATCTTGCTTTATTAACTCTTCAACAGCAAAAGCCATATCATCATCATTTACTCCAACTACAATAATATTGTGAGAATCGTGAGCTATAGATAAAGCTATTGCCCCTTCTTTTATTCCATATCCCTCTAAAAGAGCAACTGCTACATTTCCTGTACCTTGGTGTCTTTCTACAACTGCAACCTTTACTACATCTTCATTAGAGTTGTATATAAAATTATTTTCACCATCTCTACTAACTTCTACAATATCTTTTTGAGTTACAACTCCCCCTGGTAAAATCTTTATTGCATAGGCTTTATCTGAATTAATTCTTAGCTTTAGCCTCTCTACTGAGAAGTCCTTAACATGGAAGCTACCCTTAGTTTCTGCAATAGGATATTTGTTTATTGGTAACTTATATTCCCCTTTATCTGCAACTTCTTTTCCATTAATAAGTACATTACTAACATTAAAGTCTTTTAGATCATCTAATAAAACTATATCTGCTCTTAATCCTGGTGCAATAGCCCCTCTATCCTTAAGTTCATAGCATTCTGATGCATTTAAAGTAGCCATTCTAATTGCAACTATAGGGTCAATTCCTTCTTCTACACACATTCTTAAACTATTATCTAAATGTCCTACACTTAAAATAGTTTTTGGTTGCATATCATCAGCACAAAGTAAACATCTGTGGCTATTATGCTGAGTAACTCCCTTAGCTAAATCTCTAAGATTATGGCATGCAGACCCTTGACGAAGCATAACATAAAGTCCTCTTGAAATTCTGTCATGCATATCCTTAACTGTTGCACACTCATGGTCAGTTCTTATCTTTGCTGCTGCATATGCATTTAATAAATTCCCTTCAAGTCCTGGACTATGACCATCAATAATCTTATTGTGTTTTTTAGCTAAAACTATCTTATCTAATACAGACTCATGTCCATTTATAACTCCTGGAAAATTCATAAATTCTCCAATTCCCCAAATACTTTCGCTATCAATAATAGTTTCCATATCCTTTGCTTCAAGTACAGCTCCTGCATGCTCAAAAGGTGTAGCTGGTACACATGATGGTAGCATCATCTTTATATCAAGAGCAGTTTCCTCTGAAGCTTTTACCATATAATTTACACCTTTTAACCCACATACATTAGTAATTTCATGTGGATCTGCAATTATTGTTGTTGTTCCATGTGGTACTACAAGTCTTCCTAGTTCTTCTGGGCTAACATAGGAAGATTCTATATGAATATGGCTATCTATAAAACCAGGTGCTGCATATTTCCCCATTGCATCTATTACATTCTTTCCTTCATAGTTCCCTATTCCAGCAATTAAATTATCAGAAACTGCAATATCACCCTCTATTATTGTTCCACTATATACATCTACTACCTTACAATTTTTAATAACTAAATCTGCCTCTACTCTACCTGATGCAACATCTATTAATTTTTTTAAATCTTCTCTTCTCATCACTCTGCACCTCTTTAGTTACTCTTCTATTAATTCTAAAATAGGATTAAATGTATCTAAGGCTATACAATCAACTGGACCAACGTCTGTTATTGCATAATCTGGAATAGCAGTTATAGGTAAGAAGAACATGTACATTAAAGGTTCTGGTAAATCACACCCTAAGGTATTAGCTGCTCTATTAACTCTTGTCTCCCATTCTGCAATTACTTCTGGTTCTAAATCACTAGCAATTCCTCCAACTGGTAATGGTAAAAACTCTAAAACTTCACCATCACAAACAACAACTTGTCCACCACCATTTTCAATTAAATGATTTGCAGCTATTGCCATATCCTCTGCACTAGCTCCCATAACAATTAAGTTGTTATCATCTGGTGCTGCTGTTGAAGCCATTGCTCCTTTTTTTAGTTTCCATCCTGAACAGAAAGCTAAAGATTTATTTCCGTTACGTCCAAATCTTTCTATAACTGATACCATTACTGCATCTTGCTCTGTATCTGCTTTAACAATTCCATTCTCTACTTTAAGAACAACATCTCTTCTTTTACGAACAAATGGCCCTTTAACATCCATTGATAAAACTTTCGCTTGTCCATTTTCTATTTCTACTTTATATTCAAAATCTTCCTTTGTAGTTTTATTACATTTTAATTTTCCTGTTAACACTTCGCTTCTTTTTGGTGCATTTAACTCATAAGTTAACTTACCATTTTCAGCTACTAGCTTACCATTTGTAATAACTCCCTCTATATTAAAGGTATTAATATCATCTACAAAAAGAATATCTGCAATTCTTCCTGGTGATATTGATCCAATTAAATGATCTATTCTATACGCTTCTGCACTATTGATTGTTGCCATTTGAATAGCAGTCATAGGTTCTATTCCTGCTTTAATGGCTAAGCGCACTACATTGTCTAAATGTCCTTTTTCTAAAACATCTGATGCTGTTACATCATCCGTACAAAAACTTACACGTCTTGCTAAATAAGGATTAACCTCTGTTATAGCTCTTATATTTTCTTCTAAGAAATGTGTTACAGATGATTCACGAATAAGCATATGCATACCATTACGCATTTTTTCAACAACTTCTTCATGGTCATAGCTTTCATGGTCTAATCTTACACCTGCACAAAGATACCCATTAAGTTCCTTACCTCTTGCCATAGGTGCACAACCAAATATAGGTAATCTATTTTTTGCTGCAACCGCTATTGCTCCAAGTGTATCTTCATCTTCCTCTGTTACATATTCACGAACAGTTTCCCATACCCCATAGCATTCTGGCCATTGTTGAACCACTTCATGAACTTCTTCTGTAAAATTAAATGATACTGTTGATTGTGGAAATGTGTATGGAGTTTTGTATGGTGCTCCCCAAAATACTTTTAGTGGACTAGCTTTGATTTCTTCGAATACTTCCTTTAACCCTTCTAGCCCTGAAACTGAAATGTACTCATCAAGACCTGATATCATACTTGTAGTTCCACGAGGAACTACTGCTTTAGCATAGCTTGTGATGCTAAGCTTACTACATTCACTGTGAATATGACCATCGATAAGACCTGGTACTAAATATTTTCCTGCTGCATCAATAGTTTTAGTATCTTCTCCAATATAATCTGATACATTACCTACTGCTACGATTGTGTCCTCATAGATTGCAACGTCTGCCTTGTAAATTTCACTTGTCATTACATTTACAAGATTTCCATTTAGCACTACTGCATGAGCTGGTATAATTCCTCTCCCAGCACGGATAAGATGTTTTAGGTTTGTTTTTGTTTGTTTCATTTTCTTTCCTCCAATAAATAAACTATTAGATACCCCGACTATTTCTAGCGAACCAGGTTTCCCGTCCTGCAGTTTGTATCTAGACGAATTTAGTGGACAAAAATAAACATATATATGGATGATTAAATTGAATTAAAATAGTTCGTGTTTTCTTACATTTTCTTATTATTTTTAATAGCTAAAAATACTACTTTATTTCATTCTAAACCCCACCCTTTAAAAACACGATTATTTTTAGTATTTAATTTTATTTTATTCGTGTTTGTTTTCGTTTGTATCGTACCATATACTTACTGCTTTAACAATATATTTAATTATAGTTTAATTATACTTTAATTAAGTTCATCATATTTTTACAAATATTGAGTGGTATATGTATTTCTATGTTTCATAGCCTTGTATAAGTTTTATATTTTCTAAAAAGAATTAGTAAATGGTATTTAATTGCTCAAAAAAAACTCTACAATACTTTTCTGTATTGTAGAGTTTTTAATTTTTGTAGTTGTTACTAGTTTTTAACCATATTATTTATTGTAAGTTTGTTAGTAGATTTTATCCATATCCCCATAATATACAATCTACTAAACAAAAGGAATTATCCTATTCAACACATCTTCTTGGTATTGTTAATTTTATTTCCTTCTCAAATTCCCCTAAAAGTCTCATATCCTTAGGATCAACAAAAAGACAAGTATATCCACTCTCACCAGCTCTACCTGTTCTTCCTATACGATGAATATAAGTCTCAACCTTTTCAGGAATATCATAATTATAAATATGTCCAACGCCACCAATATCAAGCCCTCTTGAAGCAACATCAGTAGCAATTAAATATTGAATATCTCCATCTCTAAATGACTTCATAATTCTCTCACGCTTATTTTGTGGAATATCACTATGAATAACCTTACAGTTATACTTCTTCTTATGCATTACAGTTTCAAGCTCATCAGCTCTTCTTTTAGTTCTACAGAAAATAATAGCCATGTAAGGATTATCCTCATCTAAAATCTTGCATAAAGTCTCTCTTTTTAATCTATCAATGGTTTCAACAACCTCTTGCTGAATATTTTCAAGAGTTACCTCTTCCTTTTTAACAGATATTACAGCTGGGTCATCATTCATATATCTATAAGCTAACTTTTTAACTGAAGAATCCATTGTTGCAGAGAAGCATAATGTTTGAACCTTTTTAGGCACTTCTCTCATTATTGCATCTATTTCATTTCTAAAGCCCATAAGTAACATTTGATCTGCTTCATCTATAACTACGGTATTTATCTTTTTAAAATCTACAGTCTTTCTCTTAATGTGATCAAGTAATCTTCCTGGAGTTGCAATAATTATTTTTATATCTCCATTTAACTTTTTTAGCTGTGATCCAATGTCTTTTCCTCCATACATAGCTAAAACACCAATACCCTTACCTTCTTTTAGCTTTGTGGCTTCTTCAGTTATTTGTATTGCCAATTCTCTTGTTGGAGCAATTATTAAACACTGAACCTCTTTTGAAGATGGATTTATTTTTTCAAATATAGGTAGTAAAAAAGCTAGTGTTTTTCCTGTACCTGTTTGTGCTTCTGCTATAATGTCTTTTCCAGCAATTATTTGTTTTATACTTTTTTCTTGTATTTCTGTTGGAGTTTTTATTCCATTCTTTTTTAATGTATTTATTATATTTTCACTTATTCCTAATTCTTTAAAAGTCATATTTTTCTTACCTCTTATCTTATGATTCTAGTAATTATACCACAGTTATTCTTTTCTGAATAATAAATAAACCTATCTTCCTAAGAAGATAAGTTTATTTATATTTTTATTATTTCCAATTTAACTTTAAAAATAAAATTTCCCATTTTACTAATTACCATAAATAATGAACTGTTGGCCTAATATATTTATCATAAACTTCCTTCACAACGTCCATTTCTTCTTTTGAGAATTCAGAAATTCCACTTGCCTTTACATTTTCCTCAATTTGTTTTGAATTACTTGCACCAGGAATTACAGTAGAAACCTCATCATACATTAAAATATATCTTAAAGCACTTAAAGCCAAAGCCTCTGTGTTTAATCTATCCTTAAGTTCATTGGCAGCCTTAACTCCAGTTGAATAATCAACCCCTGCAAAAGTCTCCCCTTTATCAAAGAAATCCCCATTACGATTGTAATTTCTATGATCATCTTTTCCAAACACAGTATTTTCATTATACTTTCCTGTTAATAATCCACTTGCCAAAGGTACTCTTACAATTATTCCAACATTGTTTTCCTTAGCTAATTTAAAGAATAACTCACTTGGCTTTAATCTAAACATATTAAAAATTATTTCTACAGCAGAAACATCATAATCCATAGCCTTAATAGCTTCTTCTATTCTCTCAACACTTACTCCATAATGTTTAATTTTACCTGTAGCTTTTAGCTCATCTAAGGCTTCAAAAACTTCCTTTTTATAAAAAACATCTGTAGGTGGACAATGTAGTAACACTAAATCTAAACTTTCCACATCCATATTATTTAAGGATTCCTCTACAAATTTAGTTATATTTTCTTTATTATATCCCTTTGTTGTGTGAGGATTTAACTTTCTTCCACACTTAGTTACCACATAAATTTTATCTTTTTTATCTTTAATAAACTTTCCAATTGTTTTTTCACTTAATCCATTTTGATAAATATCAGCTGTATCAAAAAAGTTTATTCCATTATCATAGGCTGCTTGAAGCGTTTCTAATGCTACATCTTCATTAAATTCCTCTCCCCATTTCGAACCTAATTGCCATGTTCCTAATGATATTTCACTTATATTAAAACCTGTCTTACCTAACACTCTATAGTTCATACTATCCTCCTAAAAAGCTTTATTTATCCTACAATCATTCTAATTATTTCCCCCTATATTTACAAGTACGCACCTTATTTTCTCTTAGTGAACTTTAGGTAACTATTAATGTTTTTTATGTTATAATATTTTTAATAATATTACTTAGGAAAAGAGAGGAGAAATTCCCATTGGATAAAATAAAAGTAACTTGTGAAATGGAAGTAACCCTACTTGCAATTGGTGGTAAATGGAAGCCTTTAATACTTTATTACTTAATTCAGAATGAAACTAAACGCTTTGGTGAAATACTTTCATTTTTAAATAATGTTTCTCAAAAAACTCTTACAAATCAACTTAGAGAACTTGAAAAACAAGAGCTTATAACTAGAACAGTGTACGCTGTGGTTCCCCCTAAGGTTGAATATTCCATAACTAAAAAAGGAAAATCTCTTTTACCTATACTAGATTTAATGTGTGAATGGGGAGAAGCTAATTTAAATGATTCCTATGAACTTATAAATCCACAATGTACTTCTACATAGAAAATGACTACCCTCCTGTAGTCATTTTTATTTTTACTATATTATTTACCAAACATTTCTGAGTATCCACACTTTCTACAAAGCTCTTCCACCTTTTTTCTATTAGTAAATCCATCATAAATTTTAACAGCTCTCTCCCCTTCTAAAATATCTTTTAATGCTGTTTCATATATATTTCCAAGAGGAATTTTCCCTTCTCCATCAAGACAACAAGGAACCACAGTACCATCAACTAAAATACCAAATTGATCTCTTAGACCATAGCAAAAACCACTATCTGAAATTTCTTCTCTATTAAGTGTTGGCCACTCAAATTTTTCCCCTGCATTTAAATAAACTCTATCTATAATTTTAACCCTTTTATCCTTAACAAATTTCTCTCTTAAATCAAAGTTTAGAGCAAATCTCTCTTGAAGCATTTTTAAAATTAATTCATTTAATTCATTTTCTCCCTTAGTCTTGATTCCATCTTCATTCCATAGTCTTAATGCATATATAGTTTTTGTACTTTTTACCCCTTCTTTAATAAATGAAATTATAGATTCAACATAGTCATTAAAATCAATATTATTTGTGTTTGCTTCAAAGCTATGCAAAGAAATATTAAT
>JBOFQV010000221.1:0-17293 GCA_051650705.1 Clostridium sp.
ATTTATCTAAATTCAATAAAAGGTGAAAAAGAAATAGATTTAAAAAATTTAATTAGAATTATTAATCAAGAGGATATGTATGTTTCAATTATGGTTGGTGGGTGCAATCGCTATATAGTCTGTGGAGAAGCTGAATATGAAAAGGCTATTGGGAATATTACTCTTGATTTATTAAACAACTTAAATTTTTTAAAAAACTCTGATGAGTATATTGTTAAAATATTTACTAAGTTTGAGTTTGATTTAAGGGATATATGCTATATAGAGGATGGTATAAGAGATTATATAGATTTAAATAAAAAAATTAATATTAAACAAATTCTAGATAAGGAAGAAACTGAAAAAATATATTACCTTATTGAAGGTAAAACAATAAAAAAATAAATTATTCACTTAAATAACTTAAATAATTATTTAAAAACTTAAAAAAATTGTTTCTAATTTCAATAATATATACAATAACTCTTGCGGGAATACTTAAGATAAGAGTGTTAAAAAATAAACAAAAGGAGGAAGTATTGTGTTAGAAATAATTCAAAAGACAATTACGGACAATGCAATTTTAGGAGCAATTTTTTCATCAGTTAGTATTATTTTATTAGGTTTTTATTTAAGAAAAAGAGAAATTATTAATTCAGCAGCATCTAAGATGTTAACTAAGGTTGTTCTTTCAGTATCATTACCAGCATTAGCATTTACATCATTTATGACAGACATGAATGGAGAACAGCTTAAGCAAGGGTTAAGTATATTAGTTTGGGGATTTGCAATATATATTATATTAATTCCAATTACTAAGTTTATATACATTAAGGTAAAAGGGGACAAGCAAGACGTATATAGAGTATTAACTATATTTGGATCTACTACGTTTTTTGGTACTCCAATTGTTACAGCTGTATATGGTGCAGTTGGAACAATGTATTCAAATATATTTAATATAGCATATAGAGTTTTCCTTTATTCATATGCATTTATAAAAATGTCAGGTAAGAAGATGGACAAAGAAAACTTCAAGAAGAATATGAAAGAAATTTTCTTAAACCCTATTATCATAGCAACATTTTTAGGTTTATTTATATGGTTATTCCAAGATATGCTACCACAAATAGCAGTTACAGTTAAGGGAGAAGTCAAGGAAGTAGCATTCCTAAGAATTGATCAAACAATTCCATGGCTATACAAACCACTTGATTACTTAAAGGCATTAGCATCACCATTAGCATGGTTATCAATTGGTGCTACATTAGCAGAAGTGCCATTTAAGAAGGCTGTATCACAAAAAGATGCATGGATTTACAGTGTAATCAAAGTAATGTTAATACCAGTAATAAACTTAGTATTATTATTCGTATTAAACCAATTAAATATATTACCTGTTGCTTTTGAAGGAGTAGCTACAACAGTTATTATGATGGCTGCACCAACAGCAACAGTAGCAGCAGCATATGCTATAAGCTTTGATAGAGAGTCACTATTTACATCAAACTGTTCACTACTGTCAACAATTGTTGCAGTATTTGCAATGCCAGTTTGGATAGTTGTATTAGAAGTAATTAAGAATTTAGGTGTTTTTTAAAATAACTTAATTAACAAAGGAGAAAAATTATGATTAAATTAGTTTGTTATGGAGTAAGAGAAACAGAAGTACCATATTTTAATGAAATAAATAAGAAATTTGGATATGATATTAAGCTTGTTACATTAGGATTAAACCATGAAAATGTTAAGGAAGCCTTAGGGGCTGAAGCAGTTATGGTTAGAGGAAACTGTAAGGCTGATAGACAAAACTTAGAGTTGCTTAAAGAAAATGGGTTAAAATACTTACTTACAAGAACAGTAGGATTTGATCATGTTGATTTAGAGGCAGTAAAAGAGTTAGGGTTAAAGTGTGCTAGGGTACCAGGATATTCACCAAATGCTATTTCAGAACTAGCAGTTTCATTAGCAATGATGTTACTTAGACACACTGCATATACGGTTAATAGAACAAGAGAAAAGAACTTTACAATAGATGCAACTATGTTTAGTAAAGAAATAAGAAATTGTACAGTAGCAGTATTAGGAGCAGGTAGAATTGGATTAACTACAGCAAAACTATTTAAAGGATTAGGTGCAAGGGTTGTTGCTTATGATGTATATCAAAGTGATGTAGCTAAAGAAATAGTTGAGTTTATGGAAATGGATGAATTATTAAAGGTTGCAGATGTTATTTCAGTTCACACACCATATATAAAGGGTGTAAACTACCACATGATAAATGATGAATTTATTTCAAAAATGAAGGATGGAGCAATACTTGTAAATACTGCAAGAGGAGAAGTTCAAGATATTGAAGCCATAATCAGAGGAATTGAAAGCGGAAAATTAGGTGGTTTTGGTACAGATGTACTTGAAGGGGAATCAGAAGTATTCTTCAAAGATTTCAATAATGGACAACTTTCAAATGAAGTTTTTGAAAAACTAATGAGTCTTTATCCAAGAGTGTTAGTAACACCACATATTGGTTCATATACAGATGAAGCTTTATGTAATATGATTGAGTTCTCTTATGAAAATTTAAGAGATTACTTAAATGAAGGAACTTGTAAAAATGCTATAGCATAAAAATTTTTCAGGCTATATTATAATGTAAACCTATGGGGAACATTATAATATAGCCTATTTCTCATATAAGGAGGATTTATGAAAAATAAATTTAAGTTTCAAATAAGCTTTGAGAAGCAATTAATAGGAATAGCTCTTTTAATAACATCATTACCACTAATATTTTCCTATGCAAATCTTTTATTTAGTAGTTTAGTAAGTTTTGATGAAAAGACTAAAAGTAGTATGTTAGAAGTTGCTGATTTTATTTCTGAGGATGATTTAATACAAAAGAAGTTAGAAAATAAAGAAAATGATGGGAGTATACAATTAGTAGCTGATAAAATAATTGAAAGCTTTAAAAATGTTGATATTATAGTGATTTGTGATATGACAGGAGAAAAATATTCCCATGTAAAATTAGAACAAATAGGTGATATTTTTATTGGTGAGGATAAAAAAGAGGTATTAGAGGAAGGTGCTAGCTATTATTCCTTAAAAGAAGGGTCTGTGGGAACAACCTTAAGGTGGTTTCAACCAATATATAGTGAGGGTAAACAAGTTGGTTTTGTAATGATAGGTAAAAATTATAGTGATATGGTTAAGATAAGTAGCAGTATTAAGATAAAATACATGTTTCAAACTATAATTGCATTATCAATAGCACTAGTAGTTTCAAAATCATTAGCTAAAAAAATAAAAAAAGCAATGCATAATATGGATCCATATGAAATCAGTAAACTTTATGGAGAGAAAAAAGTAATTTTAAATACAGTAAGTGAAGGGGTAATCGCATTAAATAAAGAACATCAGGTAACTGAAGTAAACAAAAATTGTTATAAGCTTATAAATGGATTTGACATAGATAAAGTAACTGAGAAATTAAGTAACTACATAAAAGAAAGAAGAGAATTTGAAATGAAGGAGTTTATTATTCAAGGTGAAAAAATATTCATTAGTATAAAGAATATTATGGATGAGAACATATACCTTGGAGCAGTTATAACCCTAATTAATAGTGAAAACATAAATAGGGTTGCAAAAGAAATAACGGGTGTGGATGAGGTGGTGAAAAACCTTAGAGCAAATGTTCATGAATTTAAAAACACTCTTTATGTTATTTTAGGGCTTCTTCAAATGAAGAAATATTCAGAAGCAGAAGATTACATATTAAAAATAAAAGAGGTGAAAAAGCTTAATTCAAATAAATTTAGTAGTATAGAGGATTATTATGTTAGAGCACTCCTATTAAGTAGAGAGCTTGTGGCAAAGGAAAGAAAAATAAAGTTAGAGCTAGAGGAAGAATCGTTTTTGTTTAGAGAGCATAGCATGGTTAGTTCCTTAGATTTGGTTACGATAGTTGGAAATTTAATTGAAAATGCCTTTGAAGCATGCTCAAAGCTTACGGATGAAAAAGGACGTGTAGCAATAACCTTCTATGAAGATGAGGATAGTATTGAAATCCAAGTAGAGGATAATGGAGAAAAAATTAATGGTGAAATAAGAGAAAGAATCTTTGTACAAGGTGTTTCTTCAAAGGGGGAAAATAGAGGAACTGGACTAGCGTTAGTTAAGAATAGGGTAGATTTATATAATGGTAAAATAGAAATAGATGAGTTTAAAAAGTCAAAGGTTTTTGTAATAACAATTTATAAGGAGGATCAAAATGAGAAAAGTTCTAATTATTGAAGATGATCCCATGGTAGCTTTAATAAATAAAAATTATATTGAAAGTATTGAAAATTTTGAGGCTATTGGGCCAGTTATGTATGAAAATGATATTATAGATATTTTAAATAAAGAAGATATTGATTTAATATTACTTGATGTGTTTTTGCCAGAAAAAAGTGGATTGGAAGTATTAAGCACATTAAGAAATAAAAAGTTTCTACAGCCAGTTATTATGATTACAGCTGCAAATAGTGTAGAGGATTTAAAAGTTGCATATGCATATGGAGTTATAGATTATTTAATAAAGCCTTTTGAATTTAAAAGATTTGAGGAGGCTATAAATAAATATAGAATGATAAGTGAAATGCTTAAAGTGGAGGGGAAGGTAACTCAGGAGAAGGTAGATTCATGTACAGCTAATAATAAAGGAGAATTAGCATTACCTAAGGGGTTAAATAAAAGAACTTTAGATATTGTTATAAATTTTCTTAAGGAGAATAAAAATAGGGTTTGGACTTTAAGAGAAATATCTTATGAACTTAGTATAAGCAATGTAACAATAAAGAAATATATGGATTATTTAGAGTCTGTAAAAGGTGTAGTAGCTAATATGTCTATGGGGCAAGTAGGAAGACCAGAAATTAAATATACTATTAAGTTATAAAAAAGCAGTTAAAGTATAAGAGAATTAATAAATAATGAGGTTGTAGTTTTTCTACAGCCTTTTTATTTTTAATAATAAATGTTTAGCAAAAAAGTAATATTAATATAAATGATTAGTTAAGTGCTATTATTAACAGACATAAACAAAATAAAAATATTCAATAAGGATTAAATAACTAAAAGCCTTCAACAAATATACGATAAATTAATATGAAGAAAAATAAAAAAGGGGTATACTATTGAATTAAACAAAAAGTTCAATTCAATAAAATGAGAAAATGAGAAATAAAATTATACCATTAATATTAATTGCCACAATGGTAATGCCAATTACAGAGGGATTAGCCTTTAGTGGAGAAAAAATAAAAACATTAAATACTCAAAGAGCATTAGCACAAGAAGTATTCATAGATGGGCTATATGATAATTCTACCCTATACATTGGGGCAGATATAAAAGCAAAAGGATATGTTAATAAGGAAGCAACTCAAAAGGAAATAGAGTGGCAGGTAACAGGAAACAATGGAATTATAGATTTTACTTCCACAGGAGGGAATGCAAACATAATAGCTAGAAAATCAGGTACAGCTTGGGTTATGGCAAGGGCAACAGATGGAAGCTATAGTGCAAGAGAATATGCAGTAAATGTTAAGCCTTATCCAACTGATGGAGGAAGTCAAGCACTTATAGGAGAAAATATTACTCCAGTTTTAAAAAGACCTTTTAATGGAAGTGATAGCATTTTAAGAGTTGAAGTAAATAAAAAGCTTTCCTTAAAGAATAAGGAAGCTAACTTAGAAAAATATCTTAGAAAGCTTGCAGCATCAGGAAAATTAACTAACAAAGGAACACACCAAGATGATAACTATCAGTATTTCATACTAAATACAAACTCAAAAAATATAGAGGTAAGGGTAGATAAAAAGGATTCATCTTATAATGCACTAAAAAATATTCTTTCAGATGTATCAAAATATAATGGTGGCCAGGCTCCACCAAATTCAGGAGAAACAGATATAAATCCTCCATCAGGAGACAATGGAAATAATACCCCATCTCAAGGTGGCGGGTCAGGCTCTCAAAATGAAGGTGGGCAAAAACCATCTACAGGAGGAAACAGTGGAACAAGTAAACCATCAGAAGGAGGAGCCGCAACTACATCTCCTTCAGGAAATGAAACAAATTCATCAAATGGACAAAGTGGGAATTCTTCAATACAAGATAATAATAGTGAGACAAACGATTCCACAATAGGAGGAGCAGTAAGACCTCAAATAGGTATGAATAATTCAGGAATTGAAAAGGAAGAGGTTACACAAGGAGTGGACAACATAATTATTCAAGGTGGAACAGGTTCTAGTGAGGAAAACCCTATTATAGTAACAGTAGATGAAAATCTATCATCCTTTGAAAAAATAGCAACTATGAATGAGTATATGAAAATCCTTAAAAGCAGAAGAAATTTAAGCTTTGTAAGAAGCTTTGAAGAAAATAGCTATATGTCCTATGTATTTAAGGTTTCAGAATCAATGGAATATGCTATGAGAAACCTATCAACATCAAATGAGGAGAGAGTTACAAAGAAAAATGATTTCTTTATAGAAATAAGGGTAGATAAAAATGATAAGGAAGCCTATGCTCCAATTATTGAGATGTTAGAGAATGAAGCAGAGGAGATGAATAAAACTGTTTTAGGTAAAAATGAAAGTGAACAAGAAGTTAATGAGGAAACTCCTTTAAATGAGAAAAAGGAGAGAAACTTAGTATTTCTAAGTTTTGTAGGAATTTTAGCCTTTGGAATAGCTTTAAAAAGATTCATAGGTAGGTAATTTTGAATTAAGAATTGAGGGAATAATTTTAAAAAAGTTTATTTCCAAAATTCTTAATTCAAGATTCTTAATTATTAAGTTCAACAGGTATCATAACAAATGAAGAAAAAACCTCTCCCTCAAAGGTAAGGGAACAAGTCCCGCCATATTTATTAACAGTAGATTTAATATTTGAAATACCCAGTCCATGATTAAGCTTATCACCTTTGGAGGTTAAAAACCTATCCTTATTTACAGCAATATTTCCATTAAAACTATTCTTCATATCAAAAACAAAATTATCATTTAAAATAGCACACTTAATTTTAATAAAGGAACCCTCTTCAACTTTTTTACAAGCCTCAATAGCGTTATCCATAAGATTACCAATAATAATACATAAGTCAAAATCAGAAACACCAAAATTCTTTGGTATTGCAATATCCATTTCAAGCTTAATTTCATTACTCTCGCAAACATCCTTTTTAGAAAGTAAAATAGCATTTAAAATCTTATTGTTAGTTAAAAGCTCATACTTCCTTTTACTAAAGCCCTCACCATAGCTTTCTAAATAATTTAAAGCCTCATCATTTGCCCCATCACTAATAAGCTTGTACATTACAGTTTTATGATTATTTATATCATGCGAAATTCTTCTAATATCACAATGATATTCCTCCAATTGATTTAAATTAGCCATTTGTAGGTTATATTGCATATTTAAAATGTTATTTTTATGCTTATAAATAGACAAGGTATAAGCCTTTGAAATACCAACCATAGCAAAAATTCCAAAGTAAATTTCAAGCAAGGTAGATGCAAGTATAACTCCAGTTACAAGTAGTGAATGCCTAGAAAATAAAAGAACATAAATCAAACTACAATTTTTACTTATAAGCAAAATAAACATTGAGGATGGAATAAAAGTATTTAATGATGAAAATAAATAATCAAGTTTTTCTTTATCAAAGTAGTAAAATAAAAGCCCCTCAAAAAGTGAGTATATCAAAATGGAAATAAGGAAAATAATAAAAAATAAGAATTTCCCCTCAATAATTATATAGAGATTACTATTAAAAATAATCTCAGAAACACTAAATACCATTAAAAATGCTACAAGAAAAAGGTAGTAGGATTTTAATGTAAGTATGTATAAATTCAATCTTTTAGAGGTGAAAATAAGCCAAAAGGCAATTCCACTTAAAACTAAAAGTATGAATAATGATGGAATATCAATTTGGTTATAAAGCACACAAATTAAAAGTAGAAAAAGAAAGAAAGAATAGGAGATAATGGAGGGAAAGCATTCTCTAAACTTAAGCTTTAACCCTTTGAAAGTTGTAAATATTAAGAATCCAGTTATTAAAGAAAATGCTGATAAAAAGTAAAACATTTAAAGTACCCCCATTCATCCTAAGTAGAAAGCTTAACCCTTATGTAATTTGTAAAAGTCTCCCTTGAAGAAGTTAAATACTTTTTACTAATAGGCAAGCACTCATTTGTAGTAGTTATTAAATCATTTGAAACAATATTTTTTACATACATTAAGTTAACCAGAAAGCTTCTATGGCATCTTAAAAAAATATTATTTTTAATTTCCTCCTCTAGATTAGACATCTTGTTATAGAAAGAAATTTGCTCCCCATTTTTCATGTGAGCAGTTATTTTTCTAAGGTTAGACTCAAAGTAAATTACATGGTCTAAGCTAATGCTATAAATATCTTGATTGTTTTTAACATAAATAATATTCTTTCTAGCTAGTTCAATTTTTTCATAAAGCTCTAAAAGCTTTCCCTCAATTGAAGCTTTAGAAAATGGTTTTAATATGTATCCATAGGCATTAACACTATAGCTATCTAAGGCATGCTCTTTGCTGCTTGTTACAAAAATTACATGCACATCAGAGGAAAGCTTTCTAAGAGCTAAAGCAGTATTTATTCCATTAATTCCATCCATAAGCACGTCTAAAAATAAAATATCAAAATAATCCCCATGAACTTTAGAGAAGGACAGCAACTCCTCTCCGCTATTAAAGGAAGTTATTTCGATATCTATATTGTTAATATCTGCAATGTCCCCAATTATTTTTTTTAGCTCATCTATGTAAAGTGAGTTATCGTCACATAACCCTATTTTTAACATAAAACCAAACCCCTCCTTATAAATATAATTTAATTAAATTATACATTAAAATTTCTATTAACTTCAACAATGTGAGCAACCAAAACTTACAAAAGTAGGGATGAAACTTCCATAGCTCTATACACTGAATTTTCAAAAATATATACTTAAATTGTAAAGCTTTTAGAAAAGAGCAAGATCATAGAAATATGATTTACGCAAAGCTAAAGGGGCTAAGGCTTAGTAAGCTATGCCAGCCAGTTGCCTAGGAGGGATTAAACTTCCAGGATTAGTTTCTAAAAAATTAATTTAAGGAGGAATATTATGAAACGTAAAAAACTTCAAATGGTAATTGCTACAACTATTATGGCTACTGTGGTAGTATCAAATGTGGCACCAACAATACAGGTATTTGCTAAGACAAGCGATATCAATGTTACTGCAAAGACACAATCAGAAAAGCGTAATGTAATGTATTATGGAGATTGGTCAATATGGGGAGGGCAAGGAAACTTCTATCCAAAGGACATTCCAGCAGACCAATTAACACACTTAAACTTTGCATTTATGGACTTTGATGCAAATGGAGATTTAGTATTTACAGATAAGGATGCGGCAGTTGGAGCACCAGTTGGTCAAGCAGGTGTTCAATGGGGAGCACCAAATGCAGGTGTATTAATAGCATTACAAGAATTAAGAGCTAAAAATCCTAACCTAAAGCTAGGTATATCAGTAGGTGGATGGTCAAAATCAGGAGATTTCTCAGAAGTTGCTGCAAGCAAAGAGAAAAGGGCAAATCTTATAAAGAATCTGGTAAGCTTTGTGGAATATACAAACATGGACTTTGTTGACTTAGATTGGGAGTTCCCAGGAGAAGTTAGACAACCAGACCTAGTAGACAACAAAAATGATGAAGGTACACCAAAGGCAAGACCAGAAGATAAGGAAAATTATATTATTTTACTTGAAGAATTGAGAGTTGCTTTAGACCAAAAAGGTGTTGAGCTTGGTAAGAACTATGAATTAACAGTAGCATTACCAGCACCAAAGGCTAAGGTTGACTTAGGAATAGATATAGATAGATTATTTAACGTAGTAGACTTTGCAAACATAATGAGCTATGACATGAGAGGAGCTTGGGATTCTGTAAGTGGACACCAAACAGGATTATATCCAAACTCAGCAGAACCATTTGCAGGAAACAACTTATCAGTTGATGAGTCAGTGGATTATTTAATAGCAAATGGAGCAGAGCCAGATAAGATAGTTATTGGGGCTGCATACTACACAAGAGGATGGAACAAGGTAGAAAAAGGAGACAATCCAGAACTACCAGGACTATTTGGTGAAGCTGAGAAGAATGCAAAGGATGCAGACCAAACACCTTCTTATGGAGCACCAAATGAAGCACCATTAACAGTAGGTGATGGAGGACGTAGAAGTGGAGTATGGTCTTATAGAAATATAGACAAGCTTAAAGCAAATTACCCAGGGCTAAAGGAATACTGGGATGATGAGGCAAAGGCACCATACCTTTATGATGAATCAACTGGTCTTTTCTTTACTTATGATAATGTAAGATCAATAGAAGAAAAGACAAAGTATGTTCATGAAAATGACTTAGGTGGAGTTATTGCATGGATGGCTTCTCAAGATGCTCCAACTACAGATGGAAATAAGAGAGATGAGCTTACAAAGGCAACTAAAGAGGGGTTATTTGGAAAGGATGCATTAACGGATCACGAAATAACTTATTCAGAATTAGATATAACTACTTCAATAAGCACATACACAAATGACTGGGGTGCAGACAGAAATGGTTATGAAATAACTATTAAAAATAATGAAAAAGCTGAAGAAAGCAACAACGTTTTAAAGGAAGTTGAAAGAGGAGCAGAAACTATTAAGGCTCCAAAGCTATACTTAAAAACAGACAAGCCTTTAAATAGAGGAGACCATATGGCAGGTACTGTAACATATGAAAATGGCTATACAGTAGTAGATTTAAAGTCTGTATGGGAAGGGAAAAATATAGAGCAAGGACAAAGCTATACATTTAAATTAAGTGGTGATGCTAAAATTGAAAGTATAGACATAGTTCAAAGAATGTCAGATAACAGCCCAGAAATGGCAAGACAAACTATATACGGAGAAAAAGCACCAGAGCAAAATCAAGCTCCAGTATTAAGCGGGATAGCAAACAAGACAATAAATGTTGGAGAAGCCTTTGATAAAATGGCAGGAGTAACTGCAACAGATAAGGAAGATGGAGATTTAACATCAAAGATAGTTGTAACAGGAGAGGTTGACATAAATAAGGCGGGAGTATATGAATTAACATACTCAGTAACAGATAGCAAAGGATTAGAAACAACTAAAACAAGAACAATAACAGTAAAAGAAGAGGCTGTAGAGCCAGAAGTAAATGAAGCTCCAGTATTAAAGGGAGTAACAAATAAAACAATAAATGTTGGAGAAGCCTTTGATAAAATGGCAGGAGTAACTGCAACAGATAAGGAAGATGGAGATTTAACATCTAAGATAGTTGTAACAGGAAATGTTGATACAACTAAGGCTGGAAAGTATGAGTTAACTTATACAGTAGAAGATAGCAAAGGAGCAGAAACTACTGCTAAGAGAACAATAACTGTAGAGGCTGTAGTTAACCCACCAGTGGGTGATTCAGATTTTGGAGTTGGACAAGGTATAGAGTGGCCAGCACAAGTAAATGCACCATTTGCTGATATGACTGCATGGAATAATGGAGATTTCTCTGTTAATGGGGCATTAAACCTAAAGAAAATAGTAGAAGATACTGGAGTTAAGTTCTTTAATCTTGGATTTATACAAGCAACTTCAGGAATTTCAGATGGTAAGGTAAACTGGGGATGGGGTGGATTCTCATCATTAAATGAAAAAAATCCTAACGATACTCAATACCAAGGAATTAAGCAAGCAATTAAAGATGTAAGAGCTTTAGGTGGAGATGTAGCAATTTCTCTAGGTGGATTAAATGGTACAGCAATTTGGGAAGTAACTCAAGATGTTGATGTATTATACAACACATACAAGGAAATAGTAACAGGGTATGGTTTAACTAAGCTTGATTTAGATATTGAAGGATCATCAGCTACAAATAAGGCTTACAATGTTGCAAATGCAAAGGCAATTAAAAAGATTCAAGATGAAACTGGAGTAGAGGTTGCATTAACACTAGCTGTATTACCAAGTGGATTAACAAAGGTTCAACTTGATGTACTTGAAGCATACCTTTCAGAAGGTGTTGATGTAGATTTAGTAAATATAATGACAATGTGTTATGGAGATGCAACATTACTTCCAGGTGAAAACTATGGAACAGCTTCATTAAGAGCAGTTGATAGCACAAAGGATCAAGTGAAAGATTATTTCAAAAAATATGCAAACACAGAGCTTACAGATGCAGAAGCATATAGAAAAATTGGAACAACAGTTTCAGTAGGATTTGAGGGAGAGGCTCACCCAATATTCACTAAGGAGTGGACTGATTTAGTGGTAGACCACGCTATAGAAAAGGGAATAGGAATGACTTCAATGTGGTCAATAAACAGAGACTCAATGGCTCAAGCAAATAAGGGAATATATGCACCATATGAGCATACAAATCTATTTAAGAAGTTTGGAAGTGATGAAGAATTACCGACGCCAAATGCTGCGCCAACTCTAAGTGGAGTAGAGGACAAGACAATAAACCTTGGTGACGAATTCAATGCTCTAGCTGGAGTAACAGCTAATGATAAGGAAGATGGAGACTTAACTTCAAATATTGAAGTAACAGGAAATGTAGATACTTCAAAGGCTGGAAAGTACACATTAACTTATAAGGTTACTGATAGTGAAGGAAAAACAACAACTAAGACAAGAACAATAACAGTTAAGGATTCTTCAATTGTAGAAGATACTTATGACCCTACAAAGATTTACTATGGAGGAGAAATAGTAATTTATAAGGGGGAAGAGTACAAGGCTAAGTGGTGGACTCAAGGTGAAGCACCAGATAAATCACAAGCTTGGGAAAAGATAGTTAAGCCAAATGAAGATGGAACAGTTGACTGGTATGAAGGAATGGTTTCAGTTGGTGGAGATAGAGTAGTATACAATGGAAAGGTATATGAAGCAAAGTGGTGGACAACATCAACTCCAGGAAGCGATGATTCATGGAAGATTATAAAATAATTAATTAACATTTAGGCTATAAACAAAGTTTTAGAGACTTGTTTATAGTCTATTTTTTTATAAAAATAATTTATTATTTTATTGGGTAAACTTACAGTGAGTCTAAATAAATAGGAGGAATAGATGTGAGTAAAATAGTTTTAATTGGAGCAAATCATGCAGGAACAGCAGCGGTAAATACAATATTAGATAACTATAAAGGAAATGAAGTAATTGTATTTGATAGAAATTCAAATATTAGCTTTTTAGGGTGTGGAATGGCTCTTTGGATAGGGGAACAAATTAAAGGACCAGAAGGACTGTTCTACATGACAAAGGAAAGAATGGAAGAAAAGGGAGCAAAAGTTCATCTAGAAACAGATATAAAGGAAGTGGACTTTAAAAATAAGAGTGTAAAAGCCATAAACAAAAATGGTGAGGAAATAAATGAAAGCTATGATAAGTTAATTATTGCAACAGGTTCTCTTCCAATTACCCCAAAAATAAAGGGATGTGAACTAGAAAATGTTCAATATGTTAAGCTATATCAGGATGCAAAGGAAGTAATAGATAAGTTAGATAATAAGGATATTCAAAAGGTTGCTGTTGTAGGAGCAGGATATATTGGAGTTGAGCTTGCAGAAGCATTTGAAAGATGTGGCAAGAAGGTAATTTTACTAGATACAGCCACTTCTTGCTTAACCAAATACTACGATAAAGAGTTTACAGATAAGATGGTAAACAATCTTAAAGAAAAGGGAATAGACTTACAATTTAATCAAACACTTCTTGAGATTAAGGGAACAGAAAAGGTAGAAGGAATTGTAACAGATAAGGGTGAGTTTGATGTAGACATGGTTGTATTAGCCATTGGATTTAGACCAAATACTGAGCTTGCCAAAGATAAACTTAAAACAATAGGAAATGGTGCATATAAGGTAGATTTAACTCAAAAAACCAGTGAGGATGATGTTTATGCAATTGGGGATTGTGCAACAGTTTATGATAACTCCATTGAGGATATAAATTATATTGCATTAGCAACAAATGCTGTAAGAAGTGGTGTAGTTGCAGGGCATAATGCTTGTGGCACTCACATTGAGTCCATAGGGGTTCAAGGATCAAATGGTATCTCAATATATGGATTAAATATGGTGTCCACAGGAATGACCTTAGATGTGGCAAAGAGTAGAGGTTATGATGCAATAGCAACAGAGCTTACAGACCTTCAAAAACCAGAATTTATTGAGCACGACAACGAGCCAGTAATGATAAAAATTGTTTATGATAATAAAACAAGAAGAATATTAGGGGCACAAATGGCATCAAAGTATGATATATCAATGGGTATTCATATGTTTTCATTAGCTATACAAGAAAAGCTAACTATAGATAAGCTAAAACTTCTAGATATTTTCTTCTTACCACACTTTAATAAACCATACAACTATATAACAATGGCAGCATTATCTGCTAAATAAGTATAAAATGGGTTGCTTAAAAGCAATCCATTTCTACATATAAATTATCATTAAGCCAATAAAATTGATATTCTTGTCTTTAAATTTGCCTTAAAACTGTCACTTTCAATACGTATAATAATTTTAACAAAAGAAATATTCAATATATTATTTAAATAATTCGACGGAAATAAATTACAATAAACCTAAGGAGGAGTTTGAGATGATAAAATATTTTAAGGGAAGATTTGATGACAAAGTAATGATTATAACAGGGGCTGCTACAGGAATTGGAAAAGCAACTGCAATTAGAGCAGCACAAGAAGGTGCTAAATTAGTTCTTGTTGATATTAAAAAGGAAGAGGGAGAGGAAACTCTTAAAACAGTTTTATCAAATAATGGAGAGGCAATTTTTATTCAGTTAGATTTATCTAAAGAGGAGTCAGCTGAAAAAATGGTTGCTGCTGCCTTAGAGAAGTATGGAAAATTAGATATAGCTATAAATAATGCAGGGGTTATGGGGCAACCAAGTCCAGCACATCAACTTGATAAAGAAAGACTAGATTATACAATGCACAATAATTTCTATTCTGTATTCTATTGCTGTAAACATGAAATTAATGCGTTTTTAGATAAAAATATAAATGGAGTAATTGTAAATAATGCTTCTATAGCAGGAATAACAGGGCTTCCAGGAAATCCAGCATATGTTGCTTCAAAGCATGCAGTAAATGGATTAACTAAAAACCTAGCATTGGATTATGCAAGATATGGAATAAGAGTAAATTCTGTAAATCCAGCAGGCACAGATACACCAATGGTAGATGAAGCTATGGCGTATGTTAAGGCTAAAAGAGAGCAAGCAATTGCTAATGGGATTGATCCAGCAAAAGCTCAATCAATGGCAGGTCAAAAAACAAAAAGCATATTAAAGGGAGCATCAAATGTAGATGCTACAGCAGAGGAGCAAGCAGCTTCAATATTATTTTTAGCATCTGATGATTCAACACACATGACTGGAGCAATCGTACAAACTGATGGCGGGTGGACATCATTCTAAAATTATAAAAATCAGATGAATTTTAGTATATAAAGTAATCATTTTGAAGAAACTAATTTTGCTTATATTTAAAGGGAAAAGTGAAAGGAAGGATTTCAAAATGACTAATTTTGCTAATAGTAAAACAAAAGAAAATCTTATGAAAGCATTTGCGGGAGAAAGCCAAGCAAGAAATAGATACACATTTGCAGCAGAAGCAGCAAAAACAGCAGGATATTCAATACTTCAAGACTTATTTATTTATACTGCAAATCAAGAAAAAGCTCATGCGAAACAGTTTATGGAAAAACTAAAAGAATTTTCAGGAGAGGAAATTCAAATAACAGCTACATATCCTGCAGAAGTAGAAAGTGATACATTAAAGCTATTGAAATTAGCTGAAGAGCATGAAAGTGCTGAGTTTAAAGATATCTATCATGAGTTTGCAGAGGTAGCAAAACAAGAGGGATTTCAAGATGTAGCAACTTTATTTACAAACATTGCTTCAATTGAAAAGGTACATGCAGAAAGATTTAAAACTTATGGGAATATGCTTGAAAATGGTTCTTTATTTAAGGATACTCAAAAAGAGAATTGGATGTGCACAAATTGCGGTTTTATATATGAGGGAGATTCAGCTCCACAAAAGTGTCCAGTATGTGCTCATCCACAAGGTTATTTTATAAGATTTGAAGCAAGTGAATTTAAAGGAAATTAGCTTTAAAAATTCTTATCTTCTTTAGAAGATAGGAATTTTTTTGTTTTTATAAATATGGATATAATTTATAATATAGAAGAGGGGGCGATTGAGATGTATACAGTTGGACAAGTAGCAAAGTTTTTAGGAATATCAAGAGATACACTAAAGTTTTATGAGGAAAAAGAACTAATTAATCCAAAACAGGATGAAGAAAACGGATATAGAAAATACAATCTTCTAGATATAAATGATGTAATCACAGTAAATTTCTATAGAGATATAGATATAGAAATAAAAAAGATTCAACAAATAAAAAAAGAAGAGAATTTAGAGGTTATAGAAGAAATATTAGAAGAGAAACAAAATAAGCTTCAGGAAGAAATAGAATATAAAAAATCATTACTAAGAAAAATCAAAGAAGTAAAAGATAATTGTAGTTCGATAAAAGACAGTCTAAACAAATTCACCATAAGAGAAATGAAACCAATAATAGTTACAAACGAAATAGAAATGAAGGAGGACATTGGAGAAACCTTCACTGAAATATTAGAGAAATATGATTATTCCACAAGAATAAAAAAGCCAGTAAATCTATCAGGGGTTTCAAGAGTGCTTTACTTAAATGAAATGAATATTGAAAGAGAAAGATACATCTTCTACAAAAAGTTAGAGGAGGACTCAAAGGAGGAGGGGGAAATATTTTCTTATCCAGAGTGCATCTACACAGTTATAGCAGTTCCAATTGCAAATGAAGAAAATACAATTGATGAAAATATGGGAGTAGCAATAGGTGAGATTGCAAATAAACTTGGTTATGAACTTATAGGACTAACCTTTATAAATCTACTTTTTAATGGATATAAGGGTGATGAAACCCTACAATATCTAGAAATTTATACACCTGTTAGAAAGATTTAAAGTGAGCTTTTAAAAAAGCTCACTTTTTTTGGAAAAAAATATTGACATGGGAGTTACTCCCACCCTTAATCTAAACTTGTAAAGAAAAACAGCAAGGGAGAATTTTAAAAATGAATATATTAGAAGTAAATAA
>JBOFQV010000222.1:0-7052 GCA_051650705.1 Clostridium sp.
CTTGATGTAACATGTAATTACAAAGCTCTCCAGAGTCCTCTAAAGTTCCAATAACAGCAGTTTTGTGAACCTTTTTCATAACTGTTAAATCTCTCTCACCAAGAGTGATTTTTCCACTTACTAATGAAGCTAAAATTTCATCTATTGCACTAATGGTTTCATCTATATCTTCATTGCTAACAGAAGTATAAATAAATAGAGTTTTTACTTCCCTTGTCATATCAAGGTGAGTGTAAATGTCATATGCCAGCCCCCTATTTTCCCTAACTTCTCTAAACAATAAGGAATTTGCACTTTCCCCAAGTCTATGATTTAAAATTCTAAGTGGAAGCTCATCCTCCCTATCTAAATGATAGAAGGTATATAAATAAACAATAGTACTTTGCTCCATTTCCTTCTTAATTGTAATTTCCTTAACTTCTTTATTCTTTTCAAAAATTACATTTCTTTCTTCATTAAAAGTTCCAGTCCAAGCTCCAAAGCTTTCCTCAAGAAGTGTTAAAGCCTCCTCATGGTCAAGATTTGAAACTAGGGTTAAAATCGAATTGTCTGGAGTGTAATATCTTTTATAAAAATCTACAATATCTTCTCTTGTAAAGTTTTTTACATTACTTTCAAGTCCTGTAACATCATATTTTAAAGGACTTTTATCAAATCCAATTTCACAGGTTCTCTTAAAGCTTAAATCCTCAACATCATCCTTTGAACTTCTCATTTCAGCTAGAATAACTCCTCTTTCCTTATCTAACTCCTTAGAATCAAAGGTTGAGTTAATTATCATATCACTTAGGATTTTCACTCCATTTATAATTTCTTCCCCTAAACAGTTAATTGTATACACTGTTGAAGCATAATCTGTATAGGCATTATATTCTCCCCCAAGGGATTCTAACTCAAAATTTAATTTTTCATTATTTAGGGTGTTTGTCCCCTTAAAAAGCATATGTTCAATAAAATGGCTTATTCCCTTTTCCTGCATTTTTTCATCCACAGCACCAACTTTAATTCCTACATTAACAGCAGCAATTTGAGTATCTCTCTTTACAGTTATAACCTCTAAACCATTTTTAAGTTTTGTTCTATTCACATTAAAGTTTAATTTTATCATTAACTACTCCTTCTAAAAGCGTATTCTATTTAACATCTAATTATATTATAATATAATTAAAAGTAAAACTACAAATTTAAGTATATATGTCACAATAATGTAAAAATTATAATGTAAAATACAATTATATAAGATAGAAAATTCGGGGGTATTAATATGAAAAAGACAATACTTGTAGTAGAAGATGAAATTAGAATACGTTTTTTACTTAAAGACTACTTTTTAAAAGAAGATTTTAACATTATAGAAGCTAGTGATGGAGAGGAAGGACTTTCCTTGTTTTCATCAAACAAAATTGATTTAGTCCTTCTTGACATAATG
The DNA here is from genome assembly GCA_051650705.1 of Clostridium sp. GTDB lineage: Bacteria > Bacillota > Clostridia > Clostridiales > Clostridiaceae > Clostridium. Next base: position 1,430 of record JBOFQV010000222.1, read on the forward strand.
ATGCCAAAGCTTGATGGTATATCTGTTCTAGAAAAAATAAGAGAGGTATCCACAGTTCCAGTTATATTACTTACAGCAAAATCTGAGGAAGATGACAAGCTTTGTGGCTATGAGTTTGGGGCAGATGATTACATAACAAAGCCTTTTAGTCCGAAAGTTTTAGTTGCCAAGGTTCGTGCCCTACTAAAAAGAACAAATGAGGATAAGGATACAAGTATAAAAGACTTTAATGGACTTATAATTAATCAGCTTTCTCATGAGGTGAAAATTGATGGAGAGGAAATCACTCTTTCTCCAAAGGAATATGAGCTTTTAGTTTACCTTTCAAACAATGAAGGAATTGCATTAAATAGAGATACCATTCTAGATGCTGTTTGGGGCGTTGACTATTATGGAGATATTAGAACTGTGGACACAAATGTAAAGAGATTAAGAGAAAAACTTAATACTAAATCTAATTATATTGTAACTGTTAGAGGTAGTGGATATAAGTTTGAGGTGAAATAATGAGAGAAAGTTTATCAAAAAGATTATTTCTTATTACTTTGGGACTTTTACTTGGACTTATGGGAATCACCTTAATATTTCAAACCTTCGTTTTTTCAGGATTTTATGAACAGAAAAAGAAGGATTCACTTTCAAAAGAGGTAAATAAGTTTAAGGTGTTTTACTCCTATAATCTTAATAGTGATCTTGTAATAGCATCTGCCTTTAGAAAATTTGAAAATACTAATAATGCTTCCATAGGTCTATTTAGTTTTGATGCAAAGCTGAAACAGCTTCCTGATAGACTTAAAAATTATCCCGAGGAAAGTCAAGTTTTACACGCTTTTTGTGAAATGCTTATAAAGGACGATGAGGCACTTTCCCAAATACTTAATGAAAACAAAACCTACACCACCACCTTTACAACAAAGCAAAATGGTGAGAAAAGAATTGGTGTTGCCTCTGCAATGAGCATGAATTCTCAAAATGATACCATAATTATTACAGTTTCTTCTGTTCAACCAATTCAAGAAGCTGCAATGGTTATAAATGAAATGTTTATATATATTTTTGTAGGAGTTATTTTCATTGCTGTTATTTTATCCTCCATTTATTCTAACTTAATAACAAAGCCACTTCTTTCAATAAATAAAGTTGCTATTAAGATGTCTAGAATGGAGTTTGATGAGAATTGTGTAATAGATAGACATGATGAAATTGGAAACCTTGGGAAAACCCTAAACTTCCTTTCAATTAATCTTCAAAATGCTCTTTCAGACCTTCAGTCAAAAAATAAAAAGCTTGAAGAGGATATTGAAAAGGAAAGAAAACTTGATGCCATGAGAAAGGACTTTATTGCTTCAGTTTCCCATGAGCTTAAGACACCAATTGGAATTATTGAAGGATATGCAGAAGGTATAAAGGATGGAGTTGTAACAGGAGAAGATGCTACTCACTATTTAGAAACCATAATTGATGAATCCAAGAAAATGAGTTACTTAGTAACAAATATGCTTGAACTATCAAAGCTTCAATCTGGTGTAATCACACCAAATTTAGAGGTGTTTAATATTAACAGACTTATGAAAAAACTTGTGGCTAAACACTCCTTTGATGCAGATGAGAAGGATTTAAATTTAATTTTCTCTCCACTTACTGACTTCTCTTATGTTAAGGCAGATATTTTCCAAATGGAGCAAATATTCACAAATTTAATTACTAACTGTATTAAGTATACTCCTCCATTTAATGATATTGTTGTAAGTGTAAAGGATCAAGGAGACAATTATGTTTTTGGAGTTCTAAATTATGGTGCTTCAATACCTGACAAAGACTTAGAAATGATATATAATAAGTTCTATAGAGTTGATAAATCAAGAAATAGAATGGATAATAGCACTGGTCTTGGACTGGCAATTGTTCGTGAAATCTTAGAGCTTTATAATAGTGAATACTCTATTAAAAATACAGATGAAGGTGTGTTATTCACCTTTACTCTCCCAAAAGAAAACTATGAAATTGATGAATTAGAATAAATGGCGGTAACATACGTTACCAATACAAATGCCAGCTAGCCCTGTTATACCAAAGGCTAGCTGGCATTTTCTACTTTTTAAGTTTTTCTCAATATTTTTAATGAAAATTTTATCCATATATTTTTCTAATACTTCTATCATAGGAGCTCTTTAAACTAAATCCAACTAATAAAATAGATGATAAAATAGCTACTAATGAATACTCACTTATTATATTTTTCAAATTAGTGTATTCAACTCCTGTTATCATACAAAATGCAAGCACTCCATAAAATATGGCCATTAGTCCAAACCATCCTCCAATACTTGGATTCATTCCTCTTGAAAAATTCTCAGGTACTAAAAGATTTACCATTATTAGCATTAAGGATAAAACTACAAATTTTACACTAAAGCTTTCTCCGAATATAACTGAAAATATTATTGTTCCAATTAATCCCCCAATTCCAATTACTAAATAAATAGATACATACATTACCTCTATTATATTCTTTGTTTTTATTGGTAATATGGTTAGAATATTAAAGCTCTTTTTATTCATTTCCCCTATTACGAAGCTTATAACTATAAATGTAACTACAAAGGTTGTGTAAATGTTAATGGTTGAGATGAAAAATAAGAAGAACATTCCTAATGGATTTTTTATTAAATTGCTTTTAATTCCCTCTCTATAGAATTTAATTAATCCCTCCATAGCTTCCACCCCTCTTCTTTTACTCCCTTTAATATATAAGTGTAATTAAAATAATAAAAACCTATTATTGAAACTACTAATAATACTATTCCAACTATTTTGTTACCAAGTATTTGAAAAGGAAGGAATGTGGTTATTGCAGAATGAAAATTTATACTAAAGCCATCAAATATTCCTGTACTTGTCATCGCATCAAAGCAAGCACACCAAATCATAATTCTTATAACGCCTCCTATAAATGACTCTTTTTTCTTTTCTTGAAATTCTACCTTTTCCTTAACCTTCTTCTTCCAAAATCTTTGAGTATATAAATTAATATGTTCCATTGTAAATATAACCAATATTAAAATAGATATTGTTACTATAATTCCCCTCACTCCAACTATTTCCCCTCTAGAATTTCCAATAAGAATTACTATACTCATAAATATAAACATTGGAATTCCATTAACTACTCTATTTGCTGAAGCCTTTCTTGGAATCTCATCCTTATTTATAGGTAAAAAGCTCATCATAGTATCTACACTTTTAAATTGAGGATGTATTACATGTGATTCCTTATAGGTATAGCTGTTTGCAAATATCATTGCTGAGATGAAGAATAACAAAAATAAGAATGTTAATATTCCTATTTCTCCCCCATCATTATTGGTATCAATAGCCATAAGCCAAATTATTGATGACGCAAGTGCTACACCTATCCACCAAAAGCCTTGAAATATCCATCCTCTTTTTAATCTACCTTGTGTTAATCCAACCAAATACTCATCATAAAATCTCTTTTCCATTATCTCTTCCCCCAAATATGAAAAGTTAAAATATCCTCAATATTAGGAGTCTTTCCCTTAAGCTCAATTAAACCTCCACTAATCTTCTCCCTTTCAATAAGCCCCTCAAAAGACTCATTCCACTTCTTAATACCAACAAATAAATCCTTATATTCATCAGCTAAAGCCACATCACCCCTAAGAATTACATACTTTTCCTGAAGAACATCACTTCCTAAAGATTCAATAACACTACCATCATGAATAAGTGTTACATAATCAGCAATCTTATCTAAATCAGAAGTTATATGAGTTGCAATAATTACTGACCTTTCAGAATCCTCAACAAATCTTCTAAGCTCATCTAAAAGCTCCATTCTAGCAACTGGATCAAGTCCTGCTGTTGGCTCATCTAAAATAAGTAATTCTGGTTTATGTGGAAGTGTTAAAGCAAGCATTGCCTTAGTCTTCATACCAGTAGACAATTCATTTTCTGTCATATGATATTTAAGCTTCCACTTCTTTAAGCACTCCTTATATATTTCAATATCAAACTCCTCATAAAAATTCATAAAGGCTTCCTTATGGTCCTCAATTGTTTTACCTGGCATTAAATAACATTCAGCAGGAACATACCCAATTTTATTTTTCACAAACACCTCATCTAAAACATTATCCTTACCAAATACCTTAATTTCTCCCTCACTCTTTTTATACATATTTAAAATTGCCTTAAGAGTAGTAGTTTTTCCAGAACCATTTTGTCCAATGAAGCCCATTATGCTTCCCTTTTCTAGCTTTATATTTATATTTTTTAATGCAAACTCCTTGAAGTCGATACTAAGGTTTTTAATTTCTAAAATATTTTCCATAATTACCCCTCCATAAACTCTTTTATCTTATCAATAATTTCATCCCTTTTTACACCACTATTTTTAAACTTATCCAGTAAACTTCTTAGCTCATTATAAAGCTTTTCTCTTTCCCCATTTAAAAGCCCCTCATTATCTAATAGCTTAATAAAGGTTCCAACTCCATTAATGCTGTAAGTAATACCTTCTCTTTCAAGATCCTGATAAGCCCTCTTTATAGTTATTGTGCTAACACTAAGCTCCTGAGCTAAAATTCTTACAGATGGAAGTTTATCATTTTGCTTTAGTTTCCCCTGTATAATAAGCTCTTTAATTCCGTTTTCTATTTGCTCATACATTGGTATGTCTTTTGTATAATCTAATATAATGTTCAAGTTTTCACCTCTTTCTATAATTTATCGTGCATACCTTGTATACCTTATATACACACTATATACCCACTCAAAACATTTGTCAATATTTAACTTGTATATTTTTAGAAAATATTCCACAAAATAAAAGGTGGCTTCTTAGCGAATATAAATCCACCAAAAAGCCACCTTTTCACTCTTTACTTTATTCTCTATCTCCCAAAAGCCCCATCAACTCGTATTATTTCACCTGTAATATAACTTGAATCCACAGAAGCTAAAAACACAACAGCCTTACCAACCTCTTCTCCTTCTCCAATTCTTCCTAAAGGAATTTCTTCTAAAATCTCATTTTTTTCCTCTTCAGAAAACATTGAATTCATTGAAGTGTTTATCATTCCAGGCGCAACACCATTAACTCTTATATTACATCCAGCCATTTCCTTTGCTAACGCCTTAGTGAAGGTGTTCATTCCTCCCTTTGAAGCTGAATAGACTACCTCACAGGAAGCTCCCATTTCTCCCCAAATAGAAGAAATATTTATTATACTTCCTCCCTTTGAAAGCATATGTGGAAGAGATAATTTGCTCATATACATTGCACTTAAAAGATTTGTATCAATAAGTCCTTTAATATCCTCTACATCTGTATCCATAAATAGTCCAACCTGTGCTTTACCAGCATTATTAACCAAAATATCAAGCTTTCCAAAGGATTTTATACACTCATTTACTAAGGCTTCTGCACCCTCAATCTTAGAAACATCACCAGAAACAACAATTTCAAATGAGCCCATCTCTTTTAAAAGCTTTAATGTTTCCTCTGCACCCTCTTTATTCTTTTCATATCCAATAACAACACTAGCACCATTTCTTCCAAGTTCTAAGGCTATTGCTCTTCCAATTCCCCTTGAAGCTC
>JBOFQV010000223.1:0-21622 GCA_051650705.1 Clostridium sp.
TCAGGGTTACAATTAGTAGTGGTGTAAGCTTCTCAAAGGATAAAGGAAAACAAGTTTTAGAGGATGCGGACTTAAATTTATATAAATCAAAAAACACAGGTAAAAATAAAATAACCTATAATGGTAAAGAGGTAAGTCATTAAAGCTTATTGGAAATCTAAAAGAACTTTAAATGCAAATGGTTTTTTATTAACTCTTTATGGTTTGATTTGTAGAAGTAGTGACAAAAATATAGAAAAGGAGAAAAAAGGTTGATATAATAATGAGAGATTTATTTTAAGGAGTTTTAGAAATGAAGTTTTATTTAGCACCAATGGAAGGAATTACTGGATTTATATATAGAAATGCTTATGAAAAATATTTTGGGAACATTGATAAATATTTTACTCCATTTATTGTACCAAATCAGAGTAATAGTTTGAAAACTAAGGAATTTAGAGATGTTTTGCCGGAGAATAATAAGGGGATGATTGTTGTTCCTCAAATATTGACTAATGATGCAGAAGGATTTATACATACAACTAAGAAGTTAATGGAGCTTGGATATGATGAAGTTAATCTTAATTTAGGGTGTCCATCAGGAACTGTTGTAGGAAAAAATAGAGGGTCGGGCTTCTTAGCTCTAAGAGAAGAGTTAGACAAGTTTCTTGAAGAGATTTACAAAATGGATAATACGAAAATTTCAATAAAAACTAGAATTGGTAAGGAGTCACCAGATGAGTTTTATGAGATTATGAATATTTATAATAAGTATCCATTACATGAACTTATTATTCATCCAAGAACACAAAAGGACTTTTATGGTAACACTCCTAACTTAGAAATGTTTAATCATGGTTTTGAAACATCAAATTCTAAGGTTTGTTATAATGGTGATATTTTTAGTGTAGAAGGCTATGAGAAGATTACAAAGGCATTTCCTGAGGTTCAAAGTGTTATGCTTGGAAGAGGGATTTTAGCTAATCCGGGATTGGTTGGAGAAATAAAAGGAGAAAGTCTTGTAGATAAAAATGTTTTAAAAGCCTTCCATGATGAGATATTCAATGCATATAGAGAGGTTTTCAATGAGGACAGAAATGCTATTTTCAGAATGAAGGAATTCTGGGGATATATGATACATATTTTCTATGATAATAAAAAGTATGCAAAGAAAATTAAAAAGGCGCAAAAACTTTCAGATTATAATGAAGCTGTTAATTCTCTATTTGGAGAACAGCATATCATTAAAGGTGAGCTTTTTAAATAGTGTTTATATTAAAATGGAGAATAAATAACTTATTCTCCATTTTCTTTTTGATAGGTGAAGGGGAAGTGAATTTATAAAATCGAAAAAAGTCGAAAACTTTAAAGAAAACCTTTGCAAAAGAAAAGATTTATGCTATAATAAATTTGTAAACAAAATATTTAACCATTAGGATAGTGATTGCAAAGGCAAGCTAAACCTACATAAAATTAATTATAATAGAATTGTATTATGATTACTTTTGTGTAGGTTTTTTATTAAAAATCACCGTTTTTATGAACAACTTATTCCTAATGATAAATGTAGGAGGTGTGTAAAATGGTTATACATAAAATATTAAATAACAATGTTGTTTTAATATTAGATGAAAATGAAAAAGAACAAATTGTTATGGGTAGAGGAATTGCTTTCAAAAAGAAAGTTGGAGAAGAGATAGATGAGAATTTAGTGGATAAGACTTTTACCTTATCTGATGAGAATATGTCAAATAGATTTAAGGAATTATTGAAGGACATGCCGTTAAAGTATGTGGAAGTTGCAGATGAAATTATCAATTATGCAAAGCTTAAACTAGGAAAAAGGTTAAATGATAATTTAATAATTTCATTAAGTGATCACATACAAACAGCAGTTGAAAGACATTTAGATGGCATTGATATTAAAAATGTTTTGCTGTGGGATGTGAAAAGGTTTTATAAGGATGAATATGCAATAGGACTTGAAGCCTTAAAGATTATAGAGAAAAAGATAAATGTAACATTACCAGAAGATGAGGCAGGTTTTATTGCACTACATATTGCAAATAGCTTAATGGATGAAAGTTTAAATAATATGTATGATATTACAAAGGTTATGCAAGAAATTTTAAACATTGTTAAGTATTATTTAGGAGTTACCTTTGATGAGGAGTCAGTGTACTTCTTTAGATTTATTACACATGTTAAATTCTTTGCTCAAAGGCTAATAACTGGAACAACCTTTGAAAGTGAAAATGAAGATGCATTACTTGATATAATAAAAATAAAGTATCAAGATTCATATCAATGTGCTAACAAAATTGGTGAGTTTATTTATAAAAAGTATAAATATGAAGTTTCAAATGAAGAAATATTATATTTAACTATTCATATTGCTAGAATAATAAGTAAACAAACTAAATAAATATATAAATTAATATTTATTAAAGGAGGCGATTATTCTAAAATTTAGTTTTAATATTGGGTGGTGACATTAAGTTGGCCAAACCTTCATGTTTCAATAAATGAATTAATGGAGGTAGGAAAATGGGAAAATATGAACAAGTAGCAAAGGACATTATTAAAAACATTGGAGGAAAGGAAAATATTCAAAGCTTAACACACTGTGTGACTAGATTACGTTTCCACTTAAAGGACGAATCTAAGGCAAATGATGATGTGTTAAAGAATATGGATGATGTTGTAACAGTATTAAAATCAGCTGGACAATATCAAGTAGTTATTGGAAATCATGTATCTAAGGTATATGAAGATGTTTGTGCAGTGGCAGGAATTTCTTTAGAAAGTAACAATGAAAGTGAAGAAAAGAAAAACCAAAAGCCACTTGATAAATTAATTGATGTTATATCAGGAATATTCCAACCAATACTTGGAGTATTAACAGCAGTTGGAATGATAAAAGGGTTTTTAGCTCTGTTTAGCGCATTTGGATGGATTGCTCCAGAGAGTGGAACATATATGATTTTAAATGCAATTGGGGATGCAATGTTTATGTATCTACCAGTAATTTTAGGATATACAGCAGCTAAGAAGTTTGGATTAAAGCCATTTGTTGGTTTAGTAATTGGATTGATTTTATGTTATCCAGCTATTCAACAAAGTGCAATATCACAAGCCTTAGAGCCACTATATACATTGTTTGAGGGAACAGCATTTGCTTCACCAGTATATATGGAGTTTTTAGGATTACCAATTATATCAATGGATTATACATCAACTGTTATACCAGTAATTTTAATCTGCTTTGTTGCAGCAAAGTTTGAAAAACTATTTGATAAAATTGTGCCAGAAATGTTAAAGTTCTTCTTTGTACCAATGTTTACATTATTATGTTCTCTAGTATTAGGATTTATATTTATAGGACCAGTAGCAACTTATGCATCAACAATGGTAACTAACGGAATAATTGCATTACGTGGATTCTCACCATTACTTGCAGGAGCTATAGTAGGATTTAGTTGGCAAATACTTGTTATATTCGGAATACACTGGGGATTCTTACCTGTGTATATTAACAATATTTCAACAATAGGTTATGACAATGTTATGATGCCTTTCTTTGCAACAACATTTGCAACTACAGCTGTTGTTGTGGCTATAATGTTAAAAACAAAGGATAAAAAGTTAAAAAGATTATGTATTCCATCAGCAATTTCAGGTATTTTTGGAGTTAGTGAACCAGCAATTTACGGTATTTTATTACCACTTAAAAAGCCTTTTATACTAAGCTGTATAGCATCAGGTATTGCAGGTGCATACTTAGGATATGCAGACTTAAAAGAATTCATTATTGGTGGATTAGGAATATTTGAATTCCCAGCAATGATTGACCCAGTGACAAAGAACATGGACAATGTAATAGTTGGTGCTATTGGAGCTGGTGGAGCTATGGTAATTGCATTTATTTTAACTATGATTTTCTACAAAGATAAGGAAGAAGTAATTGAAGTTGAAAAAAATGAAGTTTCAAAAGGAAACATGGAAAAGGAAGCTTTATTAATGCCAATGGATGGGGATGTACTTCCATTAACTGAAGCACCAGATGATGCATTTGCACAAGGGATTTTAGGAAAAGGTTTAGTAATTAAGCCATCAAAGGGAGTTGTTAAATCACCAGTTAAGGGAACAGTTACTACTTTATTCCCAACATATCATGCAATTGGAATTACAAGTGATTCAGGTGTTGAAGTTCTAATACATGTAGGGATGGATACAGTAAAATTAGAAGGAAAACACTTTAGTCCAAAAATAAAACAAGGTGATAAGGTTGAAGCAAATCAAGTGTTACTTGAGTTTGATGCTCAAGCAATTGAGAAAGAAGGATATTCAACTGTAACACCAATTGTTATAACAAATTCTGATAATTATTTTGATGTAATAGAAAGTGGATTAGTAAAAGGAAGTAAGGAATTACTTACAGTAATTTTCTAGAAGGTAGGGTGAGCGTATGAATAAGAATAGATTTCCAGAAAACTTTTTATGGGGAGGAGCAACTGCTGCAAACCAATGTGAAGGTGGATACAATGAAGGTGGAAGAGGTCTTGCTAATGTTGATGTAATTCCATTTGGTGATGATCGTTTTGAAGTAATGGCTGGTAAAATGAAAATGCTAGAATTTGATGAAAAGCATTATTACCCAGCACAAGAAGGAATTGATATGTATCACAAATACAAAGAGGATATTGCTTTGTTTGGTGAAATGGGCTTTAAGGTTTACCGTATGAGTATAGCTTGGAGTCGTATATTCCCTAAAGGTGATGAGATGGAGCCAAATGAAGAGGGATTAAAATTCTATGAAGACTTATTTATGGAGTGTAAAAAGCATGGAATTAAGCCTTTAGTAACAATAACTCACTTTGATTGTCCAATTCACCTTATTAAGGAATATGGTGGATGGAGAAATAGAAAGCTTATAGATTTTTATGAAAACTTATGTAAGGTAATTTTCACTCGTTATAAAGGATTAGTTGAGCATTGGATAACATTCAATGAAATTAATATGATATTACATTTACCATTTATGGGTGCAGGGCTTTTAGCAGAAGAGGGAGAAAACTTTGAAAAGGTTCAATATCAAGCTATTCATCATGAATTAGTTGCAAGTGCTATGGCAACAAAAATAGCGCATGAAATTGATCCAAATAACAAGGTTGGATGTATGATTGCAGCAGGAACAACATATTCAAATACTTGTCATCCAAATGATTATTGGAAGGCGTACAGATGTGATAGAGAAGGATATTTCTTTATAGATGTTCAAGCAAGAGGATATTATCCAAACTATGCAATAAAGGAAATGGAACGTAAGGGAACTATGCCTGTTATGGAAGAGGGAGATAAGGAATTACTTAAGAATAATACAGTAGACTTTATATCTTTATCTTATTATAATAGCCAATTAACTAGTGCAGATCCTGAAATAAGCAAGTTAACAGAAGGAAATGTATTCCCAACACTAAGAAATCCATATTTAGAGGCAAGTGAATGGGGATGGCAAATAGATCCGTTAGGCTTCCGTGTTACACTAAATAGCTTATATGATCGTTATCAAAAGCCACTATTTGTTGCTGAAAATGGATTGGGTGCTATTGATACAATTGATGAGAATGGAAATATTAATGATGATTATCGTATAAATTATTTAAATGAACACATTAAAGCTATGAGAGATGCCATTAATATTGATGGGGTTGATGTGTTTGGATATACAACTTGGGGATGTATAGACTTAGTTAGTGCATCCACTGGAGAAATGAAAAAGCGTTATGGCTTTATATATGTAGATAGAGATAATGAGGGAAATGGAACACTTAAAAGATATAAGAAAAAATCTTTCTATTGGTACAAGGAACTTATTAGCTCAAATGGAGAATGTTTAAAATAATAATGCTTAGAGGCTGTCTTTATGATGGCCTCTTAAAATTTTAGCTATTGATACTAATCAATAGTTTTTCTTTTTATATAAAGGAATATAGAAATTTAGAAAACATAAATTAAAAGGATATAACTTTTATAGGAGTAAATTTAAATGGGGAAGAGGAAAAGAAAAGATATTAGATTACCAAGTGAAATAATTGGGATAAATAAAAGAATGTGTATTGCTTGTACTGCATGTGCAATAACTTGTACAAAGGTTACTAATATTTCAGTTTTAAAGCTTTCTCAGCCTGATGAAAAAGTGGTGAAGCCAAAGAAGAATACTTTTAATGAAAGTGGGTGTATTAATTGTGGACAATGTACATTAATGTGTCCTACATCTGCAATTAATTCAAGGAAGGATATTGGAATGGTGGAGGAAGCAAAAAGTAACAATAAATTTATGGTTGCTATGTTTGCTCCTGCAATTAAGGGGACATTGGGGGAAGAGTTTAATAACAAAATTGGAACAGATGTATCTAAAAAATTATCAACATCTGCAAGATTACTTGGGTTTTCTAAGGTTTTTGAAACAGACTTTGGGGCTGATTTAACAATAATGGAGGAGAGCTTTGAGCTTTATAACAAAATTAAAAATAATGAGAAGCTTCCTATGTTTACTTCCTGTTGCCCGGCCTGGATTACATGGGCAGAAAAATTTAAAAGAGAATTGCTTCCTATGATTTCAAAAACAAAATCTCCTCAACAAATGATGGGAGCTATTATAAAAACATATTTTGCACAGAAAAATAATCTAAAACCAGAAGATATATTTTTATGTTCAATAAAGCCTTGTACAGCTAAGAAGTTTGAAGCAGAACGTGAGGGCATGGGAAGGAATGGTTATAAGGATGTTGACTGCGTTTTAACTGTAAGAGAATATGGTGAGCTTCTTAAAATGAAAGGAATAAACTTGAATGATATTCCAGAAGAGGAAAGTGATAATTTACTTGGGGAATACTCTGGTGCTGGAGTTATTTTTGGAGGAAGTGGAGGAGTTTTAAGAGCGGCTTTAAGAACTTTGGCATATTATTTTGGAGAAAAAAATTTAGATCCTGCCATTAATATTGACCTTGTAAAATCAATAAGGTTTCCTGGGGTTTTAGAAGTGAGTTATACTGTAAATAATATGGTGTTTTTAGGAGCGGCTGTTAGTGGAATTTCAAATTTAGTTAATTTTTTAAATAGTGATGAGTGGAAAAAGTATCACTTTATTGAGGTAATGGCGTGTCCAGGTGGATGTATTAATGGTGGAGGAACGCCTAAAATACTTAAAAAGGGAAAAATTAAGGAAGAGTTTTGTATTTCCTGTGGAACTTGTATTGAGAATTGTCCTGTTAGAGCAATTGAATGGAACAACAATGGATTTGCAGAGGTGATTAGTCCAAAATGTGTTGGGTGTACTCTTTGTAGTAATTTGTGTAGGAGTAATGCTGCGTTTATGGAGCTTTATGATAAGAGTACAGGTAAGGTTTTAGCAGAGGATTATAAGGATTTAAGAAGAGGCGTTTTAAATAATATTGATAAGGGAAGTAAGATAAGGTTATCACATGAAAATAGTGAGATTTTAGAGCTTTATAAAACTTTCTTGGGAGAGGTTTTTGGCGAAAAGTCAAAGTCGCTTCTTTATATTGAATATAAATAACAATTTAGTTAGGTGAATATTAAGAATATTATTATATTTTTTTAGATAATAAAGAAAAGCTCGGGGAGGGGGTCCCTAATGAGCTTTTCTTTATTGTATAAAATAGAGATTATATAAAATTAAATTAAAGGGGTTTTGAAAAACAAAATTTTTCAAAATCAATTTAATGAATCTAGCATTATTATCATCTTTTGTTTATTTTAATTTTTATCTTTTGTTTTTAAAAGAAGTTATCTTTTGTTTATTTAAATTTTTATCTTTTGTAAAATTTTAAAAATCTTTAGTGAATTAATAGTCTTTTCTTTTGTTTTTTTAAATTTATCTTTAGTCTGTAAGAAAAATTAATCATTTACCTTACACATTTAGAATACATCAAACTTAGATTTGTCGCAAATTGTAAAAATTAATAGAATATCTAATGTAATTGTTTTAAAGAAAAATTTAGCAATAATGAAATTGTTACAATTAAATAAATGTTTAATAATAACAATTAAAAATTAACAAATTAATAAAATTACAATGATTTTTAAGGGCCAAATTGATAAATTTCACTTTTTAATGTTGAACTAAGGTTAGTTTATTATAATATTGCTCAATAAATGAAAAATTTGCTATAATTTATGTGGGGAAGGAGGAGACGCATGATTAATATAGGGATTTGTGATGATAATTATATTGAAATTAGTGCAAATAAAATATTTTTAGAAGAATACATAAAAGAAAATAATATAGATGCTAATATAACAGTATATGATAAGGGAATGCCACTTTTACAGGAGCTTAAAACAAGAACCTTTCATATAATTTTATTAGATATTATTATGAAAAATGAAAATGGAATTGAAATTGCTAAGGAAATTAGAAAAATAGATTCTAATGTAATTATAGTTTTTATTTCTTCTATTGGAGACTATGCAATATATGGATATGATGTAGATGCTTTAGCTTATTTCATAAAACCATTAACAAAAGAAAAGGTTAAGAACATAATGGAAAAAGCTCATAATAAGCTTAAAGAAATGGACAACTGCTCAGTTATTGTTAAGACAGCAAAAGGATTTAAGAAAGTATGCTTAAATGAAGTAATTTATGTGGAGAGTAGTAATAAAGAGGTTTATCTTAAATATAGAGATAGAGAAGACATATTTAAAATGAAGCTAGACGAAGTAGAAGAAATATTTAATAGAAGCTTTATAAGAGTACATAAAAGTTATTTAGTAAACTTGAATTATATTAATGAACTTAATGGTAATAAGGTTATTTTAGAAAGTGGACAACAAATACCTGTTAGTAGAAGCTTTAAGGATAACGCTTTTGAAAGATATATAAGCTTTATAGAGGGTGAAGAATAAGATGAAATTAATGATAATAACTTTTTTTATTACTGTAATTTTTAATTTAATTCAAATGTCATTATATTTAAGAAGAAAGACCATTAAAGATTTATCAATACCAATAGTTAGTGTTTTACTTTTAATACCAATAGCGTTTTTAAGTTTTGTATATATGTTTAAGTCTGGAATTATTTTATATAGTTTATTTGGGTTAATTGGTATGACATATATACCATGTATGATTTATGTACATGATAATCCACCAAAGGAAACTATATATATTTTCATGTTTATTGTTTCATTAACCTCTCTTTCTATATGTATAAATATTTCCATATTTAATATAATTGGAATCCATACAACAGATAATTTTTTGTTAGCTGAGATAACTAGGTTATTAATAAATTTCATTTTAACGATATTATTTTATAGATTATATGGAAATAGAATGAAGAATTTTGTATGTTCAGATAACTTAAATATTTTACCTATGGTTATTACAGCTTCATTATTTTTTATTCTTTCTCATTTTTTCAAATATTATTAATAGTGGAGAAGGAGAGAAAAGATGCTATCATTATGGTTGTATTCTTTGTTGTTGGAGTGTTTTGTACACTAAGTATGATTAGAAGCTATGCAGAATCAATACTTATTGAGAAAAGACTAATTGATGAAAGAAAGCTTCATGTAAAGAATTTAGAAATACATCTTCATTACTATCATACCTTAAATAAATTAGTGGAAGACTTTAGAATTGAAAGACATGATATGAAACATTATTTAGGCACAATTAATATGCTTATTAAAGGGCAAAATTATGATGAAATAGAGGAAATAACAAATGAGTATGGTAAAAGAATTGATGACCTAACATTACAAAGGTATTCAAATAATGATGTTTTAAATGCGAATATTTCTTATTATTTTTCAAGGGCAAATGAAGAGGGAATTCCAGTAGAACATGAAATTTTAGTATCTTCAAAATTATCTATATTCCCAGGGGATTTGACAAATGTTTTAGGAAATATTCTTGAAAATGCTTTAAATGCATCAGCTATTGAGGTTAAAGATAGATTCATTAATTTTAAAATTAAGAGTCGTAAAAATAATTTAATTATAACCTGTGAAAATGCTTATAATGATGCATTTGGAAAGCATGGAGATGGGCATGGTCTTGATAGTATTAAGAGAATTTGTGAAAAATATAAAGGGTATATGAATATTAAAAGGGAGAATTCAATTTTTACTATTAGAGTAATACTTCCAATTGGCGAGAGAAAATAACAAAATAATGGCGAAAATTGCTGAAAAAAACTTTCTAAAAATATTATAATATTATTAGGAAGTTTTTATAGGGAAAAACATAAGCTATACTTTGGGAGGACTTAAATGGAAGTAAGAGGACAAAACAATAATGATGAAGCTCTAAGCAAGGATGCATTAGTACTCATTTTAATTGTAATTTTATCAATTACTTTTTTAGTTGGAGGTATTAAGGGCAATCAGAATAAAGAAAATGCTGGAGAACTTCAAAAGGAAACATATTTAGCAGTAGAAAAATAATACATAAAAACTGGCTTCATTAGTTGATGAAGCCAGTTTTATTTTTGGAAATTTTGGTTTGTAAAATATTTATTTAAATGGATAGATAAGGTAAAATAAAAGCGAAGTAAATTATGTAGGGAGTTTTAGAGAATACTTGCAAGTAGGAAAGGGATGGCAAAATGAAAGTAAATGATGAAAATTTTATTTCATTGCTAAGAAAAAGAAAAGAATGCTCATTAGATTACGTTATGAATAATTATGGTGGTCTTGTTAAGGCAGTTGTATCAAAAAACCTATATAACTTACAAAGCCTTCATGATGAGTGTATAAATGATATTTTCATGGCAATTTGGAGCAACATTCACAGTTATGATGAAAACAGAAGCCAGTTTAAAAATTGGGTTGTGGGGATAGCTAAGTATAAGTGTATTGATTTTCAAAGAAAGTACCTTAGAGAATTAGAAAATGAAAATATAGAGGATCTTAATATAGAAGTTCCTGATAATACCTCTGCTGATTTAATTAAACATGAGCTAGATAGCAATATAGAAAAGCTACTTAGTTGTTTGAAGGAAGAGGATAGAGAACTCTTTATAAACATATTTGTAAAGGGAATGGATATTGAAGAGGTAGTAGAGAAAACGGGACTTAAAAGGGAGAATATCTATAACAGAATTTCTAAGGGAAAGAAGAAAATCAAGTTGAATGAAAAGAATTTTTGCTCTAAGGGAGGGATTTTATGAAAAAGGATATTTATGATGCATTAAATGATGGGAATTTTAATGCAGACGAGTATATTATAAATGAAGAATTAAATGATTTTGAAAAGATGAAGATTAAGAATAATATTAGAAAAAGAAAAAGTAGGAAGGGTAAAAAAGCTTTGGTTGCTGTAGCTTGTGGACTAGTTGTTTTTGTAGGAGCAAATACCACTACAGGAATGGAAGTTGTGGCTGATGTTGTAAAGTTTGCAACTGGAATTGATTTATCTAAGAATTATGACAAGGATTATATTGTAGAGGTGGATAAACAAATAAGTCATGATGGATTAAACATTAAGCTTGATGAGGTTTATAGAAATGGAAATGAGCTTAGAATTGTTTATACAATGAATTTTGAAGGGGGAGTTCCAGACTCTGTAAAGGCTAACTTTAAAAGTGATGATGACGAAGTTGTTAATGCAGTAATTTTAGATAGTGCTAATATAGAATTAACTGATTCTATGAAAGAAGCTGTTGCCAAGGGGGATTTAAAGATTATATCCAAGGAAGAATTTGATGAGTTAAGCAAAAGAAGAGAAGCGGAGCAACTAGAAAAAGGAGAAGTATATGTTAATGGGGTAAGCATATATAAAATTAAAAAGATTAACATGTTTAATACTAAAGAGGAAGCAGTTAATCATATGGAAAATAATAATACGGGGAAACCTGTAGTATGGTATAGTACAATTAGAGATTTATCAGTAACAGAAAATACTCTTCAAAGAGAGTTAATTATGAATTTAAAAGATGACACATTAGAAGAGGACTTAAACATTCAAATTAAATATAATGATATAAAGCTAAACAATGGAGATATTTTAAAGGGAGAATGGATTTTAGACCATACAGTTAATAAGGATTCTAATACAAATGAAATTCAAAAAACTCCATTAGAAGGAAATATAAACTTCTCTATAAGTGATGGACGTAAGGTTAAATTAGAAAGCTTTGCTAATACAAACACAGGATTTAAGATTTATGGAGTTGATAATGAGGTTGGGGTACAAGATAATAAAAGAGTTATACGTTTAGAAGGGATAGATAACTTAGGAAATAAAATAGTTATGTATCCAAAGTATAAAGATTATGTTGAGGGTGCTGAAAATAAACTTCAATTTACCTTATATGATGGACCAGAAGGAATGACTAATAATAGATTAAAGCTTGAGGATGGTGTTACATCAATTAAGTTTAGAATGTATGAGGATAAGGTTGAATTTAAAAATGGACAGTATAATCAAACATTCATACATGTAGGAGATGAATTTGAGGTAAAGCTTAAATAGGTTAATAGAAAAGGGGGCTACAATTGTAGTCCCTTTAGTTATTAAGAAATCTTAAAACTTTTATAAGAGTAAATTAAATCATTAACTGATATAATAAAATTAATCTTTTATGAACAATGGAGGAAATAATGAGTAAGAATATTTTAGTAGTTGATGATGATAAGGATATTAGAGAGCTTGTAGCTGTTTATATTCAAGCTGAAGGATTTTATGTTGATAAGGCCAGCAATGGGGAAGAGGCTCTAAAATTAATGGAAGAAAAAGAATATGATTTAATTATTTTAGATATAATGATGCCAAAAAAGGATGGTATAGAAACACTTATTGAGCTTAGAAAAAAACATTCTATGCCAGTGATTTTCTTAACAGCAAAGAATGAGGAAATAGATATGATAAAGGGATTAACTCTTGGGGCTGATGATTATATTGGAAAGCCGTTTAGTTCTATGGAGCTTATTGCAAGGGTAAAATCACAGCTTAGAAGATACACTGTTTTTAATAATTCAGAAAAGGATGTTATAACAATTGGAGATTTAACCTTAGATACAAAAATGCACAGGGTTACTGTTCAAGGTAATGAAATAAATTTAACGCCTACGGAATATAAAATATTGGATTTGTTTTGTAGAAATAGAGGTGTTGTGTTTAGTGTTGAACAGATTTATGAAAATATTTGGAGAGATAAGTATGCTGTAGGTGATACATCTATAATGGTTCATATTACAAAGCTTAGACAAAAGATTGAAAAGGATCCAAAAAATCCAGAGTATATAAAAACTGTTTGGGGTGTTGGGTATAAAATATGATAGGCAAAATAAAGAACAAATATAACTTGTTTCTAGGAGCAATTGTTGGATTTTTATTATCACAGCTTGTTATTGCAGAGGGATATGCTATTTTTGTTGGTGCACAGCAATTGAATGGGGCAGTTGGGGATGCTTTGCCAAGCTATGTTGGGACACTTCTAAATTGGATAGCTTTTATTGTTTTTATATCAACTATTATTTTCTTTAACACTAAGAAAATGAGAGGTGTTAACTTACACAAAACAAGCATATATCTTGTAATAGCATTATTTATTTCCTTATTCGTTGCAATTCAAGCAGTTCTTATTTTGTTTATGCTAACCACTTCATTATGGGAAAATATTGAATATTACTTAAGAACAAATTATTTTGTTTCAATTAATATGTTTGGTCTTATGTGGTTTTTAGGGGTGGGTATTTTTATTATTACATTTATTTTATTAATAAATAAAAAAATAAAATACATAATGTTTTTAACAAAGGAAGTAAAGGGTATTAAGAATGAAGGGTTTGGAAGAACTATTGAGGTTAAGGGGAAGGATGAACTTTCAGAGCTTTGTATGAGTATAAATGAGATGTCTGTTGAGCTTAAGGATAGAATTGATAAGGAAAAGGAAATAGAAAAAAATAAAAATGAAATGATTACAAATATTTCTCATGATTTAAAAACGCCATTAACATCCTTAGTTGGCTATTTAGAATTATTAAATAAAAAGGATATTACAGATGAGGCTAAAGAGGAATATATTAAAATTGCATATAACAAGAGCTTAAGGCTTAAGGAGCTTGTTAATGAACTTTTTGAATACACAAAGTTAAATAATCACAATTTGAAAATTGAAAAAGTAGAGTACAATATTTCAAATTTAATAAATCAAGTTGTTGGTGAGAGTATATTAGATTTTTTAGAAAAGGATATAGAGGTGAAGTTGGAAAATCCATATAGGGAGTTAATTTATCAAATTGACCATAAACTATTTACACGACTTATTGAAAATTTAGTAAAGAATGCAGAGAAATATAGTGATTCAAATTCAGTATTTCAGGTTAGGTTAAAGGAATTGGAATATACTATAGAAATATCTTTTATAAATAAATGTGAAGAGGTTAGGGAAGAACAGCTTGATAAAATTTTTGAAAAGTTTTATAGATTGGATGAAGCTAGATGTAGTGATAATGAGGGTTCAGGTCTTGGACTTAGCATAGCAAAAAGAATTGTTGAGCTTCATAATGGTGATTTAACTGTAGCAAAGTGTGGAGACAATATTGAATTTAAAATTGTGCTATTTATTTAAATAGGTGATATAAGGGTTGGAGCAATGCTCCAATCCTTTAAATTCATAAAAATAACTGTAATTAAACATTGTTTAATTACAGTTAGATTTCATTTGGAATGTACTTAAGGAGTTATTATTAATTAGTATGTGCTTTCGTAAGAAGATTCACTTTTCATAAATGGAAATTATTCTAGTGAAATATATATAATTAGTACATTCCTTAAAATTGATTGTGAGATAAGGAAGTGTGCTTTCATAAATGAAAACTCTTATCAATAAAATTATAGTATTAATGAAAGTTATTATCAATAGTTCAAATGTTAAGTTTTTTTAAAATATTGAGATAAAAATGAATAATATATTGATTAAGTTTTAAAATTATTATGTTTATATTATGGAATAAAGAGGATTATATTTTAAAAGGAGTAGCAAATGAAGAAGATTTTATTGTAAATATTTTTCAGTGGTAAAAGTCTGTCTAGATTTTGAAGGCGAAAATTTAGGTGAGTGAAAGAAAAATTAAGTGAAAATTTTAATTTGACTAATAATAATTATAAAAACGAGATGTGGAATGAGATTAAAAGTGATGAAATATTAATAGAAAGTTAATGATATGAATGTAATAATATCTAAATATACATATAAATAGGCCTATCCGTTATAAATAGATAAAAAATGAACAGTAAAAATACATAAATGAGAAAAAAGTGTATTTAACAATAATCGACATGGAATATATAATAAAAAAGATTTATTTATGGAAGGGTAGGAATAATAATGAAGAAAATTAATTTCAAGAACTTGAAATGGAAAATAATTGGGGTAGTTTCTATTATAGTAATAGTTAGTACTGTTTCTTTATCTCTTTTTATTTTTGAGATGGTTAGTAATGTACTATATAAAAGTAGTATGGAAACTTTAGAGGCAGAAGTAAAAGGGATTTCAACAACAGTTGAAAATATGATTAAAAAGGAAGCTGGAGAGTTAAACACCTTTGTACATAGTGAAAAAACAATAAATTTCTTAAGTCAAAGTTTAGATCAATTAAATAGTGATAATGCGACTTTAATTGGAGAACAAAATGAATTAAATAAAGCATTAAGAGAAGAGCTGAATAATAAGGCAATTGAAAATGTATATATAATAGATAGAAAAGGGACAATTGTAGCATCATCTGATAGCAATGGATTATTAATAGATGTATCAACTAGACAATATTATAAAGAAATTATAAATGGAAAAGATTTGTATGTTTCAGAAATATTAGTGTCAAATGAAACTGGAAACTTTATAAATGTTATTGCAAGAAGTATTAAAGATTCAAATGGTAAAGTAATAGGGCTGGTATGTAAAGATATGATTGCAACAACTTATGCACCTATTCTAGAAGCTTATAATTATGATAGATATAATGTATTACTAACAGATAATACTGGTAAAATAGTTTATGCTCAAGCAGATGAATTACTTGGAGGAGTAACTGGTATTGATAGTTTAGATTCAGCTTCAGTAGCAGAATTTACAGGAGTTAAAGAACTTTACTATAAGCAAAATAATGAGAAAAAGCTTGCACTAGGTTGCAAAATAGAAGGATTAGGATGGAATATTTTTTCGACAGCATACATTAGTGATGTTAAAGAACCAATAAGAAATATTAGAAATATAGTTTTTGTATTGACAATAATTATTATTCTATTAACGATCTTTATAATGAAGTCTATAATTAGTAAAATTATAGGGCCAATAAGTATAGTAACTGAAAAGCTTAAAGAACTTTCAAGCTGTGATTTAAGGGCAAGAGTTGACAATATAAATACAGGGGACGAGCTTGAAGAACTGGCAAGTTCACTTAATCAAACATGTGGTAGTTTATCTAATATAATAAAGGGAATAAAGGATACATCAGAAAATGTTAGTAATCAATCATTAAATTTGGCGGCAGTAAATGAGGAATTAGCAGCATCTAATGGGGAAATTGTTAAGGCAATTGATGATATTGCTTCAAAGATAGCTGATGTAGCTAAGAGTAGTTATTTATGTGAAGAAAATATAAATCTTTTAAATAAAGAAATTGATAATCTAAAATCAAATAATGATGAGATGAATAAGAAAAATAGTGATGTTGTTGAGTCTATTGATAAAAATAGTGAGAAAATAAAAACACTTATAGACTATAAAGGGGATTCATTAGATAGTTTCAATAATTTAAAAGAAGATATTAATGAATTATTCAATAGTGTTAGCGAGGTTTCAGATTTCTTAGATATAATTAATAAAATTGCAGATCAGACAAATTTACTTTCTTTAAATGCAGCGATTGAAGCTGCAAGAGCAGGTGAGGCAGGTCGTGGATTTGCTGTAGTATCTGGTGAAATTAGAACATTATCTGATGAAACTCAAAAAGCAACTGAAAATATATCTCAAATAATCTGTAAAATAAATAGTATTATGAAAGAGACTAATAGTACTCTTGAGAAAAGTGATAAAATTAATTTACTAGAAAAGGATGCCTTTAATGAAATGGAATATTCATTTAATGAAATGGAAGCTATTTTAAAGGATTCATTGATAACATCAGAAAAGATTAATAATAGTATAGATGAAGTAAATATTAAGAATCAGAGGGTTACAGAAGAGGTAGAATTAGTTTCAACATCTGCACAAGAAATTGCTTCTATTACTGAAGAAATTAATGCATCAGTACATGAACAAGCTACTGTATTTGTAACTGTGAATAATAGTTCTGAGGAATTAAGTTATATGGCTACTAATTTATCTGAGGAAATAGAAATATTTAAACTATAGTTTAGTATTACATAAATAGTGTATTATGAAAGAAATATTAGTAAATTAATTACTAAAAATTTATAAAGTAATAGAAAAGCTGCTGAAAAGCAGCTTTTTTTACGCTAAGAGCAGTTTGTTTTATTTAAGAGAAGTATATAAATTAAAATAAAAGTAAGTTATAATATTAATAATTTAAGTATAAGAAGGAGCCGAAGATGAAGAAAATATTTAATTTTAATGAATTTATAGAAAAATATCCTCATACAGAACAAATAATAAGGGAACATAATATTTCTAGTGAAGATTTAACAGAAATATATAATGATTATATAAGTATAAGTGATTCATATCAAAAGCAAGCAGATTTTATTGCAAATATTCTTCGTTCTCAAAAGTCTGTCCATACTGTAAAGTCAAGAATTAAGGATGGAGAAAGGCTAATTGAAAAGGTAATTAGAAAAACTTCTGATAGAAAAGATAAGTATGGAGATGATTTTAAATTCACAAAGAATAATTATAAGAATGAAATTAATGATCTTATTGGAATTAGAGTTATTCATATTTTTAAGGAGCAGTGGAGAGAAGTTCATGAGTTTATTGTTAACACATGGAATGTTATAGAGATTTCTGCAAATGTTAGAGATGGGGATAATGTTGAGGTTTTTAGGGAACTTGATATTGATGTTATTTCTAGAAGCTCTGGTTATAGATCTGTACACTATTTGGTTGAGTTTTTCCCAACTAGTCAAAGGGTGATTGCAGAGATTCAGGTTAGAACTATTTTTGAAGAGGGGTATGGGGAGATTGATCACCAACTAAGATATTCTCATACAGAAATTCCTGAAATTCTAAAGTCTAATCTTCTTCTTTTTAATAGAATTGTTGGGAGTGCGGATGAAATGGCTTCCCTGATTAATGCTTTGAGTACGAAGGAAGAGGAATATAAAAATACTATTGAAGCACAGAGAAAAGAGATTGAAAGCCTTAAAGGAAAAGTTTTAATAGGAGATTAGTAATAATTTCAATAAATAATAATACTATTAAGTAGATGAATATTTTGAATGGGAGACATTAATGTATACTTGTAGTTTGTGTAATAAGGAATTTGAAGTCTTAAAATGTTGCTTATGTGATGAGTGTAAATGTGAAGCAAATGCTTCTTTAAGAAAAGGTTTTGAGAGAAGAAAAATCTTGCAAGCTGAAAAAGAAGTATATAATGATGAGGAAGTTTTTAGTTTATATGAAGAGAAAATTGGAGAGATTACTAGTGGAATAAAAGAAATACTATACAGTACTGGATATTCTAATAAGATTTATGAATATAAATTTAAGTCTGATAAAAATGGCATACTAATGTGGTTTTTATATAAGGGGAAGGTTTTTTCTCTAGAATATCTATGGGATAAAAGTGCCATAGAGGGTGGAGGAAATATTAGAAATATACTTAAGTTTTATGTTGATAAAAACTTAAAGGCAATTTGTAATCTTCCTTTTAATGATGCTGAGTATGAAGAGATTGATAATGAAATATTTTTGGTTAATGAGAGTGGAATAAATTGTTGTCTAGTTAAAGGGTTTATTTCAAGGGTTTCAAAAATATTAGAAGAGGAATAATTTAAAAGCGGTTTTGAAGGTGGTAGATGAATTGAAATCTGCTACCTTTATTTTGTAATATTTTAAAAGGGAAGCTTTAAGGACTAGTTGCAAAGCTATAAAAAAGTAACCACTTATTTTGAGTTGCATAAAATTAATTATAATATTTAGTAAGGGGTAAAAAATGAGTTTTTTTAAAACCAAATGGTTTATAGGACTAGTTGTAGCTTTAATTATTTTAGTGGGAGCTATTGTTGTTTACATTATTAAAAATAATAATCACAATAATAGTAAAAGAGATGAACTAAAGAGTCTTGTTGGAAAGCTTGAAGCTTACTTGGTAGAAGAAGGGGATAAAAGTAGCTATGAGGAGTTAATTGGGGCATCAAATTATGCAATAGAAAATAAAGAGAATGACAAGGTAGATGCGTTAATTACAAGGGCAAAGGAGCTTGACAAGGTATTTTATGATAAAAATAAGGAAAAGGCTTTAAAGAGTCTTGAGGGAATTAAAAACACATATATTGAAGAACTAAGTGATGAGAACAAGGGTAAAATTATTAATGGAATTAAGGAGATTGAAGCTTTAATTAATGAGGGGAGCTTTAAGGATGCCTTTAAGAAGATTAATGATTTAAATGGATTTATAAAAATAGAGATTGAGAAGGCTAAATCAGCTAAAATTGATGGAGTTTTAAATAAAATTAAAGAAAGCCTTGTGAATAAGAATGTTGAAGAGTGTGATAGACTTATTGCTTCACTACAGAATGAAGCCTTAAATGAGGAGCAAAAAGGGAAGCTAAATTCTTATATAGCGGAGCTTAATGAGCTTAAGTTATTTAAGAATATTGGGGGAACATATGAGGGTGAAGTGGCAAAAGATAATAGAGGAAGCAAGCATATCTACAAACTAAAGGTTAGTGTTATTGATGATAATACTATTAATGTTGAAGTGTTTTTTGGAAACTGGGTTATATTTGAAGATGGTGGACAAGGTGGAGATGCTGTAACAAATAATAAGGTTTTTAAAAGAAGTACAGGTGCTGTTTATTCGTGTATTGATTATTACAAAAGTGATGGAAGTCCTGTTACTATAACTCTAAGATTTGTTAGTGGTGGGGTTGATTTAAGTTATTATGATAATATAAGACTTAAAAAGGTAGGTTAATATTTTGGGACTGTTTTTGAAACAGTCCCATTTATTTTGTTGAGAAATTACAAAATCTAGGTACATAAGGTTTATATATTAATTTAGGTTCATTTTATTCAAAAGTAATTTACAAAAAATGTTAGAAAAAATACTTGAAGTAAAAATCTTTTCGCGTATAATAAATACTATAATCCATAGCGGAATAGTAGGAAATAAAAGCGAGGAAAAAGAGAGTAGTGTTAAAGGAAGTTTAAAGAGAGCTAGAAGAGGTGAGAGCTAGCAATGAAATTTAACATGAAGTGCACTTTGGAGCTTGTCCTTGAAGTAGTAGTAGAGTGATAAGGGGAGCCCTTTACAGCCAATAAAAGTGAAGTAGATTTATCTACTTAATTAGAGTGGAACCACGGATTTATTCGTCTCTTGCAAATTGCAAGAGGCGTTTTTTTATTCTTTAGAAAAGGAGGGTACATATGGATTTTGAATTTTTGATAAAGAATATTCCTATGTTTATAGAAGGGGGAAAATTAACTTTAGAAATTGCATTTTGGGGAATTATACTTTCAATTTTAATTGGGTTATTTGTGAGTACAACAATATATTTCAATATCAAAGTAGTGAAGCAAATAGGGAAAATATATGTTGAGTTATCTAGAAATACACCATTATTAATTCAGTTGTTTTTTCTTTATTATGGATTACCAAAGGTTGGAGTACACTTATCTGGATTTACCTGTGGAATAATTGGACTAGCATTCCTTGGAGGAAGCTATATGGCAGAAAGTCTTAGAGGGGGCTTGGAGGCAATATCAAAATCTCAAATAGAAAGTGGATTAAGTGTGGGACTAAAAAAGATACAAGTATTTAGATACATTATTTTGCCACAGGCTTTTTCAATAGCTATTCCATCAATTGGAGCAAATTGTTTATTCTTATTAAAAGAAACTTCAATAGTTGGTGCAATAGCACTTGCAGATCTAATGTTTGTTACTAAGGACATAATAGGAATGTATTATAAGACAAATGAGGCTTTAACAATGCTGATCATATCCTATTTAATAATACTTTTACCAATGTCCATTGGAATTAGATTTATTGAAAGAAAGGTTAGGTTTGCAGCTTATGGGGTATGATGGACTTTTTGATGGCAAGAACTTAGAAAGATTATTAGAGGGACTTTTTGTAACAGGAAAAACAGCATTTATTTCAGTAGCTATATCATTAATTTTAGGGGTTCTATTTGGAATAATAATGACCTCAAAATCAAGATGGATTAAATTAATATCCAACTTATATCTTGAGGCAATAAGAATAATTCCAATACTGGTTTGGCTGTTTATTGGTTATTTTGGAGTGGCCAAATGGCTTAATATTCACTTAGATGGAACTTTTGTATGTATATTAGTGTTTTCATTGTGGGGAACAGCAGAAATGGGAGATTTGGTAAGGGGAGCAATAACATCTCTACCAAGAATACAGGAGGAATCAGCACTTGCTTTAGGGTTAAAGAGAGAACAAATATACC
>JBOFQV010000224.1:0-4334 GCA_051650705.1 Clostridium sp.
GCTTCAAAGGGATTCACTAAAGAATATAGTTAAGCCTTTTTTGAAAAATAAAAATACAATTGGTGTTGGAGGAAATATTAAAATTTCTAATTTTATTACCATAAGAGATGGGGAGGTTAGTGGGAGCAAAAACTATAAAGGATTAATTGAATGTTTTCAGGTTATTGAGTATTTAAGGGCATTTTTGTTTAGTAGACTAGCGTTAGATAAGTGGAATATGAATTTGATTATTTCTGGAGCCTTTGGAGCCTTTAAAAAGGATGCTGTAATAAGGATTTTGGGATATAAAAGTGATACAGTTGGAGAGGATATGGAGCTTGTAATGAGGCTTCACAAGTATTTTATGAAAAGTGGTGAGGAGTACAAAATTGCCTTTGCTCCTGATGCAATTTGTTACACTCAAGCACCTGGAAATTTAGAAGGGTTAAAAAGTCAAAGAGTTAGATGGCAAATTGGGTTGATTCATTGTATGATGATTCATAAGGAAATGGTAATTTCTTTTAGATGGTTCTTTTCAAAATTATACTTTATGTTTTTTGAGTTATTTACTCCATTAATTGAGTTTTTTGGACTAGTATATTTGATTATTACAATTTTTATGGGAAGAGTAGATTTGGGGTTTTTAACCTTATACACCTTAATAATTTTAGTTAATGGATTTTTTATATCTGTTTTTTCAATTGTTTTGGATGGATACTTATTTCAAAGAAAGAATTCGAAGTTTCAAACCATAAAGCTTTGTATAATTAGCATTTTTGAGGGTATTGGTTATAGACAAGTTGTTAGTGTTTTTAGATTTTTAGCTTTTTTAAGATTTAAAAATAATAAAAATAAATGGGGAAATATTAAAAGAGAATTTCAGAATTAAAGGGGCGTTGATTACGCTCCTTTTAACTTTAAGTTTAAAAACTTCTTTGACATAATTTTAAAATGGTAATCATATATTTTTATTAATATTGATTTAGTGGGAGGGGTTTATATGAGAATAACTTTATTATGTAAGGAATGTCATGAAACAGAGTTTCTTTTAGTTAGTGAAATGGGAAAGGTTAAGTTTAAATGTAAGAATTGTGGGGATATTAAAAATCAGCTTAAGATTGGTAATGATGAAATATATGCTCCACGTTGTTCTTGTGGGGGAGATGTTTTTAAAATTAGAATTAATAAGGAAGAGGGATCTGCAATTATTCAATGTAAGGAGTGCAATGAAATTCCAGAAAAAAAGGTATTAGAGGAGGAGCCTCAGGTTGCTATAACTATGGCTGAAATTTCTGAAGAGAATAAGAGTGATGATGAGTTAAAGGAAATTAAAAGCTTACTAAATGAACTAAAGAACGAGATAATTAGGGTTAAAAATAGGGTTGAGGAGCTTGAGAGAAAGAGTATTATTGAAAGTCAAAAGGTTCAAGAGGTTAAAGGGGACTATTATTATTTGGAGCATATAATCAAAAAGTTGAAGTTTTAGAGAGCTTTAAGGAGAATGGAATAAATTTGTTTAACATATAAAAAGAACCTGTCCTAGTAGATGATTTTTAAATCACTTGTGGGACAGGTTCTTCATTATTTAACTAAAAGCATCTTTTTCTATTATTTGAATACATGAATTTTCATTAATATAAGTTTTAAAGTTATCATAGTCCTTTAAGGATATCTTTTTTTCATAAACTGCACCATTACTGAAAATATTAAGCTTTCTAGAAGTTTCTGAAGTTGTTAATTTACTTTCTATCTTATCTATATGGCTAAAGTATTTTATGGTTCCATCAGTAAATAAAAAACCATTTTTAAATACATAGGGAATACAAATATACTTTTGCAACACATCTAATATAAGTGAAATTAAAAGAGCAAGACTACAAACTGTTGAGTATATAAGCATACCTCTATCATAGCTTCCAAAAGCAACGGGATTAAATAATTCTTCTAGATTGCGTAGAGATACTAAGAATAATGTAAATATAAATAATGATGAAAATCCTAGGGAATCATTTTTGAAACATACTATTTGGTTTGAAGTATTTGCTTTATTTTTATTATAAATTTTGTACTCTTTTGATGTGAAATATAATGTGATAATTGCTAAGGATAATAAGGTTAAAGCTTGTAGAAACACACTATCTGTATAAAGTGAAACTAATAATAGCAATAATAGAAATCCTAAAAATAAATAGTCCTTAAATTTCATAAATTACCTCCATAACATTGATTAATTTAATTATATAACATAAAGTTACAAATGTTAATAAAGTTTACAAATTATATGAAAAAAGGATGTCCTGATTTCGGGACATCCATTATGTTTAAAACATTTCTAGTATTGTCTTTGCTGTCATACTTTCAGGATTTAACTCAATAACTTCCTCAGCTAAATTAATACTGTCATAAACAGAAATTAAATCTAGTGGAAGAGTTGAGAAAATTAAAAGCCACTCTAAGTATTTTACATCTCTGTGTAAATGAGCTGCCTTTTTTGCTAAGATGAATGCTATTTTTTCATAGTTTAATGGAGTATATATTATAAAGATGTAATAAGACATTAAATAATTAACATAGGCAAGTTCGTGATCCTCTAGAATTTCTAAAGACTTTTCATAAAGCCAAAAATAAAAATTACTTTGGGTATAGTGATTTGTATTTTTTAAGGAAATTAAATGTTCTTCATTAATATCTGAAATATTTGCTAGTGAAAGATTTATTCCTAAAATATCATTTAATTCGTTCATATTGAATCCCTCCCAAATAAAAGTTTTATAGTATTAGAGTATATCTTTTTAGGGTAAATTATACAATAAAAATGCTATAAAAGCAAAAAAAGGGTGTACAATTAAATAAAAATATATGGGGAGTGGTATTATGGTTAGGAAAAGGCAAGGATTTGTTTTTAAAGGTAAAAAATATGAAATTGAAGACTTAAATTATGATAAAGAGATAGTGTAAGGGGCAGAGAAGCTTAGTAAAAATTAAAAAAATAACAAATGGTGTTAGGTATAATTAAATTTTACTTTGGAAAAATAATTCTAAGAGGTGAGATTTATGGCAGATAAAATTCAAGAAACAATAAAAAACAGTAGTGGGGAAATAACTCATTATGTTTTAAGTAGTGGAGAAACTCTAGAAAAACAAGCTGGAGTGGAAAGAGCTAAAAATGGAGGAATAGAAGGTGTTATTATTTCTCATTCAAGAAAAGGAGAAGAGTATTTAAGAACTAAGCCAGATGGTAAAGAAGGAAATAACCTAAGTTCAATGTCTTCACAAGAATAAAATATTGTGATATATTTTATTTTTATAAAAGTAAAAATAAAAAAGCTAAACTTAAAAACTATAAAAATTAAAGAGAAATATTATAAAAAAGAAAAAAGGGATGTATCAAAAAAAAGATACATCCCTTTTAAGGTGCAAGAGAGGTGCCTGACACGTGTCAGGCACGTGTCAGGCACCTTTTGATGAAAGGAGAAGCAATGGATTTTGTTGCAATAGATTTTGAGACAGCTAATGAGAAACGAAATAGTCCCTGTTCCTTAGGGATAACAGTTGTTTCAAATAATAAAATAGTTGAGGAAAAATATTATTTAATTAAGCCTAAGGAAATGAGATTCTCTAATATGAATATAATGATTCATGGTATTAGAGAAAAGGATGTTGAAAATGAAAGGGAGTTTAATGAGTTATGGGATGAAATAAAACCCTATCTTCATGAAAAAATTATTGTTGCTCACAATGCTTCCTTTGACATTAGTGTTTTGAGAAGAACTCTAGATACATATGAAATTGAATATCCAAGCTTTGAATATCTTTGCACTATGGTTGCAGGGAGAAATTTTTATAAGGAATTAGAAAATGCTAAGCTTAATACAATTAATGATTTCTTAGGATATGAATTTAATCACCATGATGCCCAAGCTGATGCATCTGCCTGTGCAAATGTTCTTTTAAATATATTAGATGAAATTAATGGGGACACATTAGAGGATATAGAAAATAACATAGGAATGAAATCAGGAAGTCTATTTGAAAGAGGGTATACTCCTGTTAGAGTGAAAAAAGGGGAGTTTAAAACCTCAAACAGAAAAAGGGCAGAAAGAAAAGAAATAATAAACATGGACAAGTGGGACGGTGGAAAAGAGTTTTTTGAAGGGCAAACTGTAGTTTTTACAGGGCCATTAATGTCCATGGGAAGAGCTGAAGGAATGTCCATTGTAAGAAAGCTTGGAGCAACAACTGGAGGAACTGTAACTAAAAAGACAAGTATTTTAATTGTTGGTGGAAAAAAACCACAGTTAACCTGTGATGGAAATTCAACCTCTAAAATGAGAAAAGTATGGGCGTTAAAAGAA
>JBOFQV010000225.1:0-9757 GCA_051650705.1 Clostridium sp.
CACCTAAAATATACTTTGAATAATATAGGTCTAAGATTATAAAACAATCAATTATCCCTGAAACTGCATATATAATAAGGTTTCCACCATATATGTTATAAACTAAAAGAGCCATTATAAACTCTACCGCAACAGAGACATAGTTTAGCTTGCCCTCTAAATAAAATAACCTTATTTGATTGTTAATTACAAATAAACATATGAATATAACTGAAATTATGCTTTCATCCTTATATCCAATTATCATCTGTAGTGCAATTGCAATAAGAACAAGGTATCTTATACAAATAAATTCCTTTGATTCCTTCATTATTCCCTCACATTTTCCTTACAAAAACTAATAATTACATTTTATTACATATAATCCAATTACTAATTATATCTTAAAAGGGACTGTTATTCAACAGTCCCTTACTATTTTACTATTTCTCTTCTAATATACAAACTCCAACTGCCTTTGGCCCTGTATGTACACCCATTGCTGCTCCAATTGTTTCGAAGCTAATATCTGTTATATTTGGATGATCCTTAAATGTCTCAAAAAATGCTTTTGCTTCATCTAATGCATCTCCATTTAAAACCCATAATCTACATTTACCCTTGTCTAAGTACTCTGTAACAATACCTCTTAGCTTTGATAATGCTTGCTTTCTTCCTCTTGCCTTACCATAT
Source organism: Clostridium sp. (assembly GCA_051650705.1). Taxonomy (GTDB): domain Bacteria; phylum Bacillota; class Clostridia; order Clostridiales; family Clostridiaceae; genus Clostridium. Next base: position 673 of record JBOFQV010000225.1, read on the forward strand.
GGATAAAGCTCTCCTGCTTCAGAATGGTGAATTATTGGTTTAATGTTTAGGATTTGTCCTAAAGTTCCTTGAACTCTTCCCATTCTTCCACCCTTAATTAAATATTCTAAAGTATCCAATGTTACATATCCATTTACTCTACTTCTTATATCTTCTAGCTTATCCATTATCTCAACTACACTTTCACCCTTTGATATAAGCTTAGAAACCTCCATACATATTGCTCCAACTGGATATCCTAACGTCTTAGAGTCAAAGAAGTGGAATTTCATTTTTGGATAATCCTCACTAAATAATCTAATACTATTATATGTCCCTGAAAGCTTACTTGAAACGGTTACTACAATTATATCAGTAAACCCTTCCTCTTGAAGTCTTTCTAATACTTCCGTAGAATATTTTAAGTCTGGAAGTGAAGTTGTTGGATGTTCTCCACCTTCTAAAGTTTTGTACATTTCTTCAGATGACATTGTTATCTTGTCCAAATACTCCCTATCAGAATAAATGATTCTAAATGGTAACATATTTATATTATACTTTTTTAAGTCTTCATGTTTTAAATCACAACTGCTATCTGTTAATAAAGCGATTTTCTCCAAAATATATTCCTCCTTAGCACTTTCTATTTAGAATATACCATATTACACTTAAGCTAACAACGAGAAATGTGTTTTTATTTATTATTATTTCAAATATTTTGATGAAAAATGCATTATTTTTTTGAAATCTCACATTTAATTTTTGATATTTATAGTTTCTCTACATCTATTCCCACACTATTTAAAGCTTCAATTCCCTTTTCTAAATCCCACTTTTTTATCATAATATAATCAGTATCATAAGTAGAAATTGCGAATAGGCTTATTTTAGCCTCCGTTAACGCACTACTTATTTTTGATAATATTCCAATTAAAGAAAAATCCAAAGGTCCTACAATCTTTAAAAGCTTAAAATCCCTCTCGCACTTAACATTACTTGGAATATTTTTATCAAAGCAAACTATACTTAATTCTTCTTCTGTTCTTGTGATGTTATAAAAATTCTTAGTTGGTATCCATGTAGGTAAAACATCTTCATTTTCTAGTCTACACACTGCATAAGTTCCATTATAAATTTCCATTTTCATTCTTAATCACCTCTTATAAAAAAGTAAAACCACGCACCTTTTCTGTGCATGGTTTTCTTTTGTATCATTATGGTAATTATACCATTATAAATTTTGTTTTTAAAGTGGTTTAGCTTTCTTATTTCCAGTTTTTGCAGCTCCTTGTATTTCTGGAACATCAGTAGCTGGATTATGTTTGTTAAAGCGTGGTTTATGATTGCTCTCTGTTCCATGAGCCTGATTTGGATCTGGTCTTTTCATACCTGCCTTAGCCATAATATCACTTCCTTTCTCCCTTAGTATTTTTATAAATCTCTCTATTTATTCTTATCTTCTTGAGAAGATAAGAAAAGAACTCCCAAAGGGAGTTCCAAAAATTAATGTCACATAGTGACCCTATATACTAATTATTGTAGAAAAGGTTAGCTGATGGCCATTCTGGATCACAAGTAATATCCACTCCAAGCTTTCTAAATGTTTGCTCATCATTACTTGAAATAATTGTAGTTGAATGAGCTTGACATCCCTTAAGCTTAGTTAATTGATCTAAAGCTAATTGTGCTGTTGGATTTGTTGCTGCACAAATACTTAAAGCCATTAAAATTTCTTCACTATTTAAAGAAGAATTCTTGTTTCCAAGAGTCTTTTCCTTAAGATTCTTAATTGGTTCTAAAACAACTGGTGATAAAAGGTGTAGAGCATCACTTACATGAGCTAAATGCTTAATTGCATTTAAAAGTACAGCTGCTGTTCCTTCCATTATGTTTGAAGTCTTTCCTGTAATAATTGTTCCATCATGAAGTTCTAATGCAACAACTGGACAAACATCATTCTTTTCAGCAGTTTCCTTAAGCTTTGCTGAGTATTCTCTTGCAGGTGCAACAACTTTTCTGTTGCTTTCCTTTAAGTTTAACTCTTCCATTATAAGCTTACTTCTATCAAAAGTTTCTTTATCAACATAACCTTTTTTGTATTCACAGCTAGTTTTAAAGTATCTTCTAATAATTTCTTGTCTTGAAGCTTCCTTAACAACTTCATCATCAACAATTCCATATCCAACCCTGTTAACACCCATATCTGTTGGTGACTTATAAACAGAATCAGTTCCAGTAATCTTTTCAATAATTCTCTTAAGCACTGGGAATGTTTCAATATCTCTATTGTAGTTAACAGCCATTTTGTTGTATGCATCTAAGTGGAATGAGTCAATCATGTTAACATCCTTTAAATCAACTGTAGCTGCTTCATATGCAATATTTAATGGGTGCTTTAATGGAACGTTCCATACTGGGAATGTTTCAAATTTTGAGTACCCTGCTGCATTTCCTCTCTTATTTTCATGGTATAACTGACTTAGACAAGTAGCTAGTTTTCCACTTCCAGGTCCTGGTGCAGTTACAACAACTATTGGTTTACTTGTTTCAATGTAAGGATTCTTTCCGTACCCTTCTTCACTTACAATTGTATCAACATCTATTGGGTATCCCTTAGTTGCTTCGTGCTTATAAACCTTGATTCCTCTTCTTTCAAGTTTGTTTATAAATACTGTAGTTGCTGGTTGTCCACTGAACCTTGTAATTACCACACTGTTAACCTCAAGGTCATATCCTCTTAAATCATCTATAAGTCTTAAAACATCCATGTCATATGTTATACCGAAATCTCCTCTAATCTTGTTTCTTTCGATATCCCCTGCATATACACAAATAACAACTTCAACTTTTTCTCTAAGCTTATGTAATAATTTTATTTTTGCATTTTCATCAAAGCCAGGTAACACTCTTTTTGCATGAAGGTCAAATAATAACTTTCCTCCAAACTCAAGATATAATTTGTCATAGTTGTTTACTCTTTCTAATATATACTTTGATTGTTCCTCTAAATATTTCTCGTGATCAAAACCTATTTTCATAATATCTTCTTACCTCACTTCTAAATAAACTATTTTTCTATTATGTCATAAAAGAACATACAATTACAATATCTTTTTTGGCTTCACAAAAATTTTATTAAATTGATAAATTTTCAATATAAAGGAGGATACAACTACTTGCATCCTCAAAATCCTTAAACATTATCTATTAAATTTTCTTAAATTACCCCTTCTTCCTTATCATTAAAGGCTTTTCTATAAAATAATATAAAGCAAACTAATGTTGTTATAGCTGCTGCAATATCTGCAACTGGCTCTGCTAAAAGTGTTGCCATTAATTTATCCTCAAAGAACATTGGAAGAATGAATACTAATGGAATTAATATAATTATCTTTCTAAGTAAAGCTAAAATTAGTGACTTCTTTGCTTGTCCTAATGCTAGGAATGTTTGTTGGCAAGCTGCCTGTACACCAAATATAAATATACCTGCAAAATAAATTCTTATACTCCAGCTAGTAATCTCCACTAGCTCTGGCTTATTATTAAATATTCCAACAAAAACTTCTGGTACAATCATTAATAAAGCCCACATAAGTGTTGTATAAGCTGTTGTGCACGCTATTTGAAGCTTAAACGTCTTCTTAACTCTATCAAATTTCTTTGCTCCATAATTATATGAAATAATTGGTTGAGCACCTTGTGTTAATCCCATGTTTGGAAGCATGATAATTTGCATTATACTTGCCATTATTGTCATTGCCCCAACTGCCAAATCTCCACCATATTTTAAAAGCTGATTGTTTAATGATATTAAAACTAAACTTTCTGTTGATTGCATTATAAATGGTGATACTCCTAGAGCTAGAATTCCCAATGTAATCTTCTTATCTAGCTTTAAATTTTCTTTTCTTATTTTTAATACACTCTTCTTCCCAAGTAGGAAGAATAATACCCATGCTGCTGAAACTGCTTGTGCTAATATTGTAGCAATAGCAGCTCCCTTAACACCAAGTCCAAATCCAAAAATAAATATTGGGTCTAATGCTATGTTTATTACCGCTCCAAGCATAACAGTGTACATACCTATTTTAGCAAAACCTTGAGTATTTATGTATGGATTTAATCCCATTGCAATTTGTACAAAGATTGTTCCTATAAGATATATTGTAATATAGTCCATTGCATAACCAATTGTGGCTTCACTTGCTCCAAAAGCCCAAAGAATTGGCTCTCTAAAAATTAAAATCCCAATTGTTAATATTATTGATGCAATAACTAGTAAGGAAACTGAGTTCCCCATTATTTTTTCAGCACCTTCATTATCCTTTTCACCCATCTTAATTGCTGCAAGAGGGGCTCCTCCCATTCCAAGTAATGCACTAAATGCTGAAACAATTATTATAATTGGAAAAGCAACACCTACACCCGCCATTGCTATTTCACCATTTTCAATTCTACCAATGAAAATTCTATCAATAATGTTATATAAAACATTAACTATTTGAGCAATTATAGCTGGTACTGCCAAAGTAAACAACAATTTTGCTACTGAACCTTTTCCTAAGTCCTGTGTTTTATTACTCACAACTTCTCCTCCTATCTACTATCATAAAATATGTATCATTTCCACTATACTTTATAATACCACACAGTAGATATTTATCAAAAGTCGAAATTCAATAAAAAAAGAGAGCTTTCGCCCTCTATGAATCGTAATTCATTAAAAAATCTTATTTTTTATTAGCTTTAATAAATCTTTCCATTCTTTTTATTGCATCCATGATATTTTCCATTGAAGATGCATAACAAGCTCTAATAAAGCCTTCTCCACATGCTCCAAAAGCACTTCCTGGAACCACAAGAACCTTCTCTTGTAACAGCAACTTTTCACAGAATTCATCTGAAGTCATTCCAGTAGATTTAATACAAGGGAAAACATAAAATGCTCCAAGTGGTTCAAAACAATCTAGTCCCATTTTTCTAAAACCATCCACAAGAACTCTTCTTCTTCTGTTATATTCCTTTGTCATTTCCTTTACATCATCATCCCCATTTTTAAGCGCTTCTATTGCTGCATATTGAGCTGTTGTTGGGGAGCACATTAATGCATATTGGTGAATCTTCTTCATTGCATCTATTAGTACAGGATGTCCACAAATATATCCAAGTCTCCACCCTGTCATTGCATAAGCCTTTGAGAAGCCACTTACAACTAAAGTTTTTTCATACATTTCTTCAAAGCTAGCTATTGATACATGCTCTCCACCATAGGTTAATTCTGCATATATTTCATCAGATAAAACAATAATATCCTTGTCCTTTAAAACATCAACAATTTTTTGAAGTTCTTCTCTGTTCATTACTCCCCCTGTTGGGTTGTTTGGAAATGGAAGAACTAAAACCTTTGTCTTATCTGTAATAGCCTCTTTTAATAGTTCTGGAGTTAATTTAAATTCATCCTCTGCTCTTAAATTAATAACCTTTGAAGTTGCTCCTGTGAAAGCTGTACACCCTTGATAAGCAACAAAGCTAGGTTCTGGAATAATTACCTCATCTCCTGGTCCAACTAATGCTCTAAGTGCAATATCAATTCCTTCGCTTCCTCCAACTGTTACTAATATTTCATTACTTGGGTCATACTTTAAATCAAATCTTCTTTCTAAATAATTTGCTATTTCCCTTCTTAACTCAATAAATCCTGCATTTGAAGAGTAATGAGTGTGCCCTTTTTCCAATGAATATATTCCAGCTTCTCTAACATTCCATGGAGTAACAAAATCAGGTTCTCCAACACCAAGTGATATTACATCATCCATTTCATTTATAAGGTCGAAATATTTTCTTATTCCTGAAGGTGGCATATTTCTTACGTTATCAACTATCATATTTTCCATTATCATACGAATAACACCTCTCTATTCTCTCTCTTCTCTTCTTTAAATATTGTTCCATGATCCTTATATTTCTTTAAAACAAAATGAGTTGCTGTCCCTACAACATATTCTTGAATAGCTAGTTTTGATGATACAAACATAGCAACTTCTTTCATTGTTTTTCCTTCAACTATAACTGTTAAATCAAATCCCCCTGAGGACATTAAATAGCATGCCTTAACTTGTGAAAATTGATAAATTCTTTCTGCAACCTTATCAAAGCCAACCCCTCTTTGTGGAGTAATTCTAACTTCAATTAATGCTGTAACAGTTTCTTTCCCTGTATTTTCCCAGTTGATTAATGTAGTGTACCCAGCAATTATACTTCTCTCCTCATAGTCTCTTATGGCTTCTCTAACCTCCTCAACAGTCTTTCCCGCCATAACAGCTATTTGCTCATCAGTATATCTACTGTTCTTCTCTAAAATTTCTAAAATTTCATCCATCTTTAATATCCTCCTTGCTAATTTTTTATATAAAAAAATCCTCCATCCCAAAAAAGGGACGAAGGAATTACTTCGCGGTACCACCCTAATAAATAGAAAATTTCTATTCACTCAGTAAGAAACAAAAGTATTGTTTCTATCCTCTATAACGTGAGGAATTCGTCTTTATCTACATTAAGAAAATCTTCTTAGTTCTCAATAAGAAATTCATAGACTGCTTCATCTAAGGTCACTTACCAAATCACACCACACTTTGGCTCTCTTAAAAGTTTCTCAAAGATTACTCCTTCTAATCACTATCTTTTACAATTATTAGTTTTTATATATTATAACCCTATTTTTATTAAAGTTTCAATATTTATTTTAAAATATTTTATTTTTTCCAATGCATAAGTGAAGAATCATACATTTTAATAACCTCATCTGTTCTTTTTAAAGAATCTTGTATTCTCTTAAGCTTATCTGGAGTAATATATTCTCCCTCAAAAACTGTTGCTGGAACTGTTTGATATTTCTTCTTACCATTTTCTAAAGTAAGATTTACCCAAGTTGGTAAGTAAGTTGGTTTTTCAACCTTTATTTCACCAGTTGTAAAGTTTTTACTTGCCTTTACAGATGTCATAACACCATCTTCTGTATAGTTTCTATTAACTGATTCTATTCTTTGACCTGATATAAAATTCCCCATAGAATAAATAACTTGAGTTTCATGCTTTCCATCCTTAGATTTTAATGTTTCTATTGGCTGAATTCTATGTGGATGTGTACCAAATATAATATCTACATTGTTATCTGCTAAAAACTGTGCAATCTTTCTTTGCCCTTGATTTGGCTCCTGCGCATACTCATCTCCCCAATGCATATAAAATACAATAATATCGGCTCCATCTGCTCTCATATCATTAATATCTTTTTTCATTTCATCAAAGGATTTCTCTACATTGTTTATATCAAAGGTATTCATAAGCTCTCCCACATCATTTGGCACTGGAATACCATTCAAGGCTTTTTGTCCAGTATTTGTAGTTGTACTATATCCATAGGAGTTTATTCCCACCTTAATTCCTTTTACATCTTTTATTATATACTTCTTATCTTCTAATTTTTCTCTTGTCCCAATTGGCTGAAGACCATTATCTACAAGTGTTTTTCTTGTTCTTTTAAATCCATTTGCACCCTTGTCCATTGAGTGATTATTCATATGTGGAACTACATCTATCCCTGTATTTTTCACTGCTTCTGCAAACTCGTCTGGAGTATTAAAAACTGGGTACCCTGAAAATCCTCCATTCTCTTTTCCTGATAATGTAGTTTCAAGATTTGCAATTGTTAAATCTGGTGATGAAAGTATGTCCTTCATATAAGCAAAGTTTGAATTATAATCGTATTTTCCACTATTATTATCAAATTGAGCTGGATTAAAATCACCATGAATTAATAAATCCCCTATTGCCATTATTTCTATTGTTTCAATTTTTTCTGGCGGTGCAATTGCTTCAACTGCTCCCTCCTCCTTTGGTTTCTGTGACTTTGTACACCCAACTATTAGTAGCATAAAGCTTAATACTACTAATAATAAACAACTCCTTTTCTTCATTTTACCCTCTCCCATTCTAATAACCCATTATATATTCATCTATATATATTCATCTATATATATTATTACCATATTATGTAACGAATTACAATTAAAGTAATCATTTTGTAATAAAAAAAGTGGATACTTATCTCAATAATAAGCATCCACCTCTCACTTTTAACTTTCTATATATTCTTTTTTTCTAGAAATCAATACTATAAGAGCTCCAACAACTAGAATACCCATTCCTAGTGCTATATTAAGAGGTGTAATTCCCTTATCCTCTTCTAACACTTCTGTCTTATAAATATATCCATCAGTAATTTTATTTAACTTAATTCCCTCTCCAGCCTTATAAACAACATTATTATCATTTGCCTTCTTAACATCAACTGGTAAAATACCTGTTGTATCAATTAATCCAAAAGCTGCTCTAACTGCCATTTCTACATTTGCTACTTCTCTATATTCCATTCCTGAAACTATATCTCCACCCACATTTGCATATGCATTAATCATATTTTTGGCCTGTGGAAGGTACGCTACATCATAAGGATCCTTTACATCTATATAAGCATATTGTTTATTTGTTTCATTTGCATAATCAACAAGCTCGTTTACTATTAATTGTGCCTCTTTTGGTAAAAATAACATTGGTGCATATATTGCTCCTGTGTCATATTGATATGGTGCAAATATAACATAATCACACTCATCTATATTCTTCTTAAGCTCCTCCATAGTTGATTGTACTTTTATCCCGGTTTGTGACCCTTCAAAAATTATTGGTGTCTTCTTAATTTTAAGCTTTTGATATTTTTGTTCCATCTTAATTTTTTCTAAAGCATTATATATTCCTGGACTTCCAAAAGAGTATGCTCCTGCACCCTCAATAATTGTGTAATAATCTATAACTCCAATAGTTTTTCCGTCCTCAAGCTTCATTGGTAACATATTACCCTCATTTTTAACTACTGTTACAGCCTTTGAAGCAATTTCTCTCTCTATTATTTTGTGCTCTTTACATCCAACAATTTCTGTAGCAAAGTTTTGTTTTTCAACCTTGCTCTTTTCATCACTTCCGCCAATAAGCCCTCTTTTTATTTTTAGCTCCACAACCCTAGTTACTGCATCATTTAATCTTTCTT
>JBOFQV010000226.1:0-2524 GCA_051650705.1 Clostridium sp.
CAAACAGCTATAGTAATTTAGTCTATATTAGAAAGGAAATTATAAACCTAGTACAGGGTTTTAATATAAGAATTACTGAATATACCAGTGTTGAAGAGGATGTTGGAAATCACCATATTATTTTCTCTACAAATAATATTGCAATGAGGTATAAGAATGTTGTTATGGTTAATAAATTCTTTGATAAAAAGGATAATATGAAGGTTGCTTCATCTTTACAGGAGGTTTATATAAAGAATAAAAGCAATTTTTTTAAGAATATCTATAGTGATTTTTATAATAATTTATATTTATTAAAGAAAGGAACTAAGGAACGAAAGGAAGAACTTATTAATCTTTTGTTTAGCTCATTTAATTTTGAATGTGGTCAAGAAAGTAATATTTTAACTGAAAATAATAGTAAGGAAGGGATTTTATTGAGAATTATATTAAATAAGATTTTAAATAAGGAAGAGGTTAGAGAAGGAATTTTAAGTAAAAATACTGTTGAAGAGGTATTTGAAATATTAGAGAAATTTTATGTAGAATCAAAAAACTAAAAAATTTCCTATCAAAATAGGAATATAAAAACTGGATTGGTAATTTTATATGGGTATATAATAAACATGTAAACATTATCAAGGAGGAAAAAGTAATGAACAAATTTATTGAAATCATGGATTTAAAAGTTGCTCCAGTAGCAGCGAAAATAGGTAATTTAAAGTACATAAAGGCAATTTCAACAGGAATGATGAGTTTGCTAGGAATTATAATAATAGCTTCCTTATCAACACTTGTTCAAAATCTTCAAATACCAGCATATCAAGATTTCCTAATGAACACACAAATAGGACAATCAATTTGGAATGTATGTCAAAATATAACCTGGGGAACATTAAATATGTATGCCCTATTAATATGTATGTCAATTGGACAATCTCTATGGAAGAGTTATGACCATAAGGGCCATGAAGGTGGTGCACTTGCATTAGCAGCATACCTAATTACAGTTCCATGGATGGCAGAAGTTCAATTAACACAAGCAATAGAGCAAGCCTATGGATGGATACATTATTCAAACTTTAGTGCAACAGCACTATTTACTTGTATGATAGTAGCATTAATTTCTGTAGAAATATTACATAGATTAACTAAGGTTAAAAAACTGAAGGTTAAAATGCCAGATTCAGTTCCCCCAGCTGTAAGTGATTCTTTTTCTACATTATTTCCTATAGCACTTACAATTATTATATTTGGAATACTTACATTCCTTGTTACCTCATTTACTGGTGGAAAATCACTAAATGAATTAATAAACATAGTTGTAGCAGCGCCACTTAAAGGATTTACAAATAATGTGTTTGCTGCAATATTTATACCAGTTTTAATTTCATTCCTTTGGTTCTTTGGAATACATGGTTCAAATATCATGGGACCAATTGTTGGAGCAGTTTTAGGACAACAAGGAATGGAAAACATTGAAATGTATGCTCAAGGTGTTACAGATTGGTCACAATATAACGTATTATCACCAGAGTTCTTAGCAGCATTTGTATACATGGGAGGAGCCGGTTGTACAATAGCACTTCTTATATCAATGTTCATAGTTAATAGAAGAAGACATAAGGTTTTATTAGCATTAGCAGGACCAACTGGAGTATTTAACATTAATGAACCATTAATATTTGGATTACCAATAATTTTAAATCCAATGTTATTTATACCATTTATTATAGTACCAGGTATACTTGGAGCAGTATCATACTTTGCAGTTAGTACAGGACTTGTTCATCCTGTTGTAGCAACAGTACCATGGACAACACCACCAATTTTAAGAGCATTCTTTGCAACAGGAATGCATTGGACAGGTGCAGCACTTGCAATAGTAAACTTAGCAATAGCAGTAGGAATTTACCTACCATTTGTAAAACTAATGGATAGACAAGAAGAAATTACTGAATAAAAGAAAAAGGGAGAAACAAAATGGCACTAGGAATTAGTATATATCCTTTACAAAGTAAGGTAGAGGAAAATGAAGTATATATAAGAAAAGCAGCAGGTCTTGGATATAAAAGAATTTTTACTTCTTTTTTAGAAATAGATAAAAATAAAGAAAAGGCATTAGAGCAGGTTGATAGATATAGAAAATTATTAAACCTTGGTAGAGAATTAGGGATGGAAGTTTTTGTAGACATAAACCCAGAAGTTCTAAAAGTTATTGAAGTTGATCCACAGGATTTTAAATTTTTTGAGGAGCTAGGAGCAACAGGACTTAGACTAGATGGAGCTTTTAATGGATTTTATGAAGCCTATTTAACCTACAATAACTGTAATTTAGATATTGAAATAAATGGGTCCTTTGATTCATCTTATGTAAATAGCATAATTGATCTAGGTGGGAGAAAAAATAAACTTCTTACTTGCCACAATTTTTATCCAGAGGAGTATACAGGTTTATCACTAGAATGCTTCCTTAAATGCAATGAGAGACATAAAAAATTATCTCTAAGAACAGCAGCATTTGTAACTTCACAAGAGGGGGGAA
>JBOFQV010000227.1:0-4726 GCA_051650705.1 Clostridium sp.
TTCTATCAACCTTATCTTCTTCCCCTATAGCTTCCTCAATTAAACCTATTTCTTGAGACATGAATTTTATATTATCTATTGAAACACCAGCATCCTCATAAGCCTTTTCAATATTTCTTTTAGCTAATACTAAAACTTCATCTTTTATATCTATTGCAATATAATTTGTATCTTTATTTTCTGAACCATGAACTGCAATAAATGTTCCCTTACCACAACCTAGCTCTAAATAAAGCTTTTCATTTTTATTCTTAAAGCTCTCTTTCCACTTATTCTTATTACTCTTTGGGTCAACAATAAAAAAATCACAATTTTCTAGTTCTGGTCTTGCCCAAGGCTTTTTTCTTAATCTCATGTATCTTCACTCCAATTTCTTATGTCACATCTGTACTCTAGTTATTATAACAGTAATTTTCAATTCCCTCAACAATACTATTTACTATTTCAAGTTGATATTCCTCATCAATTAACTTATTAAACGAAACTGGATTATCCATATATCCAACTTCAACTAATACCGAAGGACATTCTCTTTCTAAAGTAACTATAAAAGAATTATTTTTATCCCCTCTATTAAAGTCATCATTTTTTCCTTTAAATAGAATATTCTTATAGCAATCTACCAAGCTATCATTTACCTTCTTTGCTAACTCCATTGAAAAAGGAGTATTATAATATGTTTCTGTGGCATTTATTTTTCCAAAGCCTCCAGAATTATGGTGAATTGAAATATAAACATCTCCATTATTTTCTCTTGCAAACTTACCTCTATCATTCAATTTATAGGTCTTTTCTTCTGTTTTTAATCTAATAACGTTAGCACCTTTTTCACTTAGCTTCTTTTCTAATAGTGTTGATATTTTAATATTTAAATTTTGCTCATTAATCTCATTCCATCCTAATGCCCCACTATCCTTCCATTTTGAACCGCTAAAGCCATGGCCTGGATCAATTATTATATTTGCACCCTTTAAAGAGTTAATTTTATTTGTAAATTGAATATTTAAATAGCCATCTTTATCATAAAAAGAGAAATGACCATTATATCCACCTGCTCCTTCTTTTAAGTCTAAAATAATTTCGTTACCACTAATTTTCACATCTGAAAATAACTTATTATCATTAATTTTAATATCACTAATAGCATTTGTATAATTAAAATTAATAATTACCTGGGTAGGCTTATATTCATTTATGGTATAGTCATCATTATAACTATCCTTGTAATTCATAGGGGTTAAATTTAATGTAAATGGTACTTTTCTATCAGTTTTCAATTTTAATGTTGTATATTTATCATTATCACCTAATTCACCTTCAGAAATTTTATTTCCTGTTGTAGAAAATGATTCACTCTTAATTTGAACATCTTCCTTTTTCACCTTCACTCCACTCATTAAATTGTAATATTCCTTTGAATCAATAATTGTTTCACTTAAAATAGAATCTATAGTCCCTTTTGGTAATGGTGCTTTATCTAACAATGGAACTACCGAAGTATTTTCATCATTATATACCTTAACACTATCATTAATTAAAATAGCAATCCTATTACCCTCTTCTTTTTTTGAAGTAATAATTACTTCTCCTCCAAATTCCTCTTGAGTCTTCCCATCATATTCTGCTACTATTTTAATTTTCCCTAAATTACTTTCCTTCGAAACATTTGGTGCAATAAATTCACCACTAAACTCTGCATAGGAAGTTTCCCTTGCCCCAATAAATTCTTCACTTTGAATTTGTTTTAATTCTATTTTCTCTCCATTAATAATTCCATAAGCTTTAGCTCCACTATAAAGTTTTGCTGTAACAATTATTTTTTTACCCTCTTCTATTTTTAACACCTTAGCTGGAGATATTGAATTTATAATTTTAAATTCTCTTTCAACTTTTACATTTTCAATTTTATCCCCTAATTTAAATTCAAAGGTGTTCTTCCCAATATCTAAAGGAACAACTTTAATGAAATTCCCTGTAAAATAAATATCAACCTTTTCACCATTTATAAACAACTCCTTATTTGGATCAGCTTCTCCTGTTATAACCAAATTTTTCTCTCCAGTTTTTAACCCTTCATTATTAGGTCTATTTATTTTAAAATCATTACTTAAAGGTTCAATAATAATTTTATTATCTTTAAACGTTTCTTCCTGTTTATATAAAGACTGAGTATCTACATCCATTTTTTCATTCCTATTTAGCATTATTATAACTATTAAAATCATTGGTATAATACCTATAAATAACCAATATTTTTTTCCCTTCAAAACCATCATCCTTTCCATTTGCCATAATATATTATGTATCCTCTTGATAAAATTATACTAAATTTGTAAATTTCCATATACTAATTATATTTTAATTTAGAAAAAAATAAAAATATAACACAATTTTGATTTCATTTCCACAATTTCTTCACAAAATATTATCAATAATAGAAAATTAATCCATTAAATCTTGAAATTTCTACTATACCCTATTAAAATATAATTAAGATTTTAATTAAATTATAATAGGAGTTAAAAAAATATGAGTGTAAATTTTGATTTCGCAACAGCAGACAGTATGAAAACACATATCTCAAAGAGAATTCTTGGAATATTCTCACTTACGTCAGCTTTAAACCTATTGGTTAATTATTTTTATGTAAAAAAATTAATTTCCGATGTTCAAGCTGAAGGAAGTTTAGGAATGATCAATATTAATGATTATGCCTTAAAATACATAATTTTTGCAACTATAACAACTTTTGTTTTAGTTATAATAGGTACAGCATTTTGCTATAGACTATTATGTCCTATGGCTAGACTTCTAAATAACTTTAGAATTCACATTGAGTTTCTAGTTGAAGGGCAATTTTTCTACAGAGTAAAGAAAAAACACTTTGCTAGAAAAGATGAACTTGGAGCTATAATCAGAGCAACTGATGATATGCAAATTTCCATAATGAGCATGGTTACTGATGTAAAGGATTGTGCAACCGTTATGAATGATCAATCAATTAATTTAACAAATGTTTCATCTGAAATGAAAGACTTAACTGAAAGTATTTCTACTTCTATTTCTAACATTACAAATGAAATAGCATCTGAAACCTCTGATATAATGCAAATTGTTAATGAACTTTCAGATTTTAGTAAACAATTAAATAATAATGTAAATGAAGTTAATGAACTTACTTCAATGGCAAACACTGTTGATTCTAAAGCAAATGATAGCTTTAAAGAAATGGAATCATTAAATCAATCCTTTAACGAAGTAAATTCAATATTTGTTGAATCAGTTAATATTTTAACTACCATGAAGACTAATATTGAAAAAGTTAATGAAATTACAGAACTTATTAATAATGTTGCAGAACAAACAAATCTTCTTGCATTAAATGCAGCAATTGAAGCATCTAGAGCCGGAGAGGCTGGAAGAGGGTTTACTGTTCTTTCTACTGAAATTAGAAATCTTTCTGTTCAAACAAAGGAATCTTCTGTTAACATTAACAACTTGCTAAATGCAGTATTAACAAGTTCAAATAATTTAGTTTATAAAACAACTCAAATGTCAGATAAACTTGGTCAACAAAAACAAACTTTAAACAACTCAATAAATTCATTTACTGAGATTTCTTCTTCAGTAACTAAAATGACACCAAAGATAGACAAGCTTGGTAAGAGCTCTATTGATATGTTAAGTGATAACAATAATATACTTCACAAAATGGAGGATATTTCTAGTGTTGCTTCTGAAATGTCTCATCTTTCAGAAACAATTAACCTATCAACTAGAAATCTAATTAACTCTAGTGAAACAGTTTTAGATTCTGCTAAGGACTTAAATAATTTAGCTGATAAAACTATTGGCGCTATTTCAATTTTCAAGCTACAAGATGAAAATGGTGTGGAAAATAGAAATGAAAACATTAAGTAATTAATAAAGAGAAAGTGTAATCCACTTTCTCTTTTGTATTATTTGGAATATCTTAATGCCACAACTCTTTCAAATTCTTCTTCACTCATGTTTTTTCTATTGCAATATTCTTTCCTTTGTTCTTTTGAAATTGAATCAATATAAAAATACTTACTATGCATTGAGGATAAATAAATCCCACAAACAGACCCTACAGGCTTCATTAAATAGTTATCAGTAAGTTCTACACTGATATTTTCCTTAGCATTTAATAATTCAAATAACTTAAGCTTTTCTGAATGGTCAGGTAAGCTTGGATAACCTATTGCTGGCCTTATTCCTGTATATTCACCCTTAAACAAAGCCTTAAATTCTAGCTCCTCTGTTGGTGCATATCCGTAAAATTCTTTTCTGTATCTATAATGTAAGTATTCAGCATAAGCCTCTGCTAATCTATCACCAAGGACTTTTACCATAATGGATGAATATTCATCTCCATCCCTCTTATAGCTTTCTGCTAATTCTTCAATTTCCTTACCACTAGTGACTATAAATGCCCCTACATAATCCTTTAGATCACTTTCCTTTGGTGCAATAAAATCACTTATTGATAAGTATACCCCTTCTTTATTTTCTTTTTCTTGTCTTAGGGTTAAAAATTCAAATTCTCTATTATTATGCCTTAAAACTATTTCACCCTCATTAGAATAGGCTTCAAATATTCCATATACTCCTTCAGGCTTTATTTTAATTTCATTTAGTTTGTCCAGCATTTCATTTGCTTCATCAAAAAGCCTTTTTGCTTCTTCCCCATATTTCTTATCAT
>JBOFQV010000228.1:0-4166 GCA_051650705.1 Clostridium sp.
AATTTAAAGACAAGTTTCCTGAGGACTTACAACATATATTCACAGAGGGAGTTCCTTATGATGTAATATATGGTAGCAAGGAACTTGGATTAGGTAAGGATGGAAAGGGATATGATAGTATAACTCATAGGTATAGAACATTAGGTCATGATCCAATTTTAGGATGGTTATTTGGTACAGCAAATATTATGACAGGAACATTAACAGATTTTAGTTTTTCCAGCTATAAGGTAGAAAAAAGAGCTGATTTATCAGGAAGTTTACGTTATAAAATAGTTGATAATCCAAAAGTAACTACTCCAGAAGTAATACAGGTAGCATTTGAAAAGGGAATGAATAATAAGGTTTTTTTAGCAGCAGCTTTAATAAAACAGGGAATACATTTAAAGTCTGATATCAATACTAAGGTGGGGCTTCCTATTCCGTTAGTTAGTTCTTGTATAAGTCCTGAATATGCAGAAAAGTTAGCTGAAATTGGTATTGATTTTCAAACTTTAGCTACTGTAGGAAAGCAAGCTACATATTCAATAGCTATAAATACAATAATTGCAATGATTCATGCAATGTTTTATGATGAGAATAAATATGATAGTAGAGAAATGTATGAAGTTAAGACAAGGAAAATACTATTATATTCAAATGTTTTAGCAACAACTAGTAATGTTATTGTTGTTGCTTTAACCAAGGATATGAAGAAATTAGATGTTGGTGGATTAATTGTTACGATTTGTAGATTATTTTCGGATATTCGATTTATTACCAAGGTTAAACGCGAGTTTGTTGAAATGGAGTTAGAAAAGGATTTACAAATTGAAATAGATAGACTGGATGCACTTTTTTCATAGGAATAAATATTATTAAAAAATGAGATAACAAACAAAGTTTAAAGGTGTTTTTGGTTCTGATAAAACAAGAAATGAGTATATAATAAATCACAAAGGCTTGGAGCAATGTTCCAAGCCTTGATTATTATTTACCATTCAACACAACATTATTCTTCTTACAAAGATTTTCAAGACTACTAATATACTCCCTTTCCAAACGTCTAGCCTCAGCAAGCAATTCATTACATTTAGCAAGCTTTTCATAATCATGCTCTTCAATAGCTACAAGCATAATAGTAAAAGCTTGGTCCTGTGTATTAATAGTCTTAAGGTATATTTCATGAGTATCCTTTAAATCATCAAAGCCACATTTAATATCTTCAGCAGCATCAATCAATTGTCTAGATAAAGGAATTATTTTATTGTTTAATTCAAGATAGAGATCATAGTCATTTAAATTATTATTCCTTGCATTTTCATATGTTGAAGCTAGCTTGGACTCAGTATCAGAAATGGACTTCATATCAGTGTTAATGTATTGAAGGAGAGCATCAGTATTTTTACTAGAAGTACATCCAGTAAGAGTGCCACAGAAAAGTAAAACAACTGAAATAAAGGTTAATATTTTTTTCATAATAACTCCTAAAAATTTATTGTATGAAATCATTATATTAATAAAGTGTTGATATTGTGATAATTTGAGGCATAACTTTTTTGAATATATAGTATTTGGGGAGAAAAAGTCATAAAGATTAGAAAAATGTTCTTACAATGAAGAGTGGGGAGCAATAAGATTAATACTTTAAATAAAAATAAAAAATATGCATAACCAAAAGTTATCAAACATAATAACACAAAGCATTTTCCTAAACTGTGATTATTATTTAATACCAACAAGGGGAATTATGTTAAAATAATAATGGAAATACTAAAATAACAAAAGGGGATAGAATAATGAAAAAATTAAATAAAATCATATTAGTTTTAATTACAGTACTATCTATAAATATTATAGGGTGTGGAGAAAAGATTGATATATCATCAATTAATGAAAAATTTAAAATGCAAGTAGAAAATAAAGACTATACCCTTGCATTAGATACTTATAAAGAATACGAAGAAAATAGTTTTTTTGTTGAAAATGCTGATATTACACTAAAAGAAAATGCAGAAAAGATTGCTGAAAGTATAACGCTAGAAAATAGAAAAGATGGATTAGATTACTTAGGGTTCTTAAATAAAATGGGGAAAATGGGTGATGGGAAAGTGATAGAAAATAAGTTGAACGAAATATCTAAAATAGAAAAATAATGAGGTTGTAGGTGAAGGATCAATAAATACTTTTGAAATAAAATATCCTAAGAGAGATGAAAAATTATTTGATGATATAGTTACAAGACTTTTTAAATCATTTAAAACACCAAATTTAAATGAAGCATGTAAAAAAAGAGTGTAAAAGTTCAAAATTTTACAATGTTAAAAAATGCAGAAAAAAGCACAAACCTTGGAATAATACTCCAAGGTTTGTGCTTGTTTAATACCATTATTCCTGCATTTCCTATAACCAAATATGCTCCTCATAATTATAATCAGGATGCCTCATCTTAAAAGACTCAAACTTACCCTTAACAACATCAATTGGCAAATTAAGAGCAGCAGCAGCCTCTTGGAAAGTAGAATACTCCTTTAAAGTCTCATCATCAATCAAAAATTCACCAGTGAAAATATCAGCTTCTCTTTCACGTCTATTAACACCAAGCTTATTTCTGAAACAATTCACATAAGGATGAAGAAAATGATGACCAAGCTCATGAACCTTAGCAGCCTCCAAATCATTCCCAGACAAACTATCATTAATAACAAAAATGGTAGTATTACTTTCCTTAACTAACATCCCTCTTGTTTCAGAAGGTAGCTTCAGCTCAAAAATATCAATAGAATTAAAATCAGCCACCTCATTAGCTGTACATATCTCATGCTTGCTCTTTAAATCCTTAACAAGGTTAAAAATATGTTTACTCATTCATACCCCTAAAAATTTTCGACCTCCTATACCAAAATTCCCTTACTTCTTTTTGGCATATCTCTCATTCTTATCCTTAGCAATTTTTAAACAAATTTCAATTGAGGACACAAAATCCTCCAAAACATCCTCCTCTAAAGGCTTTCCATTGAACATAAGTCCATCAAGTTGTAGTAGTTTATTTGTATAATCCTTTGAAATAATTTCAACATCCCTCTCAAAAGAATCAGAAGTATTTGAAGGTTCTCCAAGAATTTCAGATACACTACTATCAAGTGCTTTTGCAATATCTTGTGTTCTCTCTAGGGAAGGGTTACTCCTTCCATTTTCTATATCACTTAAAAATGAAATAGATATGTTTGCTTTTGTTGCTAATTGTTGTAGAGTTAATTTTTTACTTTTTCTTAAGTTCTTTATTCTAAGTCCAATTGGATTTTGTGACATTTTATATCATCCTTCTTTTTCTAAAATATATTAATAATATTGTATCATTACCATTAAATTACGTAAATACCTATTTTTCTCTGCAAGTTAAATAGTAAATAAAAGTAAATGGTAGAAATATATTGTAAATTGAATATAATTTGCGTAAATAGAGGTATTTGAATTTGCGTAATTTTAGTATTTACATAATAATAATATATGGAAGGAGTTGTAAGCTATGAAAAATTTAGGGAGAATGGTTAAAAAGAAAAGAAAGGAGAAGAACCTTACACAGCTTGAGGTAGGAGAGATAGCTGGTATATCAAACTCTTATATTTCTGATATTGAGAATGGTAGGACAAATCCCTCAATTAAAAGTTTAGTAAAGATTTGCAAGGCTTTAGAAATTGAGGATTTAAGTGAAATAATGATGAGTATTTACGTAAAAAAAAGAAAGACCGCTAAAAATCACTCTGGTACTGTGAAAAAAAGCAGTCTTAAAAAAATATCTAGGTAAAGTATAACACAAAAATAATAATCTTAAAAGGGAGTTTAGGGTGAAAGAGATGAATAAAAAATTAAATATAGAGCTATTATCATTAGTTTTCCACAATTTTAAGGGAATAGGATCCTTGGTGGTGAATTTTTCAAATAAGACAACCATAAGAGGAAAAAATAGAAGCGGCAAGAGTACCATAGGGGATGGACCAATTTGGCTTTTATCAGGAAAGGACCTAAATAATAGAACAAACCATGAGATTAGACCAAGAGGGATTGATGGGAAAGTAGCCAAAGGGTTAGAAACCACAGTGGAGGGAACTTTTCTAGTTGGAGAAAATAAAATAACCTTTAAAAGAATCTATAGAGATAAAATGGTTCAAAAGAAGGGGGAAATG
>JBOFQV010000229.1:0-2857 GCA_051650705.1 Clostridium sp.
ATCAATTATTTTATAGTGAAGAATTTACTAATAAGACTGGAAAAGTAACTTATGTAGGATTAGTATCAAAAGATGCTTCATTAGATGAGTTATCAAATATTAAGAATTACACATTTACTCAAGAAGGACAAGCCAATGAAATAGTATTTGGTGATATTAATGATGGAAAAATAGATGCTATAGATGCTTTAGCAGCTGTAACTTCATGGCTAAGAAAAGATGAAGGTAAGTTAAACACTAAGGGTATGGTATCAATTAACGTTAGTGGTGATGGAAGAATTAATACAAGGGATGCTATTGATATAGTTGATAATTATGTATCAGGAAAAGAATTTAAGGTTATTAATAAATAAGTTTATGAATGAGTAATTCATAAATAGGGGGAAGGTTATGAAACAAGGTATGAAGGATATGTATGGAAAAATAAAAGGGAAATTAGTGGAAAATAAAAAGATTATTATAAGTGTAGGTGTAATAGCTGTAGTACTTGTTGTTATAATAAGTGCAATAAATAAGGTAAGTGTGCCAACATTAACATTAAAATCTCCAGGTAAAGTGGAGCTTAAAGGTGATGATAAAGTTGTTATACCAGCAGTTATGAGTAATTTGCCAGATAATATATATCCTGCAGCTAGTGTGGCAATTTCCTTTGATAATAGCAAATTAGAGTTTGTAGAACTTACAATAGGTACAATGAAAACTTATGATGATTATGATGAATTAAGTGGAGAAGAACCTCATTATAAAATTCCTCAGTGGACATATAATTCATCTATTGCAAATAAAGAAGGAGAAATTAGAGCTATGTATTTAGATACTACAGCAGGAAAAAATGCTTATAATAAAGAGGGATTTAAAAAGGAAACACAAGATATTCCATTTAAGTTAGTGTTTAAGGTGAAAGACTCAGTACTTCCAAGTGAGGAGCTAAAATTAGGGATAAAAGAAGCTGTGTTTGCCACTGTAACAGGAGAAGTAGATAAATCAACACTATCAACTAAGAATAACTATAGTGAATTAAAAACTAAAGATGCTACAATAAAATTTGTAGCACCATAATGATTATAAATATCTATATTAAAATTCATAATTTATTACAAAGGCTTCATTATTTTATTGATGAAGTTTTTTGTTGCCTTTGAGTGAAAAGAGTTTTTTGAAAGAATAATTGCAGTTCCAACATTTATTTCCCCTTCTTCAATGTCCACGTATTCCAAGCTCTTTGAGTGTACAAGAGATAGGGAATCCTTTGGAATAATGGAATAGCCAAGCCCCTCTTCTGTAAGGGAAATTATAGAGCGAACATCGTTACTTACACATCTAATATTAGGAGTTAACCCATTATCCTTATAAAAATTACTTAATGTATTAGCCAAATTCTTTTGAAGTAGTAAAGGCATCTCCTTAATATCTAAAAGTGAAATAGGCTTTTCTCTTGAAAAAGGAATAGAATTTCCAAGGAAAATATAAGGAGAGGTTGGAAGAATAAAATACTCCAAATCATTGGTATTAAAAGGAGTTCTAATAATTCCAAGATCAAGTTGATTCTTCTTAACTAAAGAAATTATCTCAGTTGAATCCATATCTTGAAGAGAATATTTAATGTTTGGATAGTCCTTTGAAAATTCCTTTAATGTTTTTGGAAGGATTTCGCTTAGGGCATAGGAAACTGTTCCAATAGAAAGAGTTCCACTTTTCCCATCAGACAAATCTCTCAATTCATTTTTTGTGTTCTCAATTAACTCTAAAATATATTCTCCCCTTTGAAACAAGAATTCACCACATTCAGTTAATTCTAGATTTCTAGTATTTCTTAATATTAATTGCACATTTAATTCATTTTCCAAGGATTTTAGGGAATTACTTAGGGGAGGTTGAGAAATATTAAGCCTTTCAGCAGCCTTTGATATGTTCCCAGCCTTACTAATTTCTATAAAATAACGTAGTTGATTAAAATCCATAGCTCCTCCTTTTATAAATTAAATAACTTTAATAAAACATATATACATAAAAGATATAAATTCTATACTTTATTAGTATTTCACTTATAAATACAAATATATTACAATAATACCATAAAATGAAGAGGTGATTGTATGGAAAAAAGTATTTGTATTGAAAACATTAATAGATTTAATGGAGTATCAGGGATTTATGATAAAAATAGACCAACTCCTCCTGAAGAAATCATAAAAATATTAAAGAGTTATTTAGGAAGAGAAGTTGAGCTTGTAGTTGATTTAGGAAGTGGTACAGGATTATCAAGTAGAATATGGTGGAACCATGCAAAAAATATTATTGGAGTGGAACCAAATAATGAAATGAGGGAGGAGGCAACAAAGAAAACAGAAAATGAAAATATTTGCTTTATTGAAGGCGTTTCAAATAAGGTTGATTTACATGATGAAGTTTGTGATATTGTAACCTGCTCCCAAAGCTTTCATTGGATGGAACCAAAATCAACTATAAATGAAGTAGCTAGATTATTGAAGAATGGTGGGATTTTTGCAGCTTATGATTGTGATTGGCCACCAACAGTTAATCATAAGGTGGAAATGGAGTTTCTAAAATTAAGAAAAAAAGCTGAAGAAGTCTTAAACTCAAAAGATGAGAAGAAAGCAAAAAAGTGGAGAAAGTCAGAACATTTAAAAGATATTAAAGAAAGTGGGTATTTTATATTTTCAAAGGAAATATGTGTTCATAGCAAGGAAGTCTGTTCAGCAGAAAGATTTATAAATTTAACCTTAAGCCTTGGGGGAGTACAAAGTGCTATTTTAAGATATGAGGATGAAATTAAGGATGATGTTATAAAATTTAAAGAAGTGATAATGGAGGAGTTTGGAGAGGAAAAAGAAAT
>JBOFQV010000230.1:0-8915 GCA_051650705.1 Clostridium sp.
TTTTAAAGGAAGTTATGGAGATAATTAAGGCTTGCAAAGAAGAAGACAAGGAGATAATCATAATTACAAATGAGGTTGGATGGGGTCTTGTTTCTGAATATAAGCTTGGAAGAATTTTCACTGATATTGTGGGAAGGGTTAATCAAAGGGTTGCTTTAGAATGTGATGAAGTGTATTTAGTAGCTTGTGGATTGCCAATGAGGTTGAAATAATATGAAGAGAATTTTTGAAAACTTTCTTTTAATGCTTCAGCTAATGACAAGAATTCCTTTAAACATGAATCTTCCTTGTGAAGTGAGTGACTTTAAAAGAGGGGGATATTTTTTCTCTCTTGTTGGTTTAGTAATTGGGATGATTCAGTATGGTGTTTTTCTTCTTTTTGATGGAAGCTTTGATTATAATGTTTTAGTTATTTTTATTATAATCATTGAGGTGTTTATTACTGGTGGCTTTCATATTGATGGTCTTGGTGATACCTGTGATGGTTTCTTTGCCTTTAAGGGGAAGGACAAAATTATTGATATAATGAAGGATAGCAGAATTGGAACCTTTGCTTGTATTGGAATTTGTTTAAGCTTTATGATTAAGTATGTTGGATATGAGTATATTATTTCCCTTTATGGTGGTGCTTCTATTATATTTATTCCAATGATTAGTAGGGCAGGGATTTCTTTAATTAGTTATATTGGAAAGCCTGCAAAGGAGAATGGAACAGGAAATCTTTTTATAAACACTATGGGAATTTCCCAGGTAATATTTAATAGTTTTGTGACGGTTATTGTTGGATATTTAATATTTGGGGGAGTTAAAACCCTTATGGTATTTTTACTTTCATTAATAATAGTGATTTTATTTAATGGCTATTGTAATAGGAAGATAAATGGAATTACAGGAGATTCTCTTGGTGCAACTAATGAAATTGTAATGATGGTGGTATTAATTTTCTTAAGTGGAACATTTTAATTAAGAATTACTTGCAATTAGTAAAGGTCTGCACTATAATGAGGGAGGTTAATTAAATAAATAGAAATTTAGGTGCCTTTATAGCTTATATAAAGGGTAAAAGGGAATGTAGTGAAAGACTACAACAGCCCCCGCTACTGTAAATGAGAACAAACCTTCAAAAAACCACTCTATGTCTTAGGGGAAGGGAGAAGGGGAGGATGATTCATAAGTCAGGAAACCTGCCTAAATGGATTCTAAAAAGCTTTCGGAGGGAAAGACTGTTAGGGATGATTATTTATTTTAAGGCATTAACTTAAAGGGTTAATGTTTCTTTATGATGAATAATAATGGTGTAATTTTAGATTACATTTTTCTAATAGTAGTGTGCAAAATCTGAGGCATACTACTTTTTTATTTTTTAGAAGGGAGTGAAAGAAATGGCTAAAATAATGGTTCAGGGAACAGGATCCTCTGTGGGAAAGAGTATATTAGTTGCAGCTCTTTGTAGAATTTTTCTTCAAGATGGCTACAAGGTTTGTCCATACAAATCTCAAAATATGAGCTTAAACTCATACATAACTTTAGATGGTAAGGAAATGGGAAGAGCTCAAGTACTACAGGCTTATGCAGCAGGATTAGAACCAGAAAGCTTTATGAATCCTATTTTATTAAAACCAACTAGTGATAGAAAGTGCCAGGTTATTGTAAATGGTAAGGTTTATGAAAATACTGATGCAGTTGGATATCACAATTTAAAGGATACTTTCAAGGAAATGCTTAAAAATGACTTTGAAAGAATAGAAAAAGAGTTTGACATTGTTGTTATGGAGGGAGCAGGAAGTCCTGCTGAAATAAATCTTAGAGAAAATGACATTGTTAATATGGGAATGGCAGAGCTTGTTGATGCTCCAGTAATTATTGTTGGAGATATTGATAAGGGTGGTGTTTTTGCTTCTCTTGCAGGTACATTATTACTTTTAACTGAAGAGGAAAGAGATAGAGTTTTTGGAACAGTAATAAATAAATTTAGAGGGGATATTTCTCTTTTAATGCCTGGAATTGAAATGATTGAGGACATTATTAAAAAGCCAAACCTTGGCGTTGTTCCTCATTTCACTCTTAATTTAGAGGATGAGGATGGCTTCTTGTTTGAAAGAAATAAGAAGGTGAATAACTTAATTGATGTGGCTGTAATACTTCATCCACATGTGTCTAACTTTACTGATATAGATGCATTAAAGATTGAAGAGGATGTTAGTGTAAGATTTATTACAAGGGCAGAGGAGTTTGGAAATCCAGATCTTTTAATACTTCCAGGAAGTAAGAATACTATTGATGATTTGGAAACACTTAGAGAGTGTGGATTAGCTGATAAGGTAATTAACTATAGTAAAAATGGAAGAATACTTGGGATTTGTGGCGGGTATCAAATGATGGGGAAGGAAATTTTAGATCCTCATGGAGTTGAAAGCACAAGAGAAAAGATTGAAGGTCTTAATATTATTCCATGTAGTACAAAGTTAAACTTAGAGAAGGTAATGACTAGAGCAGAAGGAAGGCTTTTAAGTGGGGAAATGGTGTATGGATATGAAATTCATATGGGTGAAACCACAAAGGAAGGAAACTACAAGCATTTAGTTACTTTAGAAAAGATTAATGGAAAAGAAGAAAAGCTACTTGATGGATATGTTAGTGAGGATGAAAGAATAATGGCAACCTATCTTCATGGGATTTTAGATGGAGAAGGACTTAGGGAAAAACTTTTAAATTCCATAAGAAAAGAAAAGGGAATTGAAGTTAAAAAATCACCAAAGTATGAAAGTATTAGAGAAACAGAAATAAATAAGCTTGCAGATATTGTTAGAGAGGCTCTTGATATTGATGCTCTTTATAAAATAATGGGGTTAAAGTAGAATGGATTTTTTAATATTTAACCTAATTTCAGTTGGAATTGCAGTGATTCTTGATTTAATATTTGGAGATCCTTATGGTTTTCCTCATCCAGTAATTTATATGGGTAAGCTTATAAAAGCTCTTGAAAAGAAGTTTAGAAAAGCTTCTAAAAGTGATAGGGAACTGAAAAACTATGGTGGATTAATTTTCATTATTGTGGTTTTTGTGGTGTTTATCTTAAGCTTTGGAGTACTTTATTTATTCTCCTTTAATAAAATTTTATTGCTACTTGGAAATAGCTTTTTGTTATATACCACTCTTGCAGCAAAGTGTTTAAAGGATGAAGCGAATAAGGTTTATGATGCCTTAAGGGAAAAGAATATTGAAAAGGCAAGAGTTAGAGTGTCCTACATTGTGGGAAGGGATACAACAGAGCTTAATGAGAAGGAAATTATAAGGGCAACTGTTGAAACTGTGGCTGAAAATGCTTCTGATGGTGTTATTGCTCCAATGTTTTATGGATTAATTGGAGGAGCTCCACTTGCCATGGTGTATAAGGGAATAAATACTATGGATTCAATGCTTGGATATTTAACTGAAGAGTTTAAGTATATTGGATATTTTCCTGCAAAGCTTGATGATGTGGCAAATTTTCTTCCAGCAAGAATAACAGGAGTAATGATGTGTTTTTGTGCCCCATTTTTTAAGGGAAGTGTTTTAAATTCTCTTAAAATTATGTGGAGAGATAGAAAAAATCATAAAAGTCCAAACTGTGCTTATCCAGAGGGAGCGGCAGCAGGTGTTTTTAAAATTCAGCTTGGTGGAACCAATGTATATTTTGGTGAGGTAATTTATAAGCCTACTATTGGGGATAATATTAACACATTAGAAATTAATCACATTAAGAAATGTAACAGGCTAATGATAGGAAGTGAAATCTTATTTTATATTACTTGGTGCATTATGATAGGAGTAATTGAGTTATGTCAAAGACTTTAACAAACCATGGTGGAGATATTTATACTGAGGGTGTTTTAAAGGGAAAAAAACTTAGGGACTTTAGTTCAAACATAAATCTTGTGGGAGTGCCAGAAAGCTTTTATAAAGGTGTTGAGGAAGCACTGAAATATGTGAATTGTTACCCAGACATTGAGTACAGGGAAACAAAGAGGGCAATAATTGACTACCACAAACTTGAGATTGAGAATGAAAATATTCTTCTTGGAAATGGGGCAGCAGAGGTTTTAGACCTTGCAATTTCAAGGGTGAAAAGCCTTTGTATAATAGCGCCTTCATTTTCAGAATACACTTTAAGTGCAAAAAAGTATGGAATAGAAATTACCCATAGCTATTTAACAGAGGATATGGAGTATGACTATGATGATATTTTAGAAAAACTAAAAGCTGTAGAGGGACTTATTATTGCAAACCCAAACAATCCTAATGGAAGAGGGATTAATAGAGAGGCTTTTAAAAGCATCTTGGACTTTTGTGAGGAGAATGGGAAGCTAGTTATTATTGATGAAGCCTTTGTGGAGTTTTTAGGGGATGAATTTTCTCTTATAAATGAAGTTTTAAATTACAAATGCTTAATAATAATTAGAGCAATAACAAAGTTTTTTGCACTTCCAGGAATTAGACTTGGATGGGCAGTTAGCGGAAATTTAGAGCTAGTTAATGAAATAAAGGAGCTACAACTTCCTTGGAATATTAATACTTTTGGTGCCTTAAGCTTAAAATATCTTTTAAGTGATGAGGAGTATATTGAAAGAAGTGTTAAGGAAAACAAGAGTGAAAGAGAGTTTTTACTTAAAGAGCTTGAAAAGCTTTCTGTTTTTGAAAGAGTGTATGAAAGTAAATGTAACTTTGTTTTGTGTAAGCTTAAAGGGATTTCAGATGAGGAGCTTTTTAAATTCTGTTTAAATAATGGAATTCTTATTAGAAAGTGTGGAAACTATGAAGGGCTTAATAGTTCTTTTATTAGAGTGGCTGTGAAGTCTAGGGAAAATAATGAAGAGTTATTAAAGGTTTTAAATGCCTTTGGGAATGGGGAGAAGAGTTAAAAATGATGGAATTACCAGAAATCTTAAAAGAAATTACTCCTTTAAACAGGGAGGCAATGGAGAAAGCTTGGGAACACTTAGATGGACTTAGTAAGCCTGTAAGAAGTCTTGGAGAAATGGAAGAAATAGTTGTGAAAATGGCTGGAATTACAGGAAGGCTTCATAATACCATAGAGAAGAAAAATATTGTGATTTTTGCTTCAGACAATGGTGTTTGTGATGAGGGTGTTAGTGGATGTTCTCAAGAGGTAACTAATATTGTTACTAATAATTTACCAAGGCTTATGAGTGGAGTTGGAGTGCTTTCAAGATTTTATGGGTGTGATTTAACTGTTGTTGATGTTGGAGTCAAGGGAGAAATCACAAATCCAAAGGTTATTAATAGAAAAATTAGAGAAGGTACAAGAAATATGCACAAAGGCTTTGCCATGACTAGGGAAGAGTGCATATTGGCAATAGAAACTGGATTTGAGACAATTAAAAATCTAGCTAGTGAAGGATATAAGATATTTGGAACTGGTGAAATGGGGATTGGAAATACCTCAACAAGTGCTGCTGTTATTTCATGTCTTTTAAATTTAGATGTGGAAGAGGTTGTGGGACTTGGAGCTGGTCTTAATGAGGGACAGTTTGAAAACAAGAAAAGAATACTTAAAGAGGCAGTAGAATTAAATGCTCCAAATGGAGAGGATGTTATTGATGTGCTTTCTAAGGTTTCAGGATTTGATATTGCAGCTCTTTGTGGTGCTTTTTTAGGAGCGGCAAGTCTTAGAGTTCCAATTGTGATTGATGGACTTATAAGTTGTGCAGCAGCTCTTTGTGCCTTTAAGATAAATCCATTAGCTAGAGATTTTATGTTTCCCTCTCATAAGTCAGCAGAGAGGGCAGTAAATGAGGTTTTTAAAGCCTTAGAATTAAATCCAATTTTAGATATGAAAATGAGACTTGGTGAGGGCAGTGGTTGTCCAATGGCAATTTCTATTATAGAGGCTTCACTTTTTATGTCTAGGGAAATGGATTCTTTTGATGAGGCTGGAATAAGTGAAAATGAACAAGAAAATTATGAAAAATTATATGAGGAGAGAAGAGAATATGAAAAATAATTTTAAAAAGATAATTGCATTATTATCAATACTTATATTATCATTAGGTTTAATAAGCTGTGGAGGAAGCGAAACAGGTGGAACTGATTCAAACAAGAAGACAGAGGTAACAAAGTATCCTTTAACAATTAAGGATTCAAACGGTAAGGAAGTTGTTATTGAAAGTGAGCCAAAGAAGGTTGTTTCTTTAGGGCCAAATGTTACTGAAATGGTTTTTGCTTTAGATAAGGGTGATTCTTTAGTTGGAAGAACAAAATACTGTGATTACCCAGAACAAGCAAAGAGCGTTCAAGAGGTTGGAAGCTTACTTAAGCCAGATTTAGAAAAGATTGCTGAAATTAAGCCAGATGTTGTTATTGCTTCAACTCACTTTAAGGAAGAGGTTCAAAAGAAGCTTGATGAACTTGGAATAAAGACTGTAGTATTATATTCAGAGGAAAACTTTGAGGGTGTTTATAATTCAATAGAAACTTTAGGACAAATATTAAATGCAACTCCAAAGGCAACTGAGGTTGTTGATGGAATGAAGAAGAAGGTTACAGAAGTAACAAACAAGGTTAAGGATTTAGAAAAGCCTTCACTATATTATGTTGTAGGATTTGGTCAGTCAGATAATACAGCTGGTGGAGATACTTTCATTGGTGAAATGATTAGAATGGCTGGTGGAAAAAACGTAGCAGAAGATAGCAAGGGATGGGGATACAGCAAGGAAGCTTTAGCTGAAAAGAACCCAGAAATGATTGTTTTATCTAAATACTATGATGAAAAGGCTACATTTACTACTACAGATTTTTATAAGGATTTAAATGCAGTTAAGAACGGTAAGGTTTATGAAATAGATAATAATTTACTAGATAGACAAGGGCCAAGAGTTGCTGATGGTTTAGAGGAACTTGCAAAGATTCTTCATCCAGAGGCGTTTAAGTAAGAATTTAAGGAGAAAACTATGAAGGAATATATAAGAAAAAATAAGGGGAAATGTTTGATATATTTAATGTTAATATACTTTATGATGGTTGTGGTTTCTGTGACTATGGGGTCTGCTTCCATTGGAGTTTCTGATGTGTTTTCCACTATTTTTAAAGGTATTCCTTTCATAGGTGATTGGTTTGATGGTGGAGCTTTAGATACCCACCATCTTATTATTTTTAAGCTTAGAATGCCAAGGATTGTTATGGCTACTATTGTTGGAATGGGACTTGCGGTTGTTGGTGGTGGATATCAAGCTGTATTTAAGAATCCAATGGCTGACCCATTTATTTTAGGAATAAGTTCAGGAGCCGCTCTTGGAGCCACTCTTGCAATATTTTTTGAGCTTAATAATGAAATTTTTAATGTTAGTATTACAACAGTTTTTGCTTTTTTAGGGGCATTATTTACAACCCTTTTGGTGTATACTTTAGGGAGAGTGGGAAGAAGAGTTTCCACAACAAACATATTATTATCAGGTATTGCAATTAGTCTTTTGATGAATGCTCTTCAATCTACTCTAATGATTTTAGATGAGGAAAAGCTTGATAGAGTTGTGTTTTGGACAATGGGAGGACTTAGTACCTCAAGTTGGAAAACAATAGCCATTGTAGCTCCATGCATTATTCTTGGAATGATTATTATAATAAGTCATTCTAGGGATTTAGACATAATGCTAACTGGAGAAGATACTGCAAAAAGCTTAGGTGTTGATACTTCAAGAGTTGTAAAGCTTGTGGTTGTGGTTTCTTCATTTATTATTGCAGCAGCAACAGCATTTAATGGGATTATTGGATTTGTTGGACTTATTGTTCCCCATATGGTTAGAATAGTTGTTGGTCCTGAACATAAATATTTCTTCTTATATTCTGCTGTTGGAGGAGCAATTTTTCTAGTGTTATCAGATACAATAGCTCGTACAATTGCAGCGCCATCAGAATTACCAATTGGTGCAGTTACAGCTCTAATTGGCT
This sequence comes from Clostridium sp., assembly GCA_051650705.1. GTDB lineage: Bacteria > Bacillota > Clostridia > Clostridiales > Clostridiaceae > Clostridium. Next base: position 7,948 of record JBOFQV010000230.1, read on the forward strand.
CACCATATTTTATATATTTACTTAATAAATATAAGAGAGGATAATCATGAAAAATATTTTAAAGGTTAAGGATTTAAAATTTTCATATAGTGATAAGGAAGTTCTTAAGGGAGTTTCTATTGACTTTCAAAAGGGAAAGTTTTATTCAATAGTTGGTCCTAATGGATGTGGGAAAACCACATTAATAAAGAATATTAGCAAGATTTTTTCTCCAAATAAGAATACAATTTTTATTGATGAAAAGGACTTAGCTTCAATATCAACAAGGGATGTATCAAAGAAAATGTCTGTTGTTCCTCAAAATCTAAATATTAATTATGAGTTTTCTGTATATGATGTAGTTATGATGGGAAGAGTGCCTCACAAAAAGAGGTTTGAGGGGTATAATAAAAGGGATGAAGAAATTGTAATAAAGGCAATGAAGGATACTGATACACTAAGATTTAAGGAAAAGCTAGTAACTGAGCTAAGTGGTGGAGAGCTTCAAAGAGTGGTAGCTGCAAGAGCTTTAGCTCAAGAAACGGAAGTTATTTTACTTGATGAGCCAACTTCTCATTTGGATTTACAATATCAAATAGAGTTTTTAAAGATTTTTAAGAATATCTGTAAGGATAAGGTGATTATTGCTGTCCTTCATGATCTTAATTTAGTTTCTCTTTTTAGTGATGAAATTATTATGCTAAAGGATGGAGAAGTTGTTGAGGTTGGGGAAGCTAGGAGGGTAATTACTAAGGAAAATATTAAAATGGTTTATAATATTGATGTTGAAATACATGAAAATGAAGATTCGAGATATATTTTACCTTTAATATAGGGAACACACTAGGTAAAAAAATATTTGTTGCTTATTCCGTCGCATGCGCTCAATGTCGTCAACTTAAGAATTTAATAAAAACACTTGACAGTAGGTAGAATTTATGCAGCCTCGCTATAGACAAATAACTTTATAGCGAGGTTCTACATTATGA
>JBOFQV010000231.1:0-5228 GCA_051650705.1 Clostridium sp.
TATTGTAAGAGAAGTTACAGGCATTTCAGAATTCTTAGCTAGAAGCTTAACCTGTGCTTCAATTTGCATTACAAGCTCATGGGTTGGAGCTAAAACTAATGCTTGCATTTCTCTTTTATCTGTATTTATTTTTTGGAAAATTGGACAAAGGAAAGCAAGAGTTTTTCCACTTCCTGTGTGTGCCTCTCCTATTAAGTCCTTATTTTCTAACCCAATTCCCATTGTTAATTCTTGAATTTCTGTTGGGCTCGTAATTCCTTGCCCCTCTAGTCCTTTTATTATATTTTCATTTAAACCTAGTTCTTTAAAAGATTTACTCATGTGTCTCTCCTTATGTTATGTACTCAATAGATATTATTATATCTATTTTTCCCCTAAAATACTACCTTTAATTTTGCTTATATTATTATTAGTTTTTCAAAAGTTCACCTATATTATTAATTATTTGTTAAGTTTTTAGTAAGAATATCGATAAATATTTTAGAAATTATTTTATTTTATTTTAACTTATACTAAAACTATATATTTTTAACTTAGGAGGGTAAAGGGAAATGAAAAAACAAAATTTATCATTAAGAAAGGAAATGCTTATACTATCAATACTTGTGTGTGTTTTACCAATACTTGTTATTGAAGTGTTTTCAACTATTTCACAATTAAATCATTCAAAGGAAAATGTTAATTCTATTACTGATTCTGGTATATCAAGTGTAGAAAATTATCTTAACCAATCATTAGATAACTCTGTACAGGATTTATTACTATTATCTGATAATGCATTCTTAGCTAATGCCATAGAAAATAATAATAATGAAAAAGGTATTATTTATGAAATATTTAATAGTTATTTAAAGGCTGATAAATCTGTTTTAGCTGTATATGCTGAACTAAATAATGGCACAAGAATTATAAATCCAAATATGGAATTACCAAGTGATTATGATCCAACAACTAGACCTTGGTATAAAGGAGCAATAGAAAATCCAGGTAATACTTATATATCTTCTCCATATATGGATTTAAACACAAATGAATTTGTTATTACTTATGCAAGAACTATAAAAGGAGCTAATGGTGAAGTTATTGGAGTACTTGGAGTAGATAAGAGCTTGGCTAGTTTCTCACAATTTATGGAGAATATAGAACTAGACTATAATAGTAATGCTGCTGTAATAAGTGCTGAAGGAGTAGTTATTGCTCATACTGATAAAGAATTCATTGGAAAAACTTTAGAAGATTCTCCTTGGATTAGAGAGGTTCAATCATTAAAAACTGGTACTTCTGAAACTATAAAGGTTGATGGTAAAAACTACTATGCATATAGAAATGTAAATGAGAAGAATAAATTATCTGAAGTAATTTTAATTCCAAGAAAGGAAATTAATGAAGATATTTTTTATTCAATACTTACTACAATTATAGCACTAATATTTGCATTTATATTAATTTATATATTCCTAAAGATGTTTAATAAAAGATTAATAAATCCTATTAATGAAATTGTTACTTCTTTAAATCATATTAAAAATGGTGATTTCTCTAAGAACTGCAAATTAGATGATAATTTCAGTATAGAAGTAAATTCAATGGTTACTTCACTAAATGCTGTAAATAAAGATATGATAACTCTTCTTGAAGGTGTAAAAAGATCTTCAAATAACGTTTCTGAGGGTTCATCTTCCCTATTTACAGTTATAAAAGAATCTACTTGTGTTGGTGAAGAAGTTTCAAAATCTGTTCAACAAATTGCTGAAGGTGCTACTACTCAAGCAAGTGAACTTGACAATTCAGTTAGAGTTGTAAATGTACTTGAGGAAGAAGTTAATTCTGTAGTTCAAAGCTCTGTTGAAATGCTTGAAGCCTCTGCTAATGTTAAAGAAGCTTCTATTGAAGGTACAGATGCTATACTAAACTTAAGTGAAACATACGAAAAAAATAGAGAAGCTACTGAAAGTATTACAAATAAAATAAATATTTTATCTTCTAATTCTGAGGAAATTGGAATCATTATAGAAACAATGAGAGATATTACTGCTCAAACTAATCTTTTAGCATTAAATGCAAGCATTGAAGCTGCTAGAGCTGGAGAAGTTGGTCGTGGATTTGCTGTTGTAGCTGATGAAGTTAGAAAACTTGCTGAAGAATCTTCAAAATCTGCTGAAGAAATCTTTAATGTAATAACTCAAATTAAAACAAGCATTAGTGAATTAACTCAGGAAGCTTTAAAGTCTAAGGAACTTAATGAGGAAACTGGTATAAGTCTTTGTACAACTCGTGATAAGTTTACTCTTATTGATTCTAAGATCAATATTCTTGAGGAAAACATTGAAGGCTTCACTTCTTCTTTAAATAATATAAAAAATAGTAAAGATGATGTGTTAAACAAACTATCAGAAATAGCAGCTGTTTCAGAAGAAACTGCAGCTATTACAGAGGAAGTTAGTGCTGCTTCTGAGGAACAATCAGCAGGACTTCAAGAAATAACTCTTCAAGCTGAAAGCTTAAATGCTTCTGCTAATGAATTAGACAAGCTAATTGAAAAATTTAAAGTATAATATTAATGGGGATGCCGTAATGGCATCCCCATTTAAATTACTTTTATTACATAAGAGGAGCTATAAATCTAAGTATTCCTCTTACAAGTCTTATTATTCCTGAAACCTCTTCACTATTTTTAAGTGTAAATTCCTTGCATTCATCTAAAGTCTTTAAGTAATCCTCTTTCAGTTCAAGCACAGCTTGTGATTTATACATCCATACTCCACATTCAAAGTTGTGATAAAGACTTCTATAATCTAAGTTTACAGTTCCCACTACAGATACTTTATCATCACTTAAGAAAGTTTTAGAGTGAACAAATCCCTTAGAATATTCATAAATTTTAACTCCACCTAATAACAATTGCTTAAAAAAGGATTGGGCAACATTTTGTACAAACCAATTATCTCCCTCACCTGGCGTAACGATTCTAACATCTACTCCCCTTTTTGCAGCAAGTGTTAGTGCTGTTATAATTTCATTATCTGGTATTAAATAAGGTGTATTTATATATAAATAGTCTGTTGATTGATTAATCATATTCAAGAAAATTGCTTCGCTTATATTTTCATCATCTAACGGAGTATCTCCAAAAGGCATTACATATCCATCAGAAATAAACTCTTTCTTAGTGTAATATTTAGGACTAAATTTATCAAAATCCTTATCCTCATCATTATATAAATTCCATGCTTCAAGGAACATTAGTGTCAAACTATATACTCCCTCTCCCTTTAGCATTACTCCACAATCCTTCCAATGGCCATGTTTTACTATTTCATTAATATATTCATCTGCAAGATTAATTCCTCCAGTAAAACCTGTATACCCATCTATAACTGTTATTTTTCTGTGATCTCTATTATGTAAGGTTGAATCTAATGCAGGTCTTAATTTATTGAAAACTTCTACTTTAATTCCATATTCTCTTAATTTATTTTCATAATTTCTTGGTAATGTAGTAATACATCCTCCATCATCATACATTACACGTACATCAACTCCCATTGAAGCCTTTTCCTTTAATATATCTAGTATAGTATTCCACATTTCCCCTTCTTGAACAATGAAATACTCCATAAATATAAACTTCTTTGCCTTCTTTAATTCCTCAACCATTTTTCCAAACATTTCTTCTCCTATTGGAAAATATTCTGTTTCTGTATTTTTATAAAGTGGCATTTTAATTAAATTTTTAACATAGAAGGCTTGAGATTCCATAAACTTATCTTCTTTTCCTAATTCCTCATATACTTCTAAATTTTCAGGATAATATGATGTTGTTTTATCCTCTAGCCTTTTCATTTTCTCTCTCTTTTTCTTTGTAATTCTAGTTCTACCAAAATATAAATAATAAAACCCTCCAAATATTGGTGCCACCATAATAAGAACAATCCAAGGTAGTTTTATTGATGGATTTATATCCTTATTTAAAAGATAAATAATCATTATCATACTAAGTATAGTAAAGCCTGAATAAATATAAATAAAATTATAGCTTAATTTCCAAATTACAAGGGATAAAATAGCTACTTGAACTAATATTAGTACACCTACCACAACAAGTCTACTTGATAGTAGTTTAAATAAATTTTTGATGTTCATAAAATACCTCCTTCTATTTTAATAATTTATTTATTTCATCGCAAAAATGATTTAATATTTGTTCTTTCTTCTCTCTCCATTCATCCTCATTTTTAATAGTTTCACATAAGTAATTAATACATTTATCAATTAAATAATTTATTGAAACAATTGTTTTTTCAATGACAAATTCAATGGTATCGCAATTGACAAAAGCAGTTGAAAGTACTCCTAAAATCTCATTCTTTATTTCAACTTCTAAATCTTCATTATATACTCTCTCTAATTTTAAAAAACTTTTATTCCCCCTAAACATTTCACTGTAAAACTCTATAAAGTTCTCAAAATCCTCTGCATTGTTTAAAGGCTCTATTTCAAATATTATTCTAAAGAATAAACTCCATTGAAACTCTGTATTAATAGAATCTAAAAGCTTTTCTCCTATTCTTTTAGAAAATTCATTCTTGAAAGTAATTTCCCTTTCAAAAATAATTTCTTCATTAAACTCAGTATCAATTTTATGTATTTCATTAATACTTTGAAGTATTTTTATCATCTTTCCTTCAATATCACTTTTATCTTTTCTTAAAATATATTTGATTATGGTTTCACAAGGTTTTTTAAAATCTACAACAAAGCCAATTGATTTTTTCATTTTAAGAGCATACTCATCATATATTATTTTGGATAAAAGCTTTTCAAACTGAAGTTCTTTCATTTCAGTTTCCACACCATCTTGTGTTTTAAACTGATTATAAATAACTAATAATTGATGATCTATCATTGTAAGATTCTTCTTAACAGAGATCATTATATCTTTAATAAAGGAGTCCATAAGCATATAATTATTGTTCTTATAAACAATTTTATGTTCTATTTCCCCCCAAAAAATATTAACTAGTGATTTAATTTGTAATTCAAAAGGTATTCTTCTTCCCTCATTTTCATAAAATCCATTTAACCTATAAATGTGAAAGCCATTCTTTTGAATTTCTGGTTGAGGTGAAGATAGATTTAGCTTTATACTTTCATTACCCTCTTTGTAATGAAATCCCTCCAGGTTTGAACAATCAAATTCCTCTAATAGTTTCTTATATATCTCTCCT
>JBOFQV010000232.1:0-7088 GCA_051650705.1 Clostridium sp.
ACGGTGAATATAAAACTTCTATTTTAGGAGTTCAAACAGTTCCAGAGCAAGATGTTTCGAAATATGGAATAGTTGAAGGGCTACATATAGAAGATAGAGTATACAAGGTAAAAGATCTTATAGAAAAGCCAGCAGTAGATGATGCACCAAGTAATGTTGCTATCTTAGGAAGATACATTATTACTCCACAAATATTTGAGATTTTAGAAAATACAAATCCAGGAAAAGGTGGAGAAATTCAATTAACAGATGCATTAAAAACGTTAATTGAAAACGAAGCAATGTATGCATATAACTTCAAGGGAAGAAGATATGATGTTGGAGATAAGCAAGGATTCTTAGAAGCTACTGTTGAAATGGCTTTAAAGAGACCAGAACTTAGAGAAGGATTTATTGAATACTTAAAAAGTGAACCATGGAATAGAATGTAAAAAATGAAGGAGCCAAAATTTTGGCTCCTTTTTGTTATCTTGGAATAAATCCAATTTTCTTTTGCATTTTTCTTAAAGTCTTCATAGCTACATAATTAGCCTTTTGAGCCCCGTCCTTAAATACATTTTCTAAGTAACTCTTATCAGCTAAAATAGTTTTAACCTTTTCTTGAATTGGTTCAAGCTCTGAAATAATAACTTCAGCAGCATCCTTCTTTAAATCAGCATAACCCTTAGATTCATAGCTCTTAGCAACTTCTAGAGGAGAAACCCCTTGAATAGTTGCAATAATATCTATAAGATTCTTGATTCCTGGTTGTTCATCAGTGTAATTAATAATTCCAACGCTATCAGTAACAGCTCTTGAAACCTTCTTTCTAATAACCTCAGGTGAATCCATTATAAGAATATATGCATTAGGATTATCATCTGATTTAGACATCTTCTTTGTTGGTTCAGCTAAGCTCATTATTTTTGCTCCAGCCTTAGCTATATATGGATCTGGAACCTTGAATGTTGGGCTATATGCAGAATTGAATCTGTTTGCTAAATCTCTAGCTAGTTCTAAATGTTGCTTTTGGTCAGCACCAACAGGTACTAAATCAGTGTTATATAAAAGTATGTCTGCAGCCATTAATACAGGATAAGTGAAAAGTCCTGCGCCGATTGATTCTCCATATTTTGATGACTTATCTTTGTATTGAGTCATTCTTCCAAGTTCACCCATGTAAGTTGAGCAAGTTAATAACCATGCTGCTTCAGAATGTGCTGGCACATGAGATTGAATGAATAATGTATTTTTTGTTGGGTCAATACCAGCGGCTATATATATTGCTAAAACTTCTAGAGTTTTTCTTCTTAAATCCTTTGGCTCTTGTTTTACTGTGATTGCATGTAAATCTACAGCACAGAAATAACAATCATATTCATCTTGAAGAGAAAGCCAATTCTTTATAGCTCCAAGATAATTTCCAAGGGTTAAATCTCCAGAAGGTTGAATTCCACTAAAGATAATCTTTTTGCTTTCAGTGTTGTTATTTTCCAAACTAAACACTCCTTTCTTGTTGTTTATTAAACAAAGTAAAACCTACTAAAATGTAATTACTTTAATAAAACATATATATACTAATTATAGAATTATAGAAATTTTATGTCAACTAAGTAATAGATATTATAAAATTTATATGTGTAATTGTAAGTATCGATACATTTTACAAAGTGTATCTAAAGGAATATAATACAAAATATAATTTTTATAATATAAAAAAAGGGGGCAATTTATAATGAACGAAAAATCGATAAAGGACACAGTTTATACAGGATTAATGATAGCATTAATTTTTGTAGCTGCAAGTGTAATTAAAATTCCTACTTTTGGAGGATTTACTCACTTAGGTGACTCAATGGTATTTTTATCTGTAATTGTACTTGGAAAGAAAAGAGGGGCTTTTGCAAGTGCTACAGGAATGGCTTTAGTTGATATTCTTGGGGGATATGGATTATGGGCACCATTTACTTTTGTTATAAAGGGAGTTATGGCTTATGTAGCTGGTGAAATATTAGAAAAACTATCACTTAAGGCTGCAACAAATAATATAATTGCATTTGGAGTTGGAGCAGTTGTGATGATTGGTGGATATTTTTTTGCTGGAACAATTATGGCAGGATTTTTAACCGAAGGAGTTGGATTTATTGAAGGCTCATTGCTTGCAATAAAGGATGTTCCATGGAATATTCTTCAAGGTGTTGTGGGAATTGCAATTGCAATGCCATTATCATTAATGATTGAGAAATCAAGCTTAAATAAATATAATCTTAATAATAAATAAAAGCGTACCATGAGGTACGCTTTGTTTTTCATAATGAAGACTATCTTCTAGCGTTCATTTTTTGATTTTTTCTTGCTTTTCTGCAATCTGGGCATCTTACTGGATCATTTTCAAATCCTTTTTCTTTGTAGAATTCTTGTTCTCCAACTGTGAAAATAAATTCCTTTCCACAATCTTTGCAGCTGATCTTCTTATCTTCCATATTAATGAACCTCCTTGATATTTCATAGGGTAATTGACCATGATAAATTCTATCCTGACGAAATTTCAAGGATGGGGAATGTTATCGTAGAGAATTTTCCTATTTGATTTTACATTTTCATTATAGCATATATATATGCAAAATCAACAGAATTATTTCCTAAAAAATAGAAAAGAATATACAATAAATGGAACGCAAATTAAAGGGATAATGTTTACATAATTCAAATAAGAGAGTAAATAGAAGAAGAATAATCCGTTTTTAGTAATCAAGAAAGAGGCTATGAACACTAATGCAGTGTATATATATGCAAACGTAAATCTATTCTTTATCCTATGTTTAAAAATTGTGTATATGCAAAAATAACTTAGTATGTATTTCAGTAACCATCCTGTAATTGATTTATAAATGTAAAATAATTCGCCAAACTCCATAAAGCCTGCAATTTGAGCTCTTTGAGATGCTATGAATTCAGGGAAATATATGTTTGATGCTCTAAAAGGTCCAAAGGTACCAATTACAGATAAAAATGAAGCTACAATAATTAAAGAACTAATAACTAATGCAATTAATGAATGTTTATATATTCCATCTTTAGGTTTTAAGTTGATTAAAAATGGTAGGGTTAATGTAACGCAACCTAGATTCCCTAAAATTAAAATAATAGTATCTAATGAAAAAGAATTTTTCATTATAGGTAGTAAATTTGTATAGTCACAATATTTTTGAATAACAATAGCTAATAATATATTTCCAATAGTTGTGAATGTAACACTAATTAAAGTTAAAATAAGAAAAGTATTAAACCTTCTTGTTAATATATATATACAAGGTAAAAGAAGTATTAAAAGTGTGAACCATACAGGACTTTCAATAAATAAGTTAGTGTGAATGTTCATTGCATTAGAGGATACACTTTCAACAGATGTTATAAAAGCACCCATAGAAAAAATTAATAATGCTAATTTTCCAATAATGCTTCCTAAAGAAAACTCAAATAAATCATTAACACTTTTATCTGTAAATCGCACAGCATTTTTAAGCATTAGCATATAAAGTATTGTAATGATTATGCAACCAAGTAATGCATAAAGCCAGCTATCTCTTCCACCTAATTTTATAAAAATAGATGAGTATGAAGTGATACTAATAGTAGTAACCCCTAAAATTAAAAAGAAAAAATGTTTTGATGATAATTTATCCATAATAAATGATTCCTCCATTTCTCATATGTTTTCAATACCTATTTACTACAGTTTATTATTCTCAAAAAAATGAATATTAAACATCCTTTGTGGAATAATATTTGTAGGTGATGGATATGAAAAAAGATTTAGAATATGTTAAATCAAGGTTAGAGGGGTCTTTTGATGTTAAATATAGACCAGTAATGACACCTCTAGGAAAAGCTACATTAGTTTTTGTGGATGATTTATGTAGCACTCAATTTATCTCACAATATATTGTTGTTCCAATAAAGGAAGATAATAATGAAATTAAAAATATTAATGATGTAATGGAGAAGGTCTTAGATATTAATATAACTAGCTTAGCTAAGGATATTGAGGACTCCATATTACATGTATTATCAGGTGATGTAATTATTATTTATGATGATTATGAAGAGATTATCTACTGTGAAGTAAAAGGATTTGTTAGAAGAGGAGTATCAATACCACTTACAGAATCAGTATTAAAAGGCCCAAGAGAAGGGTTTACTGAATTATTTGTTGATAATATATCTCTAATTAGAAGAAGAGTTAAAAATTCTAACTTAAAGTTTGAACCAATATATGTAGGTGAAGATAGTCAAACTGTTGTGTGTATTACTTATATAAAGGGAATAGCCCCTGACAAGCTTATAAATGAAGTAAAAACTAAAGTAAATGAAATGCAAACAAAGTTTATATTAGATACTAATTATGTTGAAGATAAACTAAGAGGGAAAAATTCAATTTTTGATACAGTTGGCTATACAGAAAAGCCAGATGAGGTGGCTGCTAAGCTTCTAGAAGGAAGAATTGGAGTTTTAGTTGATGGAACACCATTTGTAATAACTGTACCTTATTTCTTTTTAGAGAATTTTCAAGCACCAGATGATTATTATTTAAACAAGTATTTTGCTAATTTTACAAGAGGAATGAGATGGATAGCATTTTTTATTGCAACTTTTTTACCAGGGTTATATGTTGCAACAGTGACTCATCATTTTAATCTAATTCCATCATTGTTAGTATTTAGACTTGCGGTATCAAGGGCTGGTGTTCCCTTACCAACAATTATTGAAGTTCTGGTGATGATGTTTGCTTTTCAATTAATTAAAGAAGCAGGTTTAAGGCTTCCACAGCCAATTGGAGGAGCAATGAGTATTGTTGCTGCATTGATTTTAGGTGAGGCTGCAGTAGGTGCAGGTATTGCATCAAGAATTACTATAATTGTTGTTGCTGCTAGTACATTAAGTTATTTCTTAATTCCAAAGGTTTATGGAGCAATATCAGTTTGGTCCATAATATTAACAATAACTTCAGCATTTATAGGATTGCCGGGACTCTTTGTTGGAATATGTGTTTTAATAGCAAGACTTGCAGACTTAGATACAATGGGATATTCTTATTTATTTCCACTTGGTAGTTCAATAAAGCATAATTTTAAAGATTTAATATTTAGAGGAGATTTAAATAGAATTTCTAAAAATGTAGTGGGAGGTAGTGATAATGAAAAGTAAAAAATATATTTCTTTACTGCTTATTATATTATCATTATTTTTCACATTTACAGGCTGCTATAATTATAGAGAGATAAATAAGGTTACATTTGTTACAAGCGTGGTTTTTGATAAGGAAGATGAAGATACTGTAACCTTATATTTAGATTGTATAAAGCCATATAGAGATGCAGGGGAAAGTTCAGATAAAGGAAAAAGGATTATTTATAAAGGAAAAGGAAAAACTGTTTTAGAAGCTATAAGAGATGTAAATATGGCTACTGGATTTAAAATAAACTTTATGCAAAATAGAGCTTATATATTTACAGAAAAGGCTGCAGTAAAGGGAATAGATCCATTTATAGATATAATAACTAAAGATCAAGAGTTTAGCATTAAACCATATATGTTTGTGTATTATGGTGATGTTGATAAATTATTAGAAGTTACAGCGAAGGATGATGAGTATTTAGGATTATTATTAAATGAAATTGTTCAAAAAAATAAATATAATCCAAGAAGTATTGCAACTAATATTAATGATTATTTAACTGATAATTTATCTAAAGGTAATGTTTCATTAGTTGGAGTTGTTGAATTAAGAAAAGATGTTCAAGATCAAAGAGTTGAACTAAGAGGAGGAGTTGTTTTCCAAGGTGGTAAAGTTATAGGAAAGGTTGATATAACAGAAGGATTTGGATATAACTTCTTAACTAATAACATTAAAAGTGGAACTCTTGAAGTTCCTAATCCACAAACACAAAGTGGGTTCATAACTTTAGAAATCTTAAAAAATCATACAAAGACAGATGTTAATTATGATGGTGATGTAATTACATTAACAAAAGATATTAAAGTTAAAACATCAATTGCAGAAGCTCAAGGAAGATTTATCGTTAATGATGAAAGTATTGATAAAATTAGAGCTAATGAAGAAGATAGGCTAAGCAAATATATGATTTCCACCTTTGATAAGTATTATGATAAAAAAGTTGATATTTTAAATATCAACAGGGAGTTAGAAATGAGATATCCCAAAGATAAAATTGATATGTGGGATAAGAAAATTAATTTGATTGTAAATGTAGATTTAGAGGTTGAAGGAACTGGTAAAAATAAAAGTTCTATACAATAAAAAGCTAAGGAATGATTTTAATGGGAAATCATTCCTTATTAAACTTTTTGTAATAATTACATATGAAATTTGCTATTATACAGTAAAAAGGGTACAATATATATAATAAGTGATATTTGGGGAATTAAAAGGACGGGTACATTATGAAAGATTTTAAGGTTGAATTTGAGGGTTTAGAGAAAAGTTTTACAAATTATAAATTGGATGCCGAAAGGCAAATGAAGATGCTTATTAAAGAAAATATGAGATTAGAGAGGGATATAAACTCTCTTGTAAATATTGTTGAGATAAGTAAATTTGTTAATTTGTATTTTGCAAATGAAGACCTAATATCACTAATAAATGATATGATTATTGGAGTATTAGGAGTTAGTTATTCAACTATTTATATGGTTGAGGAAGAAAGTATTGAAATTAAGGCAAGTAACATAAGTAAAGAAGATATATATCTTACTGCATTTGAAAAAGAAAATTTAAATACGGGTAAAGATTTTAGAATAAATAGTAATAATGGTATTAAGGAATATAAAAGATCAAATGATACAGTTAAATCTATTATGGGAATACCAATAGAGTTGACTGGGAAATATTTGGGGTATATTATTGTTGAACATACAGTAAGTGATTATTTAGACGAAAATAGTGAGTTATTCTTAAAATCTATTTGCAATCAAATAGGAGTTGCAATAGAAAATTCAAACCTTTATAGAAAATTACAAGAAGCAAGTAAAAGAGATCCACTATTAGGTATATATAATAGAAAGTATTTTTTTGAAAAGGTTGAAAA
>JBOFQV010000233.1:0-2942 GCA_051650705.1 Clostridium sp.
GTCCATTACCATTGATGAAAGCAATCTAAAGGATGTTAAAATTGATAGCCAAAAGAACACTACTGAATTTAATATTAAAACCTGTGAGGTTTTGGGAACTGTTCTTATAGAAAATGATATTGTTAAAATTAAGGCTCCATTTAGTGCAACATATATTTATAATAAAAACAAAGATGTGGGAAATACGGGTTGGCTTTTAGTTGATATTAGCATTTCTTCAAAGGATAGTGAAGCTTCCATTGAGATTAAGAAAAAGGCTAATGAGGATGTATTTAAAGCCTGTATGATTGACCAAGTAGTAAAGACTGTTAAAATCACAGAAGAGCTTTCAAAGGATATTAAGGTTTCAAACATAGAGGAAAAGGATTCTGGTACAAAAGCAATAGCTGATATTTCTTTAGAATATGATGGAAAGCTACTAACAAAAACAGTTAAGTGCAAGGTTAATATAAAGTTAGTTGATGGACAATGGAAATATATAAATATTAATAATGATAGTACTTTAACCACTGTTAAAAAGATTGACGATATTTCAATAGAAGACTTTATAAAGGATTTATCTCAAATTGGAGATAAATGGGCTGTTCAAGTTGATTTCAAAACTATGTCAGGTACTGCAAACTTTGAAATAAGTGAACTAACTGAGGTGAAAAATCTTAAAATTAGTGAGGATGTAGTTTCTGGTAAAAAGCGTTATATTATTGATGCCGATGTTAAGGGTGTTAGTGGAAAAGCTTCCTGTGAAGGACCAATTAGAATTGGAATTGTTGAAAATCAAGTTTCTGGTACTTTTCAGGTAAAGGCTACTTCTTTCACTGTTTCAGACCCTTCAAAGGATGATGTTATTGCAGCAATGAAGGACAAGTCTATTACTTACACTAAAGATGGTAAGTCATTAAGCTATAAGCTAAAGGATGGGGATAGAAACTCCTTCAAGATTACTGAAATTGTTAAAGTTTTACCTGACCCAAGATATTTTGCTGTTTATGGCACTATGAGCTATGATGGTTTAACTAATGATAATGTTGTTATTATTGTTAGATATGATAGTGGTAATGATATGTTTGCTACTACTGAGCTTGGTAGCTTAACTGATGAAAATACTAAAACTAAGAATTCTATTGAAGCTATTAAAGAAAAAAATTCAAAATATACCGCAAACTAATATTTGTATACAAAAAGGGTTGGAACAATGTTCCAACCTCACTTTTTAACTTTCTATTTATATTTTTGAACTCTATAAGAACTTAGTCCACCCTCAAAAGAGAAACTAAACAGCTCCTTATTATTCTTAAAATCCATCTCATAAAATAATGGCTTCTCATCAGTAATATTACCATAATTAATTAAAATAACATCATTATCCTTAGAAATAAGCTGAGCAGAACCCATAGCAGGAGCAAACCTCTTAAAAGGCTTATATCTCTCAAAACCAGTAATTTTCATATTACTCACATCATAACTAACCTTTACAGCACTAGATTGCTGCTTCTCATTACCATTATCAAAGAAAAGCAAGGTATTATCTCCAATAACTCTCACATAATGCTGTCTAGAAAACCCTTGTGATTGCTTCTTTAAGTCAAATTCATCACTTTTCCCACCTAATTTCCACAAAATCACTCCACTCTTTCTATCAATCTTCAAAATAGCATCCAAATTTCTAAAAGAGCAAATTAAATTATTATCACTAGGGTCAATTGTAAAAGAATTTAAGTGACAATAATCATAAATTGGTCTTTTAAGAGAACCATAATCATTATGCTCCTTACTATCAATATAAAGACTTGGAAAATCAATAGACTGCCATTGAAAAATAACCTTATCATCAAGAATCTCTTGAATTACTGCTGCCACAACGTTAACTGGCTCCTCCCCTGTATACACTTCCTGTGGTATATATTTCTCCTCATATGCAACATAGGATGACACCATATAATGATTGTCATCAAAATAAATATAATCATGGTTTTCAAGGGGACCATTTTCAGGAACTATTCCATTTCCCTTAGCTCTTATGGTTTTTATTTGATTGTAATTTTCATCTAAAACAATTAAATCACAAGGCTTATAGCCAACCTTTTCAAATGCAACATCATTTAAATTTTCCTCTAAATAACAATACCTAATCTTATTATTTGCATTAACCTTTGTAAAATTAAAAGGCATTCCCTTTGTTTCTTTATAAAAAGTAAGTTCTCCACTGTTGTTAATTTTAAACACATATTGCCCTTCCACCTCAGCATAGGTTGATAAATAATATTCCCCTTCATAAGGACTTTGCCCCTTTACTGTGTATTTAGGGAATTTATTTGGTATTGTTCTAATAAACATTTCTGTTTTTTCCCCATTTGATTTCTCAAAGGTAATTTTTATATTGTTATCTTTAGAAATATTTTTTACTGATAAATTATGTGGCTTTAACTGCTTAACCTCTTCATCATTTACAAATATCTTGCCATTAAACCTTTTAAATTCTATTACATTATCCCTATCTGTTCTAAGGGAAACTAAGTTAAAATAGTTTGACCCATCATTTGTATATGGCTTAAATCCATTAAATTTCATGTTTATAAAAACTGTTTTATCATTGCTATATTCTAAAGGTTCCACTAAATATTTATCATTATTAACTGGGTCAATCACCTGAAAAATCCCCACAAGAATCAATGAAAGCAAACATACAACTAAAATAGTTTTTCCTTTTTTCATTTCTTTCCCTCCTTAAATGCTATATATTCATTATTTGCATTTAAGGTTTACTTATTCTTTAAACAAATTTATATTTATCCTCCATTTATTAAATCTTACTTCCTCTTTGTAAATTAATATTAATATTAAACAATTCATCTAAACCACCACTAAAGAATAAAATAGAAAAGATAATTATGCATTAATTTTGGAGGGTAAATAATGAAAAAAAGACTACTTAGCATAATGTT
>JBOFQV010000234.1:0-7130 GCA_051650705.1 Clostridium sp.
TTACTGAACTTCTCATAATCCTTTTTATTAATGTAAATTGACTGCCCACTTTTCATAGAATTTGGCTTAATGCTATCATTAACAATGGCTGAAACCCTTAAGGCTTCTCCATCCTCACTTCCAATATTGTAGTAATCACCAAGCTTTATATTGTGTGCATCTGCTAATATTTTTTGAACCCAAATTTCCCCTTCCTTTGGGGCAAATCCTAAGGCATTTTCTCCACTATTTGAAATAATCCAATCTGGTTCTTTGTTTTCATCTAATTCAATTACATACATTATTAAATCATAGGTTTTTATGTCCACACCATTGTGATAGATTGATAATGGCTTTCTATCATAAATTTGTGGTGAGTTAAATAACCCATCATAGGTTCTTACTTCTTTAATTTTCTCATCCTGCTCTGATACTTTTTTAATTTTTTCCCCAATACCCTTTGAAGCAACTATATAGAAATCTGAATGAATGCTGTTTTTATAGAGATTCTTTGTGCCTTTGCTTGCTTCTATTGTTAAAGATATGCAAGCTGTTAGTATTGCTATTGCAAAGGTTAGTATTATTGCTATTACTGTGTATTGTAGCTTCTTTTTTCTTATTTTCTTCTTCCACATAAGCTTATTTCCTTTCTTAATCTTATTTGTTAAGCTTATCTTATATAAGGAATATTACTATATTTTGAAGCAATTATAAACAAATTCTTACAGTTATGTCAGTAAAAAAAGTACAATAGCATTCATTAAGCTATTGTACTTTTTTATACTTTTTATTAAATTGATTTACTAACTCTCACCTATAGAGGTTAGCTGATAGCTTCCATTAATGCTATTATAAGCAAATCCATAACGCCATGTATGGGTCTTAACCTCCTCTTTTCCTCCAATAAACACCTTAAAGGTTTCAGTAACTATTACATTTCCTTCAACATTATTACTATTAAATTCATACTTAGAGCAATTAAAGTCTACAAGCTCTAACTTTATTCCTTGCTTATAGGTATTTGAAATATATTTAAGCTGAGTATTGTAAATTGAACTATCATATTGCATATAATTTTTAATCATAGAAAAATCATTATAATTCACTGCATCATCAAAGCCATTTAGATAATTTTTCACAGTATTAAACACCTTTGTTTCTAGGCTACTGGTTGAATAATACTGTTCTGGTGCTTGAGCAATTTTAATTTGGTTTTCGAAATTTAAACTTACATCCCCACTGTTAACTGAATAACTTCCTGATTTAAATGCTCCATTGCTATCATTAATTACTCCAGTAATTTGTGTTCCCTCTTTAATTAGTCCTAGCTTTTCCTGTTCTGAAATCTTTATACCTGTATTCACACCATCTAAGTAAATAATCCCCTCTGGCCTATTACTTTTAATATTTACATTTCTAAAATTACTTAAAAGTGAAACATCAGCCACAGTTGTTTTAATATCATTTAAGTAGGATAAGAACTTTCTATCCTTTGCACTATCATCATAGGATTCTCCCTCAGCAGTTATGGTGTATTCCCCTGGTAAAAATGGCCCTATTTCATATTTCCCATCTTCCTTATTAGTTGTAGTCATCTTCTTATCATCAAGAAATATGGAAACATCACTTTGCTTTACATTAACATTTGCATATACAGGCTGTATCATAACATAATACTTTGGCCCAATTAAAAATCTATCCTTTTTAAATAATTTAACAAGCCTAGCATTTTGATTTCCCTTTGTTAAATCTGTTTTAATAGCCTCTTCCTTTGAAGCATCATTATTTAAATCTGTGGTTATTTGACTTATAAGAGAAGGCTTTTTACTAAAGGATTGAAGAAATGGTTTTAAGGTTTCTTCATTTATCTCAATTCTCTCATCTGAGGTTATAACTATCTCCTTTAGTGCATTATAATCCTCCTTGGCTATGGCTGTTTTAAAGCTATCTATAACCTTGTCTGGGCTATTAAAGGATCTAAATACTACTACTCCCACTATTAAAAGAGTAACTATAATTAGTACAGAAGAAAGGGCTATAATTTGTTTTTTAGTTACCCTTATTAGGTTGTTCCCTCTTGGGTTTCTTTTGTGAGAAGGCTTTGACGGAGTATCATAATAATAATCCTCTTCCTCATACTCCTCATAATCCTCATAATCATCCTCTTCTTTACTTGTGTTATCATCTATACTATAATTGTCCACTTTAATTGTATTGTTGTCTGTGCAAATTTTCCCCTCTTCTACTGTTAATTCTTCCCCACAGCTAGTACAAAATTTTAATCCATCCTTAATTTTCTCTCCACAATTAGTACAAAACATAAACATGCCCCCTTATGCTTTATTAAATCCCCTCAAGCTCTTTTATAAGCTCAATATTAGCTACTTCATACTGATTTAACTCTTTATAATCTCCCTTAAAACTTATGTTTTTTCTATACCATGGTCTACTAGGAAAATAAGTTTTATAAGGCTCTTGAACAAAATTATAGCCATGTCTTGCAAATATTTCATTTCTAGCTAAAGCAAGCTTTTCCATAGAAAAACTAGCAAGCTCTGCCCTAGTTAAATATCTACTATCACTATTTGGAATAATGTAATCCCCATTAGTTATCTCTGTTATATTGTTTGTTCCTTGAACATAAGTATTTGCTGGCTTTTCTTTAAGCTTCTTCTCTATTTTGGTGATGTTTTGGTAAGAATTTTTATTGTACCCTAGATTTGATGCCTTATTTAAAAAGTCCATAGCTTCCTTGTACTCCCCTCTTAAATAGGCACTTTCAGTATTTTCAAGATAATATTTTAACAAAAGTTTATTATAATTTTTTGCTTCTAAGCTTGAGGATAAATTATTTAATTCCCCCTCAAAATCATTTGCATTTTTCAGTTCAAGGTAAATAGTATCAAATAATTTATTGTCCTCTGCATACTTCATTGCACTAATAAAGTATTTTATCTTTTCAATCCCCTGTGAATTCTCTGCCCTATACAAATAGTATTTTTCTAAAATTGTTTTATGAAAAACACCTGCAGTAATTGCAACAACTAGAAAAATTGTAAGAACTGTTATTCCTACAATCCTTAGAGGACTTTTCCTTCTTCTCGGAGCTTTTTCTTCATAATCATCATAATCCTCATAATCTCCCTCATCCTCTTCTAGTTTTGTGCCACACCGCCTACAAAACTTAATTTCTTCCTCAGTATTACAGCCACATTTTCTACAATACTTCATAATATTCCTCCGAAACTTAGTCCATTAATAAGTATGTGAATTAAAAAGGTTATATGAATCCTCCTTGTCATAAAAAAATTCACTTAATAATATAAGTGAATGTAATAATTTTTAGGAGTAAAATATGTTTTGTACAAATTGTGGTAAGAAGCAACCAGATGATAGTAAAGGAAGATTTTGTGGTTATTGCGGAGGTTCACTATATGGAGATGTTAGAAGAAATTCATCTACCATTACTGTTTCAACAGGTGAAATAAAAGCGAAAACCTCCCATGCATTTTCACTAATTGGTGGTATTCTCTTAAAGCCAATTGATTTTATGAAAAATTCAATGGCTAATCTATCCTCTTCTCTTATATCAATTACTGCTATTTCAGTTTTATTATTTATGTTTATTACAATTTTTTGCTCTAGATTTTTAATTGTTGGTAAGCTTGGAATTAGTTCTGCTGAAGTTCAACTTATAGATCAGTTTATTCCTTGGGGTAAGTTAATTTTTGGTGAAATATTGGCTATTGCCCTCTACTTTGGGCTAATGTCCTCTTTGCCATATTTATTATATTCTAAAATTTTAGGCTCTAATGTTTCATATGTTGAGTTTTATAAGGTTGTTCTTGTAACCTTTGTGGTTTCTTCCTTTATGCAAATTGCTGTATTTATTGTATTTGCCATTTCCCCAACCTTTGGACTTCTTTTAATGTTATTTTCTTTTATTGTTTCTCTGCTTTTACTTTATAATGGTATGCAAATTATTAATAAAGGAGTTTCTGTTTCCCCTTATCTTTTCACTATAGTATTTTTAGTTACTACTTATATTTATGGTATTATTGCTATTAAGATTATTGGATATAATTTGGGGTCTCTATTTGGTCCATTTATTAAGGGATTTTAATTTAAAAAGAAAGGATGGCATGCCATCCTTTTTTTGATATATGAAGCAAAAGTTTTTAACCTAAATTAAGTTATACTCCTTTTTATATTTATTCATATAAAAAATACA
This sequence comes from Clostridium sp., assembly GCA_051650705.1. Classification (GTDB taxonomy): domain Bacteria; phylum Bacillota; class Clostridia; order Clostridiales; family Clostridiaceae; genus Clostridium. The sequence goes on from JBOFQV010000234.1 coordinate 4,211, forward strand.
CATAATAATTGATAAAAACTCTGCTACAGTTGTAGAAATCCATATTCCATTTACCCCAAAGAACTCTGGAAGAATCAAAATACTTAGGGTAATAAATACAAATGTTCTCATAAATGAAATTAAAGCAGACACCTTCCCATTAGAAAAGGCTGTAAACATTGATGAGGTAAAAATATTTACCCCTGCAAAAATAAAGTTTGCACTAAATAGAGCAAAACCATCAAGAGTTAGCTCATATACACTGCTTCCCTTTTCAGCAAATAAGGCTACTATTGTTGGAGCTAATATTTCTGAAATACTAAAGGCTAAAATTGAAGCCCCCACCACAAAAATCATGCAATACTTAAATATTTTTCTTGTTTGGTCAACATTTTGACTTCCATAATTATAGCTAATAACTGGGGCAACCCCCATAGAAAAGCCAAAGAACACTGCATTTAATAAAAACTGAGCATAAAGAGCTATTGTAATTTAGGCAACTCCATCCTCCCCTAAATACTTCATCATCATTACATTAAATAAAAATGTTACAACAGCAACAGCTATGTTTGTTACCATTTCTGAAGAACCATTTATACATGATTCTATTAATAGTCCCTTATCAAATCTTGGTTTAATTATGTATAAGCTTCCACTTCTCACTACAATAAAGTAAATTAATCCAAATATTGCAGGTACAGCAAGTCCAATTCCTGTTGCAAGTGCTGCTCCACTGATTCCCATTTCTAGCTTTACAATAAAGAAATAGTCCAAAATCATATTAAGTAATCCACCAATAACTGTTAAGCTAAGTCCTATTTCTGGCTTTCCTGCTGTAACAAAGAAGTATTGGAATAGCATCTGAATTAGCGCTAGTGGTGTAAACATTAAGAATGTTTTTGCATAGCTTACACAATATTCAAAGATTGTTTCATTTGCTCCTAATGCTTTTAGTAGTGGATTTAGGAAGATTAGGCATAAAACTCCTATAATTATTCCTAAGATGAATGAGGTTAGAACTAATAAACTGAAGTTCTCTTTTGCTTCTTTTAGCTTTTCCTCTCCCATTTTTCTTGCAATTACTGCACTTCCTCCTGTAGCAAGCATTATTCCTACTGCAATTATTACGCTGTATATGGGGTATACTATGTTTACTGCTGATAGGGCTGTTGTTCCTATGAATCTGGATACAAACATTCCATCTACCATTGTATATAGTGACATGAATACCATCATTACCATGCTTGGCAATGCAAACTTTAATAATGAAAAGAACTTAAATTCTTTTGCTAATGTATTATCCATTGTGTTTCCTCCTTGGTTTGTTATGCATAACCATAATTATAAACCATGGACCAACTCCAAGGTCAATGGTGATTTTAAGGAGAGCACTAGGTGAAAAATTTCAAATTCAAGTTTTGATTATATTTTCATATAAAAAAATAAGATAATCCTAGTTAAATATTTCTTATTTATTAACTAAAATTATCTTATTTCAATTTCTCTATATTTACTTATCTTATTTTATCAACTTCACTCCAATTATTTACCCTTATTTGTTGAAATTAAATATTATTCTTTATATATTCTGCACAAGCATCTGCTTTAAGTGGTTTACTAAATAAATATCCTTGATATAAACCATCACCCATATTATCTAAGACAGACTTCTGCTTCTCTGTTTCAACAAACTCATTAATTACTGTTATACCTGTTGAATCACACAAGCTATATACAGAGCTTACTATGCTTTTGGACTCTTCATTCTTATCTATATCCTTTATTAAACTTCCATCTATTTTTATGGAATCTATATTGTACTTCTTTATATATAATAAAGGATTGTATCCAACTCCAAAGTCATCTATTGCAAGCTTTACACCACATTCAGTTAGCTTAGTTAACTGCTCTTTAGTTACCTCATCTTCCCCTATTGCAAAACTTTCTGTTATCTCAACTTTAATGTTATTTGGATTAACATTATAAAGCTTTGTCATATCTTTTATGTCCCTTGCAAAGGTATCATCTGTTAATTGCTTTGTGGATACATTTATAGACATATCTATCTTCTTTTCTAATTCCTTATCCCATATTGAAAGCTGCTCAATTGCTTCTCTTGCAATCCATTTTCCTAAAGGGTAAATTAGCCCCACTTCCTCTGCAATTAACACTATAACATTTGGTGGTATGTTTCCAAACTCTTCATATTTCCATCTTAAAAGAGCTTCTACTCCAACAACTTTTCTTTCCTTATTTAGCTGTGGTTGGTATTCTAAATACAGCTCACCTTCATTTTTTCTTCTACCAGTTAGTATTTCTTTAAGCTCTTCTCCTAAGAATATGCTTATCTCTCCCATACTATCAGTTCCACTAGATAAATCTAACTTCTCTAACTCCCCTGATAAAATTGTATTTTTAAGATTCTCATAAGCCCCTTGCCTTTCTCTCTTACTCATATTATCAGATATTTTAACAAACGGAATATATATCATAACCCCTACAATAATATTAATAATTTGTAGTATAACCCCTGAAAATCCCCCTGTTAGTCTATAGGCATTAAATAAAACTGGATGTGTCCAGTTCATATGAGTATTTATAATTTCAACTAGTCCTAATTCAAAGGCTCCCTTAGATATTGCATATAAAACTATAGGCGTTAAGGTTAATGGAACTACATATATAGGATTAAATAATATTGGTAGCCCATATGTAATAGTTTCATTAATATTAAATATACTTGGTATTATTGATATGAAAGATATTTTCTTGCTATATTTGTTTCTACTATATAAGATTATTGCTATTATTAAACATATGGTGCTTCCAGCTCCACCCATATTAGTAAATGTATCTACATACAACCTGTTAAAGGAATCGCCATGTACAATTAAATCTCCACCATGACCTCCTATTATCCATAGGGCATTTTTTATGAATA
>JBOFQV010000235.1:0-9336 GCA_051650705.1 Clostridium sp.
GATGCCTTACTAATGATTTCTTTGTTAATCTTCTAGATATTAATACAGTGTGGAAGAAGCTTCCTGACTGTGAGGAAAGCTTTGTAGGCTTTGATAGGACTACTGGGGACATGAAGTGGACAGCAACAAGGGTTGACCTAATTTTTGGTTCAAACTCTCAGCTTCGTGCTGTTTGTGAGGTGTATGCTTCTGATTGTAATGAGGAAAAGTTTATACAAGATTTTGTATGTGCGTGGACTAAAGTAATGAATGCAGATCGTTTTGATGTTAAGGAATAGCTTAGATTCTATACTTTGGTTATGAGGTTATAGCTTTTAACCTTTAAGATAGAGAGGGTTTTTACAAAATAAAAGAGTAATTTTTAAAATATTATTCAAATAAAATACTATAGACATTTAAAAATGGAGGAGTTGTATGTAAGGGAAGCTAAAAGATAAGAGGCAGGACTTAATTAGTAGAAATCTTAAAATTTATAATTGGCAAAAGGAGTTAATTTATGAAATATGAATTTAAATACACAGTAGCTAATTATACTCAAGATGATATAAATGCACTTAACAACAGTTTTATTCCCAAGATAAAAAAATATACACTAGATGGGGACATAGTTTTAAAAGAAGTAAAGGTGAAAATAATCAAAAAGCATAATGACTTAGAAATTGAGATTGAAGCATTATCAAATAAGGATTTTAATTTATTATACAACACAATTCAAGGTGGGATAGGAAAAGCAGTAGGTAGGGATAGAGTAAAAAAAAGAATATAGAAAAAGGAAGAGAGTTTCTAGGAACTAATGGTCATACCGCCCCTCCAACATGATAGCCTCCAAAAGATATTAGTAACATGCTAATATCTTTTTTTTGATTTTAAGAAAAATAGAAGAGTTAAGGATTAATTAAGCTTTATTTTAAAATGATTTAAATCTAGATAGATATAATAATGTGGTAATAAGGCGAAAGGAGACTTTATATGCTAAAATGGGAAATTAAAAAAATAGTAAAAGATAAATCAAGCATAATAGCATTAATATTAATGATATTTTTATTTTTGCAAATAAGCTTTGCAAAGCCAAAGTTAGAAACAGAAAACTCATACTGGGATGAAGTTAAGAATGATTATATAACAGATAATCGTGGTAAAGATGTAATAGGAAATGAGAAATTAAAAGCTAAAGTTGATGAAATTGAGCTTATAGCAAATTCTTCAGAGGATAATAAAGACTTAATAGATTTATCAAATGAAAAGTTAAAATTAGATAATGGGAATAAATACGAGGAGATAGAGTTTTATAACGTATTCACCTATAGAGTAGATTTTACATTATCAATAATTATAATGTTGATAATTATACTACTGCTAATACCTAATTTATATACAGATGAGGTAGTATCTAATACTTCGTCAATAATTTTATCATCAAAAAATAAAAACAAAGCACTGTTTTCAAAATTAGGAATATCAATATTATTACCTATAGTACTATATGGACTATATATAGGTTATGTATTTTTAATAACATACATGAAATATGGAGCACCACAAAATGGAGGTCTTCAAGCATACAGAATATCTGATATAGCTATTCTTACTAAAGCAATAACTATAAATGAATTTATGATATTTAAAATAATAACTACTGGGCTTATGTTGTTAGGAATATCCGTAGTAGCTATGCTAGTTTCATTTTTAAGCACAAACTCAGTAAAATCAATAGTTTTATCAGCTGGATTTATAGTAATAGGTAAAATACTTACAGTATTTGCTTTTTTACCAAAGTCATTACTTTTAGTTTTATTAACACTTAACTATGTAGATGTAACCATGGGAATGTCAAGAGTAGGTGGTATGTACAATGGTAATATAGATATTTTATCAAGGTCAGTTGATGTAACTAACTTATGTATAAGCATTTATGGAATAATAATTGTATTTGGAATATTAGGATGTTGTTATAGTATAAAAAAGGTTTTAACTAAATAGGAGGGAATCATTATGAATAGATTAGAAATGCTAAACATAACAAAAACATATAAGCATAAAAATGCTAATGAAAATATTAATTTAGTTTTAGAAAGTGGGGTATATGGGCTATTAGGACCAAATGGAGCAGGAAAGTCTACTTTAATGAAGCAAATAGTTACAGTAACTACCCCAACAAGTGGGAAAATATTATACAACGGTAAAGATATTAAAAGCTTAGATGAAGAGTATAGAGCTGTAGTTGGTTATTTACCTCAAGATTTTGATGCTTACAAGAATTTTAAGGCAAAAGAGTTTTTAATGTATATGGCAGCCCTTAAGGGAATGGACAAGAAAACTAGCCAAAAAAGAGTTGATGAATTATTAAAATTAGTTGGTTTATCAGAAGTATCAAACAAACTAGTATCAAAGTTTTCAGGTGGTATGAAAAGAAGAGTTGGTATTGCACAAGCCTTATTAAATAATCCTAAGGTTCTTATATTAGATGAGCCAACAGCAGGACTTGACCCACAAGAAAGAAATAGATTTAGAAATTTATTATCTCAAATTGGTAGAGACACTATAGTAATACTCTCAACTCATATAATATCTGATATAGAATCTGTTGCAAAGGAAACTATAATGATAAAAGATGGTAAAGTGCTACTTAAAGGAACACACAAAGAAATATTAAAAGATATGGAAGGTAAGGTATATACAATAAATACTAATGATGAGGATTTAGTATATGATATACAAAGTAAATTTAAAGTGGTAAGTATAAATCGTGGTATGAACAGTATAAGTTTAAGATTTATAAGTGAAACTAAGCCAAATTATGAAAATATAGAGTTAATTGAACCAAGATTTGAGGATGTATATATGTTTTACTTTGATTTAGAAGATGCTAGGGAGGTGTAGGTATGCTTTCTGTAACAAAGTGGGAAATTAAAAAGAATTTAAGATTAGGTGTATTTGCATTATGGATGTTAGGGTTAGTATTGGCATATGTAGTTATTCTTCCAAATCAGAATGTATATGATATTTATGCTGATATATTTAGTAAATACTATGGTCTTACTCCAATAATGGGGGTAATTATGTTTACAATGTTCTCAGGAAGTTTTGTTCTTGAGTACAATAGTAATATGGATGGATTAATAAAAGCTAGTAAAAGTGGTACAAAACAATTAATTACATCAAAATTTATAGCTAATGGTATATGTGCAAGTATTGTTAATTTATCAGTGTTTATAGTTATGCTATTAAAAGCAGTTCTTAACTTTGGGACTGAGGGGTTAGATTTACCACTAAAAAACTTATGGTATTTTGGAAATAGTGGAAGTAATATAACTGTATTACAAATGATTTTAATAGTTAGTATAACTGTAATTTTAGGTTCATTTCTATTTGCAGCTATAGGGCTATATTTATCATCTATAAATGAAAAAGCTACTACCCCATTTATAATTGGTGGTATTATCTTAGGGCTACCTTATTTAGGAATACTTCCACAAGTTATTATATTAAACTCACCATTGTATGGAATGTATTCTCAACAGCTTATAAGGTATTCTGCGCCAATTAGTTCGTGGATAATATTTGTAGTAATAGTGTTTGTATTAACTACTATTCTATACAATTTAACTAAAAGAAGTTTTGCAAAAGAAAAGTAAATAGTATACTAATTAGCTCTTTTAAATTTTGTTGAAATATCTTTTTAACTTTAATAGATATTTAATAATGCAAAATTTAAATTAGAGCATATATAAGAGGAAAGTTTTTGCTTTTCTCTTTTTTGGGTACACTAGGTATAAATAAAGACTGGAGGAAGTTATGGATATAAATATAAAAAAGAGCAAAATACTTATTGTGGATGATGAGGTTGAAATATTAAACCTATTAAAAATGGTACTGACAAAAGAAGGTTTTAAAGATATTTATACTGCTAAAAATGGTAAAGAAGCTATAAAGTTATTTGAAGAAGTAAGCCCTGATTTAGTTGTTTTAGATGTTATGTTACCGGATGTGGAAGGGTATGATATATGTAAAATAATAAGAAAGGATTCTAATATACCTGTATTATTCTTATCAGCAAAAGGAGAAGAGTTAGATAGGATAATGGGACTTGCAATAGGTGCTGATGATTATATAACTAAGCCTTTTAGTCCAAAAGAAGTAGCTCTTAGAGTTAAGATTCAACTTACAAAAAGTATGATGATAAATAATAATACAAACACTAAGGATAGTAGCAAAATAATTGCTCATCCATTTGAAGTAGATGAAGAGAGGGTAGAAGTAAGAAAAAATGGAAAAGTTATAGAGTTAAAACCAAAGGAATACAAAATGCTTGTGTATATGCTAAAGCATAAAAATCAAATAATAAGTAAAGATAGATTTTGTAATGAAGTTTGGGGAGAGGACTATATAGGATTTGATAATACAATAATGGTACATATTAGAAAGCTTAGAGAAAAATTAGAAGCTAACCCATCAAAACCAGAATATATTTTAAATATAAAAGGATTAGGCTATAAGCTTAAAATAAAGGACGAATAAAAATGAATATGAAGTTAACTTTTAGATATGTATTAAGTATGGCTGTTGTAGCGCTGCTTGTAGTCATAACAAATATTTTGATATTAGGTTTCATAATGTTTTATACAGGACTGGATTCTAAGTATAAATATGAAAATAATTATGATGTATCTGATTTTGTTAGAAATTTTGAAAAATATATAGATATAGATATAGATGTAGATAATAATTTAAACTTAAGTGATCATGGAAAAAATCTATTAGATAAAAAGAAATCATGGATACAAATATTAAATGAAGATAGTAGAGAAGTTTATAATTATAATAAACCAAATATTATTAAAGAAAAACATATGCCTATAGAACTAATAAATGGATATAAGTATGGTGGTGGCTTTGGTGATGATTCACAAATACTAGCAGGATATAAAACTATAGATAATACTACATATACATATTTAATAGGATTTCCCATGGTGGATGTACAAAAAGTTATTTTTATAACTGATACAGCTATAATGATTAAAGTAATAGAATGTTCTTTAATATTAATAATAGTTATAGATATTATAATAGCTATAGCCTTTGGATTTATATTTAGCAAAGGCTTAACTAAGCCCGTTAAAAAAATTATTGGGGCAGTAGAAGATTTATATGACGGAGACTATGAGGTTTATTACAAAGAAAAAGGTCTATATAAGAGTTTATTTGCTAAGTTAAATATTTTGTCAAACAAGTTAAAAGAAAATGAAATAGAACGTAAGAAAATAGAGACTATGAGAGAGGAGTGGATAGATAATATTTCTCATGATATAAAAACACCTCTTTCATCTATAAAAGGATATGCAGAAGTTTTGGAAGAGGATTATGATTTTTCTTCTGAAGATATAAAAGATTATGCAGGTATAATTAATAAAAAGGCAGATTATATAAAAGAATTAGTTGATGATTTGAACTTAAATGTGAAGTTGAAAAATGATATATCTATAGTAAATAAAGAAGAAGTCAATATAGTAAAATTGGTTCAAGATTCTATTATAGATATATTTAATGACTCTAGATATAGTAATGTGGACATTGAGTTTGAATGTGATGAGGAAGAAATAAAAATTGAAGTAGATAAGATGCTGATTAAGAGGGTTTTAAACAATTTGATTTATAATGCATTGGTTCATAATGATGATAATATAAATATTGGAGTTGGTATTTATAAAAATGATAAAACTCATATAACAATTAGTGATAATGGAAAAGGTATAAGTAAAGAAGATTTAGAGCATATATTTGATAGATACTATAGAGGGACAAATACCGGGGAATTTCATAAAGGTTCAGGTTTAGGGATGGCAATTGCTAAAGAAGTTATTAATGCACATAATGGTGATATTATAATTAAAAGTGAATTAGGAAAAGGAACCTATATAGAGATTGTTTTATAGAATAAAAGTTTACTCTGATGAGATTATTTTAAGGTGATAAGTAAGGCTAATAAGAGCATTACTATTTAAGGTAGTAGATGTTTAAAATATCTAAGTTAAGCCAATGATATTAAAAGTATCATTGGCTTATGCTATAATATAAAAAAAACAGTAGAGGTGGAGTATGGAAAACCTTAAAGAAATTAGATAGAAGCAAGGGTTTGAAAATATAACTTTCATCAAGAAAGGATGATAAACATGATAAAACCAGTAGTAAAAGATGTATTATTTTTATCACAAAAATCAGAAGAAGCAACAAAAAATGATATATATGTAATAGATGACCTAACTGATACACTAAGAGCCAACCTAGAAGCATGTGTAGGAATGGCAGCAAACATGATAGGAATAAAGAAACGTATATTAGTATTTGCAGTTGGCAATCTAATTGTCCCAATGGTTAATCCAGTAATAATAAAAAAAGAAAAAATCTATGAAACAGAAGAAAGTTGTCTATCCTTAACAGGTTTTAGAAAAACTAAGAGATATGAAAAAATAGAAGTAGAGTACCTAGATAGAAACTTCAAAAAGCAAAAGCAAGTATTCACAGGCTTTACAGCTCAAATAATTCAACATGAAATAGATCACTTTGAAGGAATAATAATTTAGTAGCTAGAAGATTTTAGTTTTAGGGTTATTGGATTTAATTAAATAAATTTGATTTAGAAAAAGCACACTTAATCTTGGTTGGATGGGGGTGCTTTTTTATATGTTTTAAAAGAGAATTTAGTAATCACCAAAAATTATCATATAAAAAATCCAAAAACATATATGTAAAATAAAAAGAAAAAAGCAGGTGATTAAATGGTATCAAGTATAAAGGATCAATATCCATACTTCAGTCAGTCAATAAAAGAAAAATTTAACAATATAACCCAAAATAAAACCCCATTATTCACAACAAACACAGAAGAACTCTTTAATGCATACCTAAACAACCTACCAGAAGAAATACGTCAAGAATACAACTGCAAAACCTGTAAACACTTCATTGAAACATATGGAAGCCTAGTAACAATCACAGAAAATGGAGAAATAGAATCAGCTGTATGGGACGAAGAGAAAGCGCCAGAATTATTCAAAGAATCAGTAAAAGAAATGAGAAAAATAGTGCTAAACTCAAGCATTACAGGAGTATTTATATCAGAGAAAAGCACATTAGGTCAACCAGTTAAGGGGGGCTTTGACCACCTATCACTAACGATACCAAAAGAAATGATACATCAATCCAAAATAATAAGCAGTAGTCAAGCTATGGCAGAAAAGCAAGAGGAGCATAGAATTCTAGAAAATAGCCTATCCATATATCCTCAAGAAGCAGTGGAGCAAGCTGTAACCCTATTAAAAACAGAGTCATTATATAGGTCAGAAAAATGCTTAGGTGTTGGGGAATGGTTAATGAACCTTCATATCAAGCGTTCAAATAGCAAAAACCATAAAATCATAAATAATGTAACATGGCTTGCTGTTGCAACAGCACCAGTTGGCTATTGCCATGTTAAAACCTCTATGATTGGAACACTTTTAGATGACATAGTTAGTGGGCTACCATTTGATATTGTTTCTAAAAGATTTGCTCAAAAAATGGATCCATTAAAATATCAACGTCCCCAAGCACTACCAACAGCAGGAAACATAGCTCAGGCAGAAAAAATAGTTGAAAAACTAGGTATTCAAAAATCTCTAGTTCGTAGATTTGCAAGAGTAGAGGAACTAGTAACACAATGGACACCTAAAGAAGAGAATATAATAAAAAAAGAGGAAGGAACATTTTCACATCTTAAATCTAAGGAGAAGAGTGGAATTAATAAAATGGAAATGCCTTCAGTTGTAATGACATGGAGAAAATTTTCAGAAACGGTTCTTCCGATAGCAGAGAAAATTGAATTCTTTGTAAGGGACAAAAGGGAGAACTATTCAGCAATTCTCACAGCAGAGCATGATGATGCACCACCAATTATACAATGGGACAATGAAGAGGAACGCAATCCTTTTTCATGGTATGTATATAGTGGAGGATCAACATATACAAGATGGGGACTAACTTTAGGGTATTGCAATGTAACAGCAGTTTGTCTACAGCCATCTATGTGGTATAAGGAAAATTCTCATCATGGGAAAAGTGTATTCTTTATTTTAGAAGGATGTAAGGATACAGGATATAAGAATATTGGGAATTCATTGTTTCCTGAAAATTTAAAGTCAGAACTAAGAGAAATACGCTCAACAATAGAGGCTTACTCAAAGAATGCAAGTGTTGAGGGATATGAGAATTCTACTGCTTGTGGAATTAAGCTAGAGCATGGCTCAACTTGGAATGCAACATTTAGGGTAACAACCAAAACAGGTATATTTATTTACAAATTAGATAGATGGGACTAATAATATGTATAATCTTATCAACAACCTTATCAACAACCTTACTAAATTGATTGTGTGTATGTTACTAAAATGATATACTATTAATACTTATTTAACCTAAAGCGCTTTGATACTTTACAATTAATAGGGACATAGTCTAAGTGTATTAGGAGGAAGTATGAGATTATTTTTTAATGTTTTATTTGCATGGATAGGCACCATATCAGGAGTATTACTAAGTGTAATATGGATAATAAGAATTATGCAACGAAAAATGCCTAAAGGAAAAAATAAAGATATTGCAACTAGCATAAATAAGTATCTTAGAAAAAATCATATTAATTTAGGATATATATTTATAATATCTTCATTTATACATGGTATGTTGTCATCATTTTCTATAATAAGTCTAAATTATGGAACACTAACCTTTATAATTGGACTTGCTATAGGGTACACGTATATGGATAAAGCAAACTTAGGAAAGAAGTGGATTAAATACCATAGACAATTAACCTTGCTTATTATTTGGCTAACTGTAGTTCACATAATTGAGGTAGGTGGATTTGTTGGAATAGATGGAGTCGTAAATAGTATAAAGTCAGACTCTAAAATAGAGCAACAAATAGAACAACCAAAAGAAGAAAAAAAAGAAGAATCAAAAGAGCAAGACAGTAAATCAAAATATAAGGATGGTGTTTATGAAGGTGTAGGATATGGCTACAAACCAAACTTAAAGGTTCAAGTTACTATAAAAGATGGAGTAATAAAGGAAGTTTTAATTAAAGAGCATAATGAGGTAGGTCAACGTTTTTATTTACCAGCCTTTGATATTATACCTAAGAGAATAATAGAAAAACAAACAGCAGAAGTAGATACAGTTAGTGGAGCTACACGTTCCTCTAGAGGTATAATGGAAGCTGTTAATGATGCATTATCTAAAGCAGAGAAAATTAAATAAGTAACATACAAAGCTATAAACATGGGGTATACATGGGTA
>JBOFQV010000236.1:0-6989 GCA_051650705.1 Clostridium sp.
TTTATAACAGCCTTAGTATTCTTCATATCAACAATTGCTAAGAATACAGCATTAGCAGTAGGTGTTAGTATGATATTATTCTTAGGTTCATTACCAATTAGTTTAATAGCTACACAATTAAACTTAAGGTTTATAGTAAATACATTTATTCCATATATAAATACATCACTATTTAAGATGGCTCCATCATTTGAAGAGATGTTAACTGGAATGAATGGTTTAACGTTAAACTATAGCTTTGGGGCTATTCAATTAGCAGTTATAGCTTTAATATTAATTGCTATAACATTTATATACTTCAATAAAAAGGATATAAAGAATTAGTTATATTCTCCATCTTAGCTTTGCTAGGATGGAGAATTTTTATTTTGCTTATGTAAATGATATAATAAGCTATAAAGTTATAGGGGAGAAGTAAGATATGAGTTTAATAATTTGTGATAATCTTTATAAGGTTTATGGAGAGGGCGAAAATAAAGTAGAAGCACTTAAGGCAATTAATCTTTCAATAGAAAGTGGAGAATTTGTTGTTATTTTAGGGGCATCAGGCTCAGGAAAGTCAACATTATTACATATATTAGGTGGAGTTGATTCCATTACATCTGGAAAGGTATATATTGATGGAAAGGATTTAAGTGAATTTAATGAGGATGAAATAACATCCTTTAGAAGGAGGAATGTTGGTTTTGTTTTTCAATCCTTTAACTTGATTCAGGTATTAAATGTTGAAGAAAATATAGAAATGCCTGTTTTGTTAGATGATGGCGAAATGGATGGGAAGTACAAGGAGGAGCTTTTAAATTTATTAGGATTAGAAGATAGAAGAGAATTCTTGCCAAGTGAATTATCAGGAGGGCAACAGCAAAGAGTTGCAATAGGAAGAGCTCTTGCAAATAAACCATCAATTATTTTAGCAGATGAGCCTACAGGTAATTTAGATTCAAAAACATCAAAAGAAATAATAGCACTGTTAAAATATTCAGCTAAAAAATATAATCAAACACTTATAATTATTACTCATGATGAAGAAATTGCAAAATCGGCAGATAGAGTAATTACCATTAAGGATGGGGAAATCTCCTATGATGAGGTGCAATAGGAAATGAAAAGGTATGATGAATTAGTTTTAAAGCAATTTAAAGTTAATAAAAATAGAAATAGATTTATAGTAATTGGAATAATATTAGGGATTATTCTCTTAACTGCCACTTTATATTTAAATACCTTTATGGGAAAGGTTGAAATTGCAAGGAATGAAATCCAAAATGGAAACTTTGCTGCTACAGTTAGGAATTTAAGTGAAGAGGAAAAAAGAAATCTAACAGGAAATGTAAAGGTGAGGGAATATGGTTTTTTCACTGAATATGATGACTTAGTTTTACAGGGAAAAACATATAACCTTAATGGATTAAGTAAGGAGATATTCGATATTATATTAAATAAAAATTTTTTTATAGAAAGTGGAAGAATTCCATTAAATGATGAAGAGGTTATTATTAATAATAATATAAGAGATGAGTTAAAAAAAGATGTTGGTGATAAGATAACAGTTGAAGAGAAAACCTATACCATAGTTGGAATTTACAACGGAACTAGCAATGTGTATACAAACCATTTAGAGATATTAACTACATTACCTAAAAATCAAGAGAATATTGAAGTTAATATTGTATTCAATCTTTATGATAATAGGAATATGTATAAAGAGTTAAAAAATATAATATTTGATTCTACTGGGATAAGGGATCTAGAGAATGAAAGAATATACACTAATTGGGCCTATATTGAGGTGTTAGATAGGGTAACATTAAGTAATCTTCAGGCACTAGATGAAAGTGATGTAGGTGTTTTAGCAATGAATTTATGTATTATTGTATTAACTATTTTTTTAATATATGGGGCAATAAATTCAAGTTTAAGAGACAAGATTAAAATGTTTTCTATTTTAAAATGTATTGGATGTTCAAATGATAAAATAAAGTGGCTTTTAATAAAGGAGTCTTTAATCTTAGTTTTAGTATCTTTAATCCCTGGATTAATACTAGGTACCTTATTAGCAATTTTAGTTATTAAAGGGGTATTACAAGGGTTAATGGCAATGGATTTATATAATGTAGCTATTAAGCTTTACCTAAATGATATAATTTTCATAGTCATTTTAGTATCAATAACAGTATTTATTTCTTCTATTATTCCAGCTAAGAAAATAAGTAAACTAGAGCTTATTGAGGGGGTAAATGGAAGAGTAATCCATAGAGAAAAAGTTAAGAGTAGTAAGTGGATTAGAAGGCTTTTAGGATATAAATTTGAAATAGCATATAAAAATGTGAAGTCTAATTATAATACTTTTATAGTAAGTGTTGCCTTAAATACTATTTTAGTAATTATTTTTACAGGGTTTATATCTTATTTAATATATAATTTAGAAATTTCTTATGAATCAACTAAAGTAAATAATAGGGATATAAATATAGATTATAGTGGTTCATATACATATTCAGAAGATGACTTTAATGAGGTAATAAATAAAGAAATAAATAGAATTAATTATACAAAAAATGAGTTAAGTAAATATAATTTTATAGGAGATCTAACTACAACTTTAAATATTAATGTTAGAAATACTGTTAATAATGCTTATTCAAATGGAGCAAATAATTTTATACATAGCACTAGATTGTTGGTTTATGATGATGTAAGCTTTAATGAAATTAAGGATGAAATTCAAGGGGAAAAGGTGAGTTTAACTAATTTTAAAGAAAATGGATGTATTATCGTAAATAAGATTTATAATAATGTACTTCAAAGAAAAGAAGTTAATCCCCTAGATATTAGTGATGAAGAAAAGGTTAATGTTAAGCTAAATAGGGAAAATGAAAGTCAAGAAATCATTCAGTTAAACCCAATTGGAACAATAAGTCCATTTTCAGTAAAGGAAACTCAATTATCTATAAATGATAACTATCTATATTTAATAATTTCATTTGATACCCTTGTAGAGAACTTAAAGAAAATGAATAGCGACTTCATTACCTATAGCATTTTCTTAGGTTATGATATTTTAAATAAGGATGAATATTCAAAATATGAAAATATTATAGAAGAAACAGTTAAAAATGAAGGTGGTTGGTTAATAAACTATTATGAACAGCATATGGAATTCTCATCAGAAATAATGGGATTTATAATTATTGGTGGGGTGATTTTGCTGTTAACTATGGGAATGAGTGTAATTAGTAGCTTAAATAGCAAAAATATAAATTTCTCCTATAGAAAGAATGAAATAGGTACTCTTCTTGCAATTGGTATGAAAAAGAAGGATATAAATAAGGTGTTATTTTATGAAAGAGTTATTGAGCATTTAATATCTATCTTAATTGGTGGGGGAATTTCTCTCTTTATACTTAAGATAATTTACTTAGTTGCTTATAATTTTAGTTTAATCAATACAAAAACACCACCATTTGGTATCATATTACTTCTTTTAATGGTTATTTATTTACCTATAGTAATTGGAAGTGTTGTATCTTTAAATAAATTTAAGCAAATGGATGTTATTCAAATGATTAGAGATAAGGATTAAGAGGTGAAAATAATGAGGAAAATATTACTTGTAGAGGATGATAGAGCTGTTGCTCTTGCTGTTATATATAGTTTGAAAAAGGAAGGCTTTGAGATTTCTCATGCCTTAAATTTAAGGCAAGCAAGGGAAATGATTAAAGAGGAATTTGATTTAATTCTTTTGGATTTAATGCTTCCTGATGGAGATGGTTATGAATTTTGTATTGAAATCAGAAACTCAAAAAATGAAGTGCCAATAATATTTATGACAGCCTGTGATGAGGAGAGCAACATTGTTCTTGGACTTGATTTAGGAGGGGATGATTATGTTACAAAGCCTGTAAAAATCAAGGAACTTGTTTCGAGAATGAATGCTGTTTTAAGAAGAAAAGGAAGCATTATAAATAGAGCAGAAGAAAATAAAGATATATTAATTAGTGGGAATATAGAAGTGGATAAGGGCGCTCACATTGTTAAAAAGTGTGGCATAGAAATTGGAGTTACCTTAAGTGAGTTTAAGCTTTTAACACTTTTAATGGAAAATGCTCCAAATGTTTTAACGAGAACCTCAATTTTAGAGAAGTTATGGGATGTAGATGGTAACTTTATAGATGCAAACGGACTTAGTGTTTACATAAAAAGATTAAGAGAAAAAATCGAGGATGATAGTAAAAATCCAGAACTTATACAAACTGTAAGGGCTGTTGGGTACAAGTGGGCTCATAAGGTGGTGAATAAGTAATAATGGGATGGATACTTAAAAAAGAAAGAGGAAAAATAATTTTACTTTTACTAATAGGTTTTTTAATTCAAGGAATTGCTTTTAGTTTTTTGACTAATTGGTTTATAGGAAGGGTAAACAAGAATTACATAAAGCAAAATATCCAAATACTAGGAGGGGTGGCAAAAGTAGATGAGAGCCTTTGTAATGAGATAGTTCCAATTATTACAGGGAAAACCCAAGGTGATTTTGAAAAAGGGGAAAGCATACTTAAAAAATATTCTTATAATGAAAGCTTAAAGCCAGAGTATAATCATATAACTTCAAATACTTTATCATTTTATAATAATGGATTTTTAATTATTTTATTATTAACACTAATATTTATTGTATTATCAGTTCTGAAAATACTTTCTCCACTTTTCGAAAACATATCATACCTTACAAGAAGAGCAGAGGGAATTGTAGAGGGAAGGTTTTTAGAGGAGGAAGAAAGATACTATTATAAGGGGAGTTTAGAAAAGCTAAATTTTAAATTTTCTCAAATGGAGGGGAGAATAAATAATTCTATAGATTTATTAAAAAAAGAAAAGATAAATTTAAAAAATATTATAAATGATATTTCGCACCAACTTAAAACTCCTTTAACAGCATTATCAATGTATAATGATATATTAAAGGATCACAGAGAAATGAAGGAAGAAGAGGTGGATGACTTCATAAATCTAAGTAAGGAACAATTAGATAGAATGGAGTGGCTTGTAAAAACTCTTTTAAAATATGCAAGGCTTGAAAGTAATGTGGTTGAGTATAAAAAGGAAATCCTTTCTCTTTCAAATACTATTGAAGAGAGTATGAGTGGCCTTAGAGTAAAGGCTGAAGAGAAAAATCAAATACTTGAATATAAGTGTAATGAGGATGTACTATTTCTTCATGATAGAAAGTGGATAGCAGAAAGTCTTAGTAATATAATAAAAAATGGAATTGAACATACTGGGATTAATGGAAGAATTACAATAACTCTTGAGGAAACACCTTTAAGCATTGTTATAAAGATTAAGGACAATGGAAGGGGAATTGAGAAAAGTGAACAGAGAAAAATCTTTAATAGATTTCATAAAGGGGAAAATTCTTTAGATCCTAAAAGTATTGGAATTGGACTTTGCTTAAGTAAGTCCATTATAGCTTCTCATAATGGGGATATAACAGTGGATAGTGAAGTGGGTAAGGGAAGTACATTTATAATAACATTTTTAAAGAATATCTATTAATAGCATAAGTTAATTTAGAGGTTTATATCCATTGTAGTAAAGGGCAATAGAGGGTATAATTAATTGTGTAAAATAGTAAATTTATTTATTAATGTAACATGTTAGGAGATATAAGTATATTTTGAAGTATAGTGAGAGAATATGGGGGTAACAAAATGAAAAACATAGATTTAGTTAAGGGAGAGCATATATTATCTTGTGCAAAGCTTTATGTTGAGGTGTTTAATTCGTCTCCATGGAATGATGAATGGACTATTGATACTGCTTGTAAAAGGTTGAATGATATGTTTGTTTCTCCAGGTTTTAAAGGATTTGTTTACTTAAAGGATGAAGAGATTGTAGGAGTTGTTTTTGGCAATCTTGAACAATATTATAATGGAATGCATTATAATCTTAGAGAAATTTTTATAAAGCCTTCTTTACAAGGAGAGGGAATTGGTTCTGAATTAATAAATGAGTTAGAGAATTCTTTGAAGAATGAAAATTTATCAGCAATAATTTTATTTACTTCAAATGAGTATGGTATAACTTCATTTTATGAGAAGAGAGAATTTAAAACTCTTGAAGGGATGAATATGATGGTAAAATAGAAATTCTCTTTAAAGAAATAAAATAGCTATAGTGGTAAAAGTGTATGAAGGAAACCGGAAGGTTTCCTTTTTTATTGCTAAATTATAATTTTTATCTTACATTTTATATCTAGCAGTGTATTTGAAGTGTGATATTTAAATTTATTAAATAAGGAGTTGAATAAATTGATAAAATGAAGTTTATAATTAAAATAATTAAGTTTTATATTAAATATATTAATTAAGGTGTTTACAAATGTAATTATAAGTGATAAATTATAACTATAGAAATGGAGGGATAAAATGTATAAGGTAATTTCTAAGTGCCCTGTATGTAAAAATAAATTAAAAGTAATAAAGTTAAAGTGCTCAAGTTGTAGCACTATTATAGAAAATGACTTTAATCTATCTAAATTTGACTATTTAAACGAAGAACAGCTTAGATTTGTTGAAATATTTATAAAGTGTAGAGGAAATATAAAGGAAGTAGAAAAGGAATTAAATATTTCTTATCCTACAGTAAGAGCAAAGCTTGATGAGGTAATTTTAACTTTGGGATATAATCCTAAGGAAAATAAGGAAAAAGTTAATTCTAATGATATTTTAGATGCATTAGAAAAAGGCGAGATTACAGCTGATGAGGCTATTGAAAAAATGAAAAAATAAAAGGAGGAAATTAAAAATGAATGAAGAGGTAATGAGAATTTTAAAAATGGTTGAGGAAGGTAAAATATCCTCAGAAAAAGCAAAGGACTTAATTGATGCTTTAAATCAAAGCAATAATAAGGAGCCTGTACAAAACTATGAGGATAAGTTTTTAAGAATCAAGGTTAATGAAGTTGCTGGAGACAGAGTAAATGTACAGCT
>JBOFQV010000237.1:0-4187 GCA_051650705.1 Clostridium sp.
TGAGGTTATTTCTGTTGGCTCTATTAATATTGAAAGACAAGCAAGTAGATTTACCTCCTCTAATAAGGAAGTTGATTTAGTTGCTCCAGGACAAGGAAAAAATGGTGGTGGAGTTATTTCAACCTATCCAGGTGGAAAATATGCAGGAATGCAAGGAACTTCTATGGCTACACCACATGTATCAGGTGCATTAGCTCTAATTATAAACTCTGCAAACACTGAGTTTTTAAGAAAATTAACAGAAGCTGAGATTTATGCTCAACTAATTAGAAAAACTGTTCCTCTTGGATATAGTAAAACACTTGAGGGTAATGGAATGCTTTATTTACTAACTGACGAAATTATGGCAAAACTTATAAAAAATACTCCCCTTTTGAACCAGATTTTGAATTAAGAATGTAGAATTGAGAATGTAGCATGTTCTCAATTCTCAATTCCAATGTAATATTTTTTCTATTTTAACACAAAATAAGTTCATAAATAAATTAGGATGGTTTAATTATGAGCAAAAGAAGAAATGTAAAAGAAATAATTATTGAAACCTTACCTGGAACCTTTGTATGTATTGGTATCGCTATTTTAAGTAAGATTTTAGCTAAGTTTGTTCCAAGCCTTGGTGCTGCTACTCTTTCAATTTTTATTGGAATTTTGGTTGGTAATACTATTGGAACTCAGGACTTTTTGAAGAAGGGTACAAAATTTTGTGAAGGAACACTTCTTTCCATATCAGTAGTTTTACTTGGAGCTACTTTAAGTGTATCCTCAATTTTACATATTGGCTTTTCTGGAGTAGCATTTATTTTGTTACAAATGGCTTTAACTCTACTTTTAACAATTTATATTGGAAAAAGAATGAGTTTTTCTGAGGATTTCACCTACTTAATGGCAAGTGGAAATGCTGTTTGTGGTTCCTCTGCTGTGGCTTCAACAGCTCCTGTTATTAATGCCCACTCAAAGGATAAGGGTATTGCAATTACAATGGTTAATGTAACTGGAACTGTTTTAATGATTTTATTACCTCTTGTTACAGCAGCTATTTATAATAATGAGCTTTTTAAAACCTCTGCCTTTCTTGGTGGAATTTTACAATCTGTTGGGCAAGTTGTTGCAGCTGCTTCTATGGTTAATGAAGAAACAAAGGAGCTTGCAACTATTTTTAAAATAGTGAGAATTATTTTCCTAGTTGGAGTTGTATTTTTACTTGCAGCCTTAAAGAAAAGAAATGTGGTTAAGGGGATTGATGCTGTTGAACATGAGGTTCATAGCCACACTCATCAATCAAGAATAAAAAGCCCTTGGTATATTAAAGGCTTTTTCATTACATGTGCTCTTTATTCCCTAAATATTATTCCTCACTCTATTACAGGAACTTTAAAGGAGCTTGATAATTTTATTGAAATTATTGCTCTTGCAGGAATTGGAATGAGGGTTTATTTTAAGGACTTAATAAAACAAGGGGTAAAAACCTCTATTTACTGTGTTTTCATTGCCCTTGTTCAAATTGTTTCTGCCATAACTCTTATTGCTTTTCTACTATAAAAAAGTGGCTTCGCCACCCTTTATCAAAGAAGCTAATTTTTTAACCCATGCAGTAGTATTCCAAAAGTTAAGTGAGTATCAAAATTTTAATTTTTGTATTTGAACTTACCTCCTTGGTGCTTTTGGGTTCTACTGCAGAACTCTTTTATTTTTTACTTACAATTACACTAATTAATAAAACAGTTATAACAGAAATAAGTGTTGAAATACACACCTGCCAAAGTGAAATACTTAAAGCCAATCCTATTGCTGATATAACTCCATAAGAAATGGCTAATAATACTAAGTTAAAGCTCCCAGCCATAGCTGATAAAATTATGTTTTCAAAAATTACAACACTTCTTATATTTCCTTCAGTAAATCCTAAGGCTTGTAATAACTCACCCTCATTTCTTCTTGAACTTTGTAGCTTTCCAATCAATACTGAGGTTATAAAAATTCCAATTACTAAAATCAAAATAGAAATAAGGAAAAATAATTTAGTAATATTATTAAAGAATTTTTCAAGTACCTCTATCTCCTGTGATGCATTTTTTGAATCTATATTCTTACTATTAAGCATGTCATTTACTTCTACAACATCTCCAAACTCTTTTACATCATAGCTTATAGAGTAATTTGGCTTTTCTACTCCTTCATATAATTTTTTCTCAATATCAGAGCTAACAAAAAAGTCATCATAAGTACCATTATAAATACCACTTATAGTTAATTCATACTTTTTCCCATTATACTCTAAGCTTAACCTTTCCCCAATTAAACTACTTATATTATTTGAAAACTTTCTCCCAAAGCTTGGTGTAATTGCAATTTCATTCTTTTCTGCCCTTGGCATTATCCCATATGCCATAGTTTCTGTAGCTTTTGGCATTGGAAATTTCTCTTCCATTGTTTGAATATTCCCTTTAAAATTCAAACTAATATTCTCAAGCATATATTGATAATAAACATTTTCTATTCTGTTATCTTCCTTCAACAAAGATAAAATGTTATCCTCATCTTTTCCTATAATATATCCATTATTAAAGGCTGTATTTTTCCCTTTAAATTCTTCAATAGACTTTTCAATAACATTATTTGATGATAAGGAAAGAATAAATGCTAAAACCCCAATAGAAATTGCTAAACTTATAAATATATTATGAGTTAAATAAATTTTGAAATTTTTAATTGATAAACTAAACGGAGGAAATTTAGAAGGCTCATTACCGCAAATAATTTTTTTATTTTCTCCATTCTCCTCTTCCTTCCTTTCCTGTACTACAATCTGCCCCTCATTTATATAAATAATTTCATCACTAAAACTGCATAGGCTTTTATCATGAGTAATTAACACAACCAAACACTCTTTTGATATTTCCTTAAGCATTTTCATAACTTCATTTGAGTTATTTCTATCAAGTGCCCCTGTTGGCTCATCTGCAAAAATTATTTTTGGATTATTAATTAATGCCCTTGCAATGGAAACTCTTTGTTTTTGTCCTCCTGAAAGATTTTCTATATTTTCATCTATCTTATCTAATAGCCCCACTCTTTCAATTAATGCTCTTGCTTTTTCATTATTCTTTATTTCATCTAATTTATTTAGCTTTGTTGGAAGTAATACATTTTCTAACACTGTGTACCCTTTCAAAAGATTATAGTTTTGAAAAACAAAACCAACATTGTCTCTACGATATTCACAAAGCTCCTCATTGCTCATTTTAGTTAATGATGTATCACACACCAAAACTTCCCCTGAATAATTATTGTCAAAACCACTTAATATATTTAATAGAGTTGTTTTCCCTGAGCCAGATGGCCCTAGCAAACAAACAATCCCTTTATTTCTAAATTCATAATTTACATCCTTTAGAATATTTCTTTCTCCATAGTTTTTTGTTAAATTATTTATCTTAAACATATTATCTATCTCCTGTTTTTAATGCATTTAATATATTAACTGTTTTTAAAACACCTAAAACTATTAAAAATGATAAAAGTCCAAGTAAAATTATTAGTATACATCCAACTAAAAGCATCTTGAAGTTTAAAATATTCACATTAAATAACATTGTTGTAACATTATTAATTAATGGTGAAGCAAGTAAAAATAAAATCATTGAAGCACTAACTACACTTACCATCTCTCCAAAGGAAATCAACTTTAAATGGCTATTGTTATAACCAGACAGTTTATAAATTGCATATTCTCTTCTTCTCATAAAGGCTCTAATAAATACAATGGAAACAACAATAATTACTGATAAAATTGAAATAATTAAATTTGCTGATCCTGATTGCTCTGTAGTTTTATTATTTAATCTAACTATATCCTCCACAAGCTCAAACTTACCTAAAGGTACTATTCCCTGTTTATTTAATTCATCCTTTAAAGAAATTAACCCCTCTGGATTTTTTGCTCTTATAGTGAAATTTCCTTCTCCTCGTCCTAAATCCCCTTGTTTTCTAATTTCATCAATTGCTGATTTACTAAAGAAAAAGGAATCGTCAACTGTAACTTTCATTATTTGAGAGTTATATTCATAAGTAGTACTAGTATCCACAACCCCTACAATAGTTGCTTCTATTGATATTGGTTTTTCTACAGGACTTCCTGTATTCCAGTTATATACTGTGGCATCAAAGTTTATTTTCTTTCCTAAAAC
>JBOFQV010000238.1:0-6075 GCA_051650705.1 Clostridium sp.
CAAAGCAGACCACCTTTATCTTCCATAACAGTAAAAATAGTGTCATCTATAAGACTTTTTTTGTCATAGGATTTATGTTTGTATAGTTCAAAATCATCATCTGTATATTTTAATAGACCAGAGCTTGTACTTATCCATAAAATATCATTACTATCTCTATAAAAATTCCTAATATGTTCTCCATGTGTATTTGAAAGTGGAGTTATTTTGTTTAAGTAATTGGTGATTTCACCAGTTTTAGTATTGATTTTTGATATTCCTTTTGTAAAAGTTCCAAGCCATACAACATCATCTTTATCACAAAACACATCATAAATTTTATTTTCAGCTATTGTATTTGAAGTTCCATCACTTTTATAAAGGGTAACTTCTCTAGTTGCTTTTGAGTACATATTTAATCCATTATCTGTTGCTATCCAAAGGTTACCATAACTATCCTCGTCTAAGGAGTAAATAAGTTGACTTGAAAGCTCACCATTATTTAAAATTCTTTCAAATTTATCAGTAACTCTATTATATAAATTTAGCCCATCAGAAGTTCCTATTAAAACATTTCCTTCACTTGTAATTAAAATATCTCCTATATTGTAATGAGAAAGCCCACCATTTTCTTCACCTGTATTATAATTTTTAAAGGTGTATCCAGAATCAGTGGTTTTTGAAACACCATCTAATGTACCAACCCAAAGGCTTCCATCAATATCCTCTTTTATGTCAATAATATAATTATTAGATAAGCTATTTGGGTTTTCTTTATCATTACGAAAAACAGTAAAATCATATCCATTATATTTATTTAAACCATCATTTGTTCCAATCCATATGTATCCATCTTTATCTTGAAGAAGAGTTTCAGCAGTTCCTTGGGATAACCCATCTTCTATAGTTATGTTTTTAAAGTTAACACTTGTAGATGCTAAGCTAGTAATTGAAATTGAATTTGAAAAAATGATGGTAAAAATTACTATTGCAACAAGTTTCTTAAAAATTCTTCTTATCATTTTCATACCCTATTCTATAAATTAATATTTCATATTATACTACATAACAGTTGTTTTGTCATATATCATATGAGTATTAATAATATTGAAACAATTTCTTAATTTACTCTTAATATTTTCTAAATATTAATAAAATATGGTCAAATTTTGAAAGATATATGGTAAACTAAGGGGGGAAAATAGAGGGAAATAAACACCGTATAATAAAAAGGATGGGATAATTGTGATAATGAAGGAAGACAGGGTTAAACAGGGTATTCTTCAAAAGGGGAAAGAAATATTAGTTAATGGCTTTAATAATAAGAGTTTTAATTTGAATTTAATAGGAATGATTTTGAAAACAATATTATTTGTTGTGTTAATATATAAATACAGTAATGTGGGAGAGGGGTTCTTTAAAATAATTCCACCTGTTTTGTTATGGATTGCAGTTCTTGCTCCATTTTTAAGTATTGGGTTCTTATTTAAAGGGAAAACACAGAAAAATATGTTTTGGATACTGAACATACTTTTTACTACACTAGTTATTGGAGATATTTGGTACTTTAGAAGTAATGGAAGATTTTTAAGTCTTTTTATGCTTGGAATGACAGATAACCTTTCAAATCTTGGGGAAGCGCTATTTGGAATGACAAGAGTAGAGGACCTTTTATTTTTAGTGGACATTGTAATAATTGGATATTTAAACTTTAAAAGTAGAAAAGTAGTGGAGAAAATTGAGAAAAATAGAGTGGCAACCGTTGTAATTACAGTTGTATGTTTAATTTACATTGGAGTAATTAATGTAATTTATACTCATGATAAGATTGATGAAAAGGTTGTTTTTGGGTGGAGTGGGACAGGTCATGATGATATGTTTAATTTCACTCCAGTTGGATACCATTTAGCAGAATTTAAAAGCTTTTATGAGGAGTCAAAGCCTTTTGAGTTTTCAAAAAACGAAAAGCAAGAAGCAGAAAATACAATATCTTCTTTAAAAGAGAATAATGAAGATAATCGCTATAAGGGAATGTTTAATGGGAAAAATTTAATTGTGATTCAATGGGAGTCTTTAGAGAATTTTGTGGTGGGACAAAGAGTTAATGGACAAGAAATAACTCCAAATCTTAATAAGTTAATTCAAAATTCTTTGTATTTTAATAATTATCATGAGCAAACAGATGGAGGAACAAGCAGTGATGGGGAGCTTATAACAAATACATCAGTTCTTCCAATTTATAAGGGAGCTGCTTTTTATAGATTTTCAAAAAATGAATATAAAAATTCTCTTCCAAATATATTTAAGGAACTTGGTTACAACAACCTAGTTTCACACCCAGATAATGGTGCATATTGGAATTGGTATGAAAATCTAGAGTCAATTGGATATGATGAGCTTTATGATGAAAGTGATTATAATGTAAATGAAAGAATTAATATGGGGCTTTCAGATGGGTCATATTTAAAGCAGTTTAGTGAGGTTATAAAGGACCAAAAGGAGCCATATTTGGCCTTTACAATAACATTAACAAGTCATACTCCTTTTAATATTCCAAAGGAGTTATATGGATTAAATCTTCCTAAGGAATTAGAGGGGACAAAGCTTGGGGATTATTTTCAAGCAATTAATTATACAGATAGATGTATTGGAGAATTTATGGATGCCTTAGATTCTGCTGGAGTTTTAGAGGATACTGTGGTTGCTTTTTATGGGGATCATGAGGGGGTTTCTAGATATTTTGGTGATGAATTAAAGGGTATTGATAATTTAGAGGATTGGATGGTTTCAAATAATAAAAGGGTTCCACTTGTTATTTATAATAAGGGGATGGAGGGAGAGCTTCACTCAGTTTTAGGTGGACAAGTTGATTTTCTTCCAACAATTAGTTATCTTTTTGGAGCTGTAAAGGAGTTGTACAATAGTAATCTAACTATTGGTAGGAATCTTTTAAACACTAATATGGACTATGTTTTACTTCAAAATGGTGAGCTTCTTCAAAATGGTTTAAGTGAGGAGCAAATAAATGCTGTTAAGAAAACTAGGGATATTAGCGATAAGATGATTAGAGGAAATTATTTTAAATAAAGGTATATTTACTTGAAAGCTTAAAAGTTTTAAAATCACATGATTAGTCATGTGATTTTTTTGTTTTCACATACTAGATATTAGTAGGCATTTGATGAAATAAGAATAGCTAATATAACGAAGGATTTTTATAGAAGAATAAATATGAAGTAGTAGTTTTAGATATTGTGCAAAGGAACAAAATATATATAGAAATATATTATATTAATAAGTAGGGGTAAAGGGGTGAGGGGGTATAAAAAAAGATTACTATTTATAATTTTATTAGTAGAATGTGAACTTATATTAGTTGGTTGTGGAAATAGTATTGTAGAAAAATCAATAGAAAAAGCAAAAAGTACAATGGAAGAAAGGTGAGTCATTGCCACAAATATTAGAGGTGGATAGTGAAGCTAAGGTAGAATTTATTGTACATGGCTATGCTGATATTGGAACACATACGGCTACATCAGGATGGTATTATGTTAATAAAAATAAGGAGATTTTTATGGTTGATGGTATTTTAATAATTAGTATTTTTGTAATGATAACAGCATCTATTATATTTGGCTATATATTACTAACTCAAAGCACGGATAGTACTAGTAGTGTTAGAAATAAAAAAATTATTGCGATATTAATTCTACTACTAACTATATTTACAATTGGAGCTATTTTTATAAATGCTTCTATTTATATAAGTTTAATTTTAGCCATGTTTATTGATATTGGATTGTTTTTGTTCCACTTAGTTAGGTGGATTGTTTATAAGGTTAAAGGAAAAAAGGGTGTTCGGTTTGGGGTTGCAATTCTTTATTTTAGTGTATTGATAATAGTGCTTTTTTTAGCAACTATTTTTGTAGCTCCAGAAATTAGTGAAGAACAACGAATTAAAATACAACAAGAAAGATTAGAAAAGGAAAAAAATAAGAGTGAGGAAAAAGCAAAAAAGGAAGCAAAGGCGAAGGAGGAATTAGAAAAGAAGGAAGCTGAAGAAAAGGAGAAATTGGCAAAAGAAGAGGCAGAGGAAAAAGAAAAATTAGAAAAGAAAGAGGAAGAAATCAAGAAGAAGGAAGTAGAGGAAGAAAAAAAGCGTGAAGAAGAAAAGGGAAAAGAGAAAGAAAATTTAATTAAAAGGGAGGAGGAGGAAAAGGGGAAGAAGGAACAGTATGGTGCAGATGTGTACAAACAGGCTAAGGAAAACTATGGGAAAATAAAAAGTAGTACAACTAGTGTTGGAAATTTCTATAAAGTTGATAATGTGAGAATGACAGATGGAATGACAGCGGTGCTTTTTAATAAATCTTCTAATGGAGTGTTAGACAAACCAATGGTTGTGCTAGTAAAAACAAGTGATTTTTTAAGCTTAGAAGAGTATGTTTATTTTTATATAGAAGACTATGTTTTTAAGGATTCTTGGTATAATCAGAAGAACAATGTAATTTCAAAAAGTGGATTAGTGAGCAGGTTTGATAGCCAGTTTTATAAATTAGAGGACAATGTTCCAGTAGTTGAATTTAATGGTTTAGTAAGGGGAGAAAATAATTTTTAGTGTTTATAAGCTACTAATTATTAAAGTTTGCAATTAAAATGGGGAACAAGAATAGGATATATATACTTATTGCTATATGCTCCAATTAAATTAAGGAACGTCAAATTTGACGTTCCTTTTGATGTTCTAGTAGTAAATAGAGCTTATATAATTTTAAATATATAGATTAATTAGCTATTTTGTAATATATTTAAAACTTCAACAACGTAAAGAGTGTGATAATCCTTATCTTTATACCATTTTTCATCTATGGAATCATCTATAAAGCATTCTGGCTTAAATTCTTGTGCATAAAGTTTTTTACAAATAAGTACAAGCTTTCCCTCCTCAAAATAAGGAGTTTCTTCAAAGTCATTAAGTGTTAGGGCTGAGTTTGTGATTTTATCCTCATCTCTTCCAGAAACCTTACCTAAATAGCCAAGCTTCTTCTTATAAGAGTCATCAAAAAATGTTAGTGAAAATGTTGAAGAGTTATCAACGAATTCCTTAGTGTAACGTTGTGGTCTTATAACAACATAGGCAACATTTTTTCCCCACATTACTCCAAGTCCACCCCATGAAGCAGTCATTGTGTTAGTTTTTCCATCCTTTTTTGCTGTGACAAGCATCCAGTCCTTACCAACTAACTTAAAGGCACTTTCATTTAATTCTTCTGGTGATATTAAAGTGAATTTGCTCATAATTTATCCCTCCCAAAAAATTCTATAAATTAATCTTACGCTAAAAAATAATATTAATCAAATACCCTTATATAATTTTCATACCACTCTTTTCCTGTAGTCCAAGTTCTTTCTCTTGGTTCTTCTCCAACAATTTTAGAGCATGCATAAGCCATAACAAACTCACGATTCTTATCTGCATAGCCTTCTTCAAATTCTGAAAGCATATAATTTAATGCTGGCTCACCAATTTTTATAATATCTAAATATTCTGGGGTAGTTTCTATGTAATCATTAACTGTATCAGGAGTAGTCATTGACATATACTTATCAGAAGCAATTTTGCTTAAACAAAATTTAATTCTATTAATATCACTTTCCTCCTGCGTACTTTTATTACCACAACCAACTAAGGCAATTGCAGCAGTGGTTATACCAGCTACAACTAAAAAAGATTTTAAAATTCTCATAAATACCCTCCAAAAACAAATTATCCTTAAATAAAGTATAGGAGAATATTTAAATAAAATCAATAAAAGTAAAACACACAATAACCTTTAAAGATTATTGTGTGAGTAAAAAGACAGGAGATCTATGGCTTATACTATATTATATGTAATAATTAAAAAAATGTGATAAAACTTATTAGAAATTAGAATATTTGTAATTTGTTTTACATAAATATTATATTAGAATTTGTTATTTTCCTTTATGTATCTTATATAATAAAACAGTAAATAAAAATATTTAAAAAAATTTTTTATTTAAGTATTGCAAAAATATTTAAATGTTATATAATGTATGTAAAGGGTATCAAAT
>JBOFQV010000239.1:0-4258 GCA_051650705.1 Clostridium sp.
CTTTACTTGTTCTTCAAAATCTCTTTTTGCATCCTGAAGCAAGGCTTCAATATTTGCATCCATCCACGTTTCTCTTGGCTTTGACCCAAGGGATTTTCCTACTACTGGTAGTATAATAGCTGATATTAAAATTAAACTAAAAATTACTAATACACTTTTCTTCTTAAACTGCTTTAAAAGCTCATTATATGTTAACTTTCCTATTTTTCCAAACATGTTCTATCCTCCTATCTAATTTGATCCTTAGATCCCTTAGTTACTTCCATAAATTCCTCTTCTAGAGTTTTTGTTAATAGTTTTACTTCATAAACACTAATATCATTTGTTACAAGAACCTTATTAATTCTTGGAAGTATCTCTCTTGAACATACAACCTTAACGCCTTCCATATCCACTGTAGGATTTACTTCCCTTAAGTTTGAATTTAATAACTCTAATGCTTTTTCCTTATTATCAACTTCATACATAAAGGTTTTTCTTTCTTCTCCAGCATTCTTTTTAATATCTTCAAGGGTTTTAATATCAATCATTTTACCCCCGTCGATTATTCCAAATCTATCACACATAAGCTCCATTTCGCTTAAAAGATGACTTGATACAAGGGTTGAAATCCCTTCCTTTTCTGCAAGTTCTCTTAATGTTTGACGAAGTTCCTTTATTCCCATTGGATCTAATCCATTGGTAGGTTCATCAAGTATTAAAAGACTTGGTTTATGTAATAATGCTTGAGCAACCCCAAGTCTTTGTCTCATTCCTAGGGAATATGTACTAACCTTATCATTTATTCTGTTACCTAGCTTAACCAAATTTACAACTTCTTGAATTCTTTCTTCTGTAACATTATCATGCATTCTTCCAAAAATTCTTAAGTTGTCTAATCCTGAAAGATAACCATACATTTCCGGATTTTCGATTATTCCTCCTACTCCACTCATAGCACTTTCAAAGTCTTTTTTAACATTCTTTCCACCAATAAATATTTCTCCAGAAGAAATACCATATAATCCTGTTATCATTTTTATAGTTGTTGTTTTCCCCGCTCCATTTGGTCCAAGGAAACCAAATATTTCACCTTTATTAACTGTAAAGCTTATGTTTTCAACTAACTTTTTATCGCCCATAACCTTAGTTACATTTTTTAATTCTAAAACTGCACTCATGTCTTCACCTCATTTTTCAATCTATAGTTCGTATTATATCTTTCCTTAATTACAACTTAATTATGCTTTTCTTACAATTTGATAACAAAAATAATGATGATTAAAATTTATAGAAAAACGCTACGAAAATATTTCGTAGCGAAGTATTTAAAATTTATATTACTAATTAGTTATTTTAACTAGATTCATAGTAGCTATGGTATTTCCTACTCCTAATAAAGGACTACCTAGTGTTATAGAGTTATTGTTATCAAAATTTCTTAATGCAACAGTATCTCCCTGATTTAACTGAACTACTGCACTTCCTGTTGCAGTTCCTTCATTACCTATTAATACATAACTATCAAAAGCAACTCCTGCAGCAGCTCCATTTATACTAGCACCTAACACAACCGACTTACCAATATCAACACCTGGGGCACTATTTATAGTTGCATTCCAAACTATTAAATATAGCCCATCTGAATCTGCACGAATAGTCTGAAATGTTACTGGTCCCGGTTGTGACGTTGTATTTAAATTTGTTGTGGTGTCAAATTGAGCAATAGCATTTGGAGTTAATGTTTGAGTAGTTGTATTTTTTATCTGTAAGGTACCAAAGACTCTGTCAACTGCTGTCCCTGTTGGTCCTGTTACACCTGTTGCTCCTGTTTCCCCTGTATTTCCTGTTGCCCCAGTATATCCTGTTACTCCTGTTTCACCTGTACTTCCAGTTATTCCTGTATTTCCTGTTGCTCCAGTTTCTCCTGTATTTCCTGTTGCACCTGTACTTCCTGTCACTCCAGTTGTTCCTGTTAGTCCTGATGCTCCTGTGTATCCTGTTACTCCTGTTTCACCTTTATTTCCAGTTGCTCCTGTTTCTCCAGTTGCTCCTGTTTGTCCAGTTGTACCTGTATTTCCTGTTACTCCAGTAGCTCCTGTATTTCCTGATAGCCCTGTGGCTCCTGTATATCCTGTAACTCCAATTGGTCCTCTTGGTCCTATTGGCCCAGGTGGACAAACTTTTTGCCCACTTCCATTGCAACAGATATCTGGTTCGTTACAACCATATCCCATAATTTTATTTCCTCCTATATAAATTTTTAGTTTATTTATTATATGTAAAAATTTCCTATTGTGAAATAACTAAAAAGACTTTTGCAATTACTTGAAGTAATGCAAAAGTCATTTTAAACTTTAAAATTCTAAACTAACCAATTTTCTTCCAAGGCCCCCATGGACTATCAGGAAGTTCACTATTAGTATCCCATTTTTCACAAATATATTTTACACCCTTATAAATAACAGTGTCCCCTTTATAATATTGCTTTCCTGCTACCCATGTATCATTTGGATATGGATTTTCATAATAGTTATTACCAACCTTTACAAGGTCATAAATATCTATAATTCCGTCTCCATTCATATCACATTTAGCATCATATAAAGCTTCTCCATATTTTGAGTTATATCTAGATGCCACTTGAGAAAGGTCTGTGATATCAACAAATCCATCTCCGTTAACATCTGGCTTTCCAGGAGTTACAACCATTTCTGAAACTGTTACAGTATGCTCACTAATTACTGATTTACCACTTCCATCAAATAAAACCATTTTATAATTGTAGCTACCTACAGCTTTATTAGTAAATGTCTTTTTAATTTCTTTTTTAATATCTCCAGCCCTTAATGCTCCAGAATCTATTAAAGTTGTACCTTCATATAATTCATATTTAGTTGCTAAATTATTAGCAGGTATAGTACAAGTTACTGTATATCCCTTATTAACAACTTCACTTGAAGTGATTATAGCAGGATTTAATGTTTTTTCTGGTGGAGTTATTCCATTTAAATAAGAAGAAACTGCTGAAACAAATTTATTACCAACAGATGCATCCCAGTTAGTTGACCAAGCCATTGCTCCTCTAAAGTCTGGATACTTTTCTCCAATCATTTTATATTTACCACCAAAAGATTGACCTTCAATTATATATTTTAATGCATTTACAACTTGATCTGGTGGTACAATACCGCTATTAGCTGCTCCAGTACAAGCTGGTAATCCAATTAAAACTTGATCTGGTCTTAGAGGCTTAAAGAACTGTTCATCTGCACCATATCCAATCTTAAACCCTTGAAGTAAAAGCTCTGATTCACCAACTAAATTATCAGCTGACCCAAGTGGATGTTTTACTCCATCTAAAGATGTATCACTATCATTATTATAGTATTGTGGTGTAACATAAGTAATTCTATCTCTTAAACAGTTTATAATTGGAAGATAGCTTCCCCAGTTTTGTCCATAAGAATTTCCTTGTCCACCTTGAATGTCTGTGTTTTGTGGAGCCATACTTAAAATAAAGTTATCACCATATTTATCTGTTATTTCTTTTAAGGCTTCAATCATATAAACTACTGTAGGTGATGTTGGATTATCTAAATTATCTCTTGAAGTAAGAACAATTCCAGTTTCTACATCAATATCTAATCCATCGAATCCATATTTATCAATTACTTCACATACAGTTGATACAAACTTATCTTTTCTATCTTTTGTTGTTAATGAAATGGCACCATTTTGACCACCAATAGAAATACATATTCTCCTTCCTTGTGCATGAAGGTCTTTTATATCTTGTATAAATTCTTTTTCTGAGTATATTGGAGTAAAGCTAACTGTACAATTATCTCCAGGAGCCTCTCCAAAGGATACATTTAAAACATCCCATCTCTTATCTGTTTCTGCAAGAGTTTGGAATTTAACCCCTGGCCCATTGTCACCAAAATTTTGCCAGAATCCAACTGTTAGTTTTTTGTTTCCAATTGGATGTGCTTCCTTAACTCCAAGTGGCTTCTCATCAGTTACTCCACCTGAACCTCCACCATTTTTTATTGTAATCTTACACTCTGGTGATGTTAATGACTTACCAGCTGAATCTTTTACCACAACAGTATAGGTATAATCTCCATCTTTCTTATCCTTCATTTGTACATTTATAGTTTGTGGAGATGCAAGTCCTGCATTTAAGCTTCCCTTACTAACAGAAACATTGTTTTCAAAAACCTCATAGCTTGTTGCTGTATTTCTGCTTGGAACTGTTACTGTTAATGTGTAAGCT
>JBOFQV010000240.1:0-4516 GCA_051650705.1 Clostridium sp.
ATAATGGGTTACCACCTAAAGTAAGCCTTTGAAGAGAAGTAATGTTCTTAAGTGATGATAAATCAGAAATTTGATTGTTAGATAAACATAATATTTCTAATTTTGTTAAAGCATTTAAGGATGATATGTCTGAGAATCCATTACCATCTAGACTAAGGGCAGTTAGGTTTGTTAAATCCTTTAAAGGGGATATATCTGAAATTTTATTACAAGTTAAATCTAAATTGACTAAGTTTGTTAAATCCTTTAAAGGAGAGACATCTGTAACACTAGTATACATTATTGATAATTCGGTTAAATTTTTACAATATTTTAGTGGGGAAATATCTGTAATATTTTTACCCTCTGAATAATTATAGATAGAAAGTGTATTTAAAGCTTCAAGTTGATCTATTGCAATATCAGCAGTTGGTTCTTGCGCTAGTACTTTATTTATTTCACTCTTTAATACTGGATCATTAAATTCTGCAAGTGGTCTATCCTTTATTGGTTGAATGATTTTTCCTTTTAATTCACCATATTGGAAGGAATAACTTACACTTTCTACATAAGAAGTTAAATACCAAGTAACAGTATTTTCAGCAGAGTTGTAAAAACCATTATCAGATACTTCGTAAATATCTCCAAGTCCTTCTGGAACCTTAACAGTTATTGTTTTATTCATTAATACACTATCCAGAATTTTTGTTTGATTTGAAGCTAAAATACAAACATTAGGTATGTTTTTTAATGGCTTTATATCAAGAATATTGTTATTCTGTAAATCTAGTAGCATAAGATTTTCTAATCCACTTAATGGGGTAACATCTGAAATTTTATTATAAGACAAGTATAGGGTATTTAGAGACGTTAGATTTTTAAATTCAGTAAGGTCACTTATTTCATTTTTATCTAACCATAATTCCTTCAGCGTAGTTAAATCTTTTAATGGAGCTACATTTGAAAGCTTATTCTTTGAAAGCTTTAATATTTCTAAATTAGTGAAAGAAGAAAGTGGTGCTAAGTCTGTAAAGGCGTTAGAAGATAAATCTAAATCCTTTAATGAAGGTAAATTATTAAGAGGAGTTAAATCAGATATTAAATTTGAATTAATACTTAATTCTTTTAGATTTTTTAATCCACTTAATGGAGAGATATCACTAATTTGGTTATGATTTAAATTTAAAACCTGAAGATTAGGTAATCCTTTCAAGTGAGATAAATCAGATAAAGGCGTATACTCGACATTTAGCACTTTTAAAGCAGGAAGGTTTTCAATTCCAGATAAGTTGGTAGCATTTGTACAACTTAATCTAGTAATATCTTTAACATCATTTTTATAAAGATCTCCCTCTGGTTTATCTATTACCATTCTAACTGCTTTCTCTACATTTTCATCCTCAAAGGTAATCTTTACATTTACTTCTCCAAAATTAGTCGCTACCATAACCAAATCATAAATATCAATTATGGCATCAAAATTAAAGTCATATTTTTCATTCCAATAAGGGTATCCAGCCTTTATGTTATATAACATAGCAACATTGGATAAATCCTGAATATCAATAATGTTATCATTATTGGTATCTAAAACAGATGAGTTATCAATGGGGGAAGTGGCGGTTAATGGATGGTTTATACTTGGTGTGGCATGTGTATTAATAGTGAAAGTAAGTATGAAAATCGAACATAAAGCAATAATTTTAACAAATTGCTTAATCATAAAATTCCTCCCAAAATTACAAGTAGTAACTAATATATGGAGAAGAAGATAATAGGTAGACAAATTAATTAATAACAATAATTAAAATAATTCATAAATCAGAAACAAAAAGATTAATTTTAACATTAACCATCTTTTAAAATTCTTCCTTCATAATTTGAAACCATATTTAATACAATAGGAAGAAACAATTTTTTAGGAGAACTGTATGAAAAAAATAGTTATCATTGGTGGTGGTGTAGCTGGTTTATCAGCTGGGATTTATGCACAAAAGAAAGGATATAAAAGCATAATCCTTGAGAAGCACAAAATTGTTGGAGGACAATGTACTGGATGGAATAGACAAGGGTATCATATTGATGGATGCATTCATTGGCTAACTGGTACAAAGGAAGGAACACTATTAAATAAAATGTGGAAGGAGGTTGGTGCCTTAGATGGAATTGAAATATACCAACCAAACACATTTACAGTTTTCTCTTATCAGGATTATAAAATCCCTGTATATAGAGATTTAAACAAGTTTAGAGAAACTCTACTAGAACTTTCTCCAGAAGATGGAGAGGAAATTAATGATTTATGTGAAGCAATTTCTCAAATGCATAATTTGGATATGGCAACAGAAAAACCAATGGATAGAATGAATGTATGGGATATGTTTAAGGCATACAGAGGAAATAAGCCTATGATTAGGGTTATGAAGGACTACGGAAAAATAAGTGGGGAAGAGCTTTCAAAAAGATTTAAGCATCCTGCTATTAGTGAATTATTAAGATCAATGCTTCCTGATGGTTTGTCTGCATCCTCAACAATTTTTGCCCTTGGAATTTTCACAGATGGTAACGGTGGAATTCCTATGGGTGGTTCTAAGGAGCTTGCCATAAGAATGGAGAAAAAATACTTATCCCTTGGAGGGGAAATTAAGAAAAATAGTGAAGCTTTGGAAATACTTATAGATGGGGAAATTGCTAGAGGAGTTTTACTTGAAAATGGGGAGGAAATTAAGGGAGACTATATAGTTCCAGCCTGTGATGCCTATGTTACATTTAAAAATCTTTTAAAAGGGAAGTATGATGATAAGAATTTTGAGGAGAGATATAAAAATGTAGACAGCTATAAAATTCCAACCTGCATGCTTATTTCCTTTGGTATTGAAAAAGATTTAAGTACTTTTGAAAGAACATATTCCTTTGAAGTTGACCCTTTTGTAATTAATGATATTAATATTACAAGGCTTTCTTTTGCGAATTATAGCTATGAAAAAGGATTTGCACCAGAAGGAAAAACCATAGGTATAACACTTCTTAGCCAAGAGGGGAATTCTGATTATGAATATTGGAATAACCTTTATGAAGATAAGAAAAAATATGATGAGGAAAAGCATAGAATTGGTCTTGAAGTTTTATTTAGAATTGAAAAGGAATTTCCAGAGCTTCGTGGTCAACTAAAGCTTCTTGATATTACAACTCCAGTTACTTATAATAGATATTTAAATTCATATCTTGGCTCTTATATGAGTTTTATGAATACAACTAGTGGAAAAATGATGAATTACAATGGAAGAATAAAAAATCTTAAAAATGTATTTTTAGCTGGTCAATGGGTTCAACCACCTGGAGGGCTACCAGTTGCTTTAACAACAGGCAGAGATGCAATTTTTAGGATTTGTGAAGAGGATAAATAAAGATAAATAATTGAGTACAGCCTATTTGTATGGTATATTATACTATATAAATAGGCTGTAAAATTTTGGGGGAGATTTTGTGAAAAGAAGATGTGGGTATTGTGGTAAAAAATTAAATGGGGATTTAATAGTTAGAGAAGAGAACTTCTTCTGTAATAAGGATTGTATAGAAGAGTATGATAAATTTAAGGAACTAGTAGAAAGAAAAAGTAAGTCATTTATTATTTCAATTGTACTTTCACTTGCTTTAATGTTTATTGGTATGTTGACAGTTGCTATAAATGAAATCATTGGAGTAGTTGTTATTAGTATTGGAACATTAATTCTTTTTGGTAGTATGATTGTTTTTCCTTTTGCTACACCAGAAACAGTAAAACTAATAGGAATAAAGAAAAGTGTTATGTTAGTTAGGATACTTGCTATTATTGCAATAATAATTAGTATTATACCAATGATAATAAGTTAATTTACTTTTAAAAAAATGGGGGAGAGTTTTTTATGGTTAAAAGATGTATTATGATATTTCCTAAATTTGAAAATGTTGGGGTAATAAATAGAGTCAGGGATAAATTTGACCCTTTAGCTTCTCATGTTGCTCCTCATGTTACCTTGGTTTTTCCTTTTGAAAGTGATATAGAGGCGGGGGAATTAAGAAGTCATTTAGAGCAGGTTTTAAGTGAGTTTTCACCATTTAAGCTTATTTTAAGTGGTATTACTCCTGTTGTTTCCCATGGTAATTATTTATTCCTTGGACTTAAGGAGGGGCAAGATGTTATTAAGAAGATACACTCTTCTCTTTATACTGGCATATTAAAGGAGTTTTTCCCACCTTGGCTTGAGGATGGAAGTTATCTTCCTCATATGACTGTTGGTATGATAAACAATACTGAAGATTATGAAAAAGCTATTTTTGAAACTAGGGATATTAATGATGTTTTTGAAACTGTTGTTGAAAGAATTAGTGTTGAGATTATAGATGAGAATGAGGATTCTATTATAGAAATGCATGTTAAATTAACATAAAAGGGCTGCAAGTTTGCAGCCCTTTTTATTAAAGTTTTCTTGAAATTACTACTAAGTCATATAAATCAAATATTTTATCTTTGTTTGTATCAAGGAACCAATCACTT
>JBOFQV010000241.1:0-3536 GCA_051650705.1 Clostridium sp.
TGGCATGGTAGAGAAGAAAGTTGCCTATATGGAGGTTTTATGTGTTTCAGCTCATTTTAGAGGAAGAGGATATGGAAGAAAACTATTTTCTTATGTTTCTAAATTGGCTAATGAAATGGGAGCAACACGCCTTGATTTAATGGTTTGGGGATTCAATAAGGAAGCCTTAAAATTCTATGAAGAACTTGGTATGAAACCACAAAGATACATTCTAGAATGCGGTTTGGAGATGAAGTGATGGAAACTTTAAGTGGTGGAAATATTTCAAATGTTTTTAGTGATGGGAAATGTGTTTATAGAGAAATGAAGAGGGAAAGTGAAACTATTCATAGATTGCTATCTCATCTAAAGGAGAAAAACATAAATTTCACACCAAAATTTTTAGGAGTTGACAATGAAAGAAATTTGGAGATTTTGAGCTTTGTTAAGGGAGAAACCTTAGGTGATTATCCAAGCTTTGATGACCTTGATTTAAAGAGTAAAATGGTTAAAAAGGCAGGGGAAATGCTAAGAGAATATCATGATGCAACTGCGGATTTTAAGCACAGAGTGTGTGATAAATGGTTTTTAAGCTATGAGGGAAAGCTTGAAAAGGAAGTAATTTGTCATAATGATTTTGCACCTTATAATGTTACATTTATAAATCAGATACCAGTTGGGCTTATTGACTTTGATACAGCTTGCCCAGCTCCAAGAGTTTGGGATATTGCATATGGTGTTTATAGATTTATTCCATTAACTAGAACTATTTATGATGTGAAAAATAATTGTTATAGAGAATATGAAAAAGAACTTGATTTGAGAGAAAGAAAAATATTATTAAGTGAATTTCTTAAGGGGTATGGCTTTGAGGATAGAGAACTTGTACTTGATAATGTGATTTTAAGACTTAAGGCTTTAGTAAAGCTTTTTGAGGAAGAGTGTAACGATGGAAATGCCTCTTTTATTAAAATGAGAAATGAGGGGCATGAAGAGTTTTATATTAATGAAATTAGATTTTTAGAGAAGCATATAGAGGATTTAAAATAGTAAAATCATGGAGGGGCTATGGTAAGAGAAATAACAAACAGTGATTTTGATGGATTAATGAAATTATACATGCAGCTTCATAATAATAAGATGGTAGAAAAAAATGAAGAAGTAATAGAACTTTGGAATAAAATTTTGGAAGATAAAAATCATCATATAATAATAGCAGAAGAAGAGGGAGAAATTATTTCCTCATGTGTATGTGTTATTGTACCAAATTTAACACGAGGTCAGAGGTCTTATGCTTTGGTGGAAAATGTTATTACTGATGAAAGATATAGAAATAGGGGATTTGCAACAAAGTGTTTAAATTATGCACAGGAAATTGCAGAAAAAGAGAATTGTTATAAAATTATGTTGATGACAGGCTCAAAGGAGGAAAGTACCTTACATTTCTATGAGAAAGCAGGATATAAGAGAAATGAAAAAATAGCTTTTATTAAGTGGATAATGTAGAAGTGATAATGTATAATTGAGAATGCAGAATGTAGAATTATTAATGTTCTCAATTGTTAAAAAAAGGAGGAAATCAAATGAGCAAAAAAAAGGTAGCTTTTGTTTGTGTACATAATTCTTGTAGATCACAAATGGCAGAAGCATTAGGAAAAATGTTTGCAGGTGAAGTTTTTGAAAGCTATTCAGCAGGAACAGAAACAAAGCCACAAATAAATCAAGATGCTGTAAGAATAGTTAAGGATTTATATAAAGTTGATATGAATGAAACTCAAACATCAAAGCTTCTATCAGATATACCAGAAGTAGATATAGTTATAAAAATGGGATGTAATGTAGTTTGTCCAGTAGTTTTTGGAAATCATATAGAAGACTGGGGTCTTGAAGATCCAACAGGAAAAGAAGATGAGGAATTCATTAAAACAGCTAAAACTATTGAGTTAAAGATAAAGGATTTAGCTGAAAGAATAAAAAACAATAATCTTGTGTAGTAATAAAGGTATTATAGAGTCAAGCCTTATGCGAAAGCATATGTTTTGGCTCTATTTTTTTATTTTTAATGATAAAATTTGAGTATAGTTTTTGTGATTAGTAAAATATATGTTAAATAGTACAGTTCAATATTTTAACAAAACTGAAAGAAAATTCAATGTTTATTTAACAATTAATGGTTATTATATACATGAGTTATTTAAATATATTTTAATTTAAAGGGAGGAAGAATTTATGAAGAGAGATTTAGTAAAACATATTGTTGCAGCAGTAGTTGCAACAACAATTCTTTCAGGAAACATGGTAGTATTTGCAAAAACGACTAATGGAGAGGATGGAAAATGGATAGCAGGTGATTTTCACACACATACCTATTTAACAGATGGAAGTAGAACTCAAGAGTTTGTATTAGAAAATGTCTTTGATAAATATGGATTAGACTGGATAGCAAATTCAGAACATGGTGGAAAATCATCAAGAGATGTAGATGGAACAACTTTAAATCCATCTATATGGAGATGGGTTACTTTAAGAGATAATTCTTGGTCTAAGGTTTTGGAAATGAGACAAAAGTATCAGGATAAAAAAATAATACAAGGTGTGGAGTGGAATGTACCACAGGGAGAGCATGCAAGTGTTGGAATAGTTACAGATAAAAGAACTCCAATTAGCGATTTTGAATATACGTTTGATAAAAATGATGGAGATACAAGCAGAAGTGAAGAGGGATTGGGAAAATTTAATGTAACAGAGGATGATGCTTTAAAGGGGCTTGCTTGGTTACAGGAAAATTATAAAGATAGTAGTTATGTAATTTTAAATCACCCATCAAGGCAGGTAGCTTATGATATTAAAGAAATAAGAAATTACAATAATACAGCACCTGATGTATTTTTAGGTTTTGAAGGAATTCCAGGACATCAAAAGGATAGTAATAGAGGGGGATATAGTAATTCATCTACAGATGATAGAAGACAAACTTATGGTGGAGCAGATAAAATTATTGCAGAAGTAGGTGGTGTATGGGATGCATTATTAGGAGAAGGAAGAAGATTATTTACCTACACATCCTCAGATTTTCATAACGAAGCTGGAGGGGATTTCTTACCTGGGGAGTATAATAAAACATACTCATACA
Organism: Clostridium sp.; assembly: GCA_051650705.1. Lineage (GTDB taxonomy): Bacteria > Bacillota > Clostridia > Clostridiales > Clostridiaceae > Clostridium. The sequence goes on from JBOFQV010000241.1 coordinate 3,113, forward strand.
CAGAAGGTAACACATATATGGATTATTTAAATAGTTTAAAATCAGGTAATTCATTTGCAGTTACTGGTGATTTAATAAATGGACTTGAGTTTAATATAAAATCTTCAAATGGTACTGGGAAAATGGGAGAAGAAGTTGTAGTTAAGGAAGGTGAATCAGCAGAAATAACTATTAAGTTTAAGAGTCCAAATGTTAATAATAATGGTGATAAGCCAGTTGTAGATCATATAGATTTAATTGCAGGGGAAGTAACAGGAAAAATAGATCCAAGCTCACAAGAGTACAACTATACTAAAAATGATTCTACTAAAGTAATAAAAACCTTTAATTCTAACGATTGGACAACTGATAAGGATGGATATAGTGTAATTAAATATAAAATAGATAATGTTAAAAATGATATGTATTTTAGATTAAGAGGGAC
>JBOFQV010000242.1:0-2895 GCA_051650705.1 Clostridium sp.
CATATACTCCTTCAGGCTTTATTTTAATTTCATTTAGTTTGTCCAGCATTTCATTTGCTTCATCAAAAAGCCTTTTTGCTTCTTCCCCATATTTCTTATCATCAAAAATATTTGGATATACTCTATTCATATCCCATGCCAGGAAGAAAAAGCTCCAATCAATGTATTGTCTTAAAGTATTTACAGTTACGCCTTCAAGTCTTTCTATTCCTAGCTTATTTGGTTTTATTATTTCTTCTTTGCTCCAATCAATTTTATAGCTATTACTTTTTGCAAAATTATAATCTACAAGCTTAATGTCCTTATTTAGATACTCTTCTCTTATTTTCTTATAATTTGATTTTATTTCTTTTACAAACTCTTCTTTTTGAGAAGGATTTAATAGTTTTTTAGATACCTCAACAGACTTAGAAGCATCAATACAATGGATAACAGGTCCACTATATAATGGATCAATTTTAACTGCTGTATGTGTCTTAGATGTTGTAGCTCCTCCTATAATAACTGGAATATCTAAGCCCTGTTTTTCAAGTTCACTAACAACCTTGCACATTTCATCTAAGGATGGAGTAATCAGCCCTGATAACCCTATTATATCAACCTTCTCTTCCTTAGCTTTTTCTATTATTTCTTCTAATGGAACCATAATTCCTAAATCAATTATATCAAAGTTATTACAAGCTAATACTACTCCAACTATATTTTTACCTATATCATGTACATCGCCTTTAACAGTTGCTATTAATATCTTTCCTGCCTTATTTGAAGATGCATCACTTTTTTCCTCCTCAATATAAGGAAGCAAGTGAGCAACACCTTTTTTCATTACTCTAGCACTTTTAACCACCTGTGGTAAGAACATTTTTCCATCACCAAAAAGTTCCCCAACAGTTTTCATACCATCCATTAATGGTCCTTCTATAACTTCTAAAGCTTTATCAAAGTGTTTTCTTGCTTCTTCTATATCCTCTTCAATGTAGTCTCCAAGCCCTTTAACAAGACCATAGACTATCCTTGAATGATAGTCTCCTTCTCTCCACTTTAATTTCGAAACCTCTTCTTCACCATTATTTTGATTTTTAAGTTCTTCTGCAATCTCAATTAACTTTTCTGAAGCTCCTTCATATTTATTTAAAACAACATCTTCAACTACCTTAACTAAATCCTCTGGAATATCATCATAAATTTGAATCATTCCTGGATTAACTATCCCCATATCCATACCATTTTTTATGGCATGATATAAAAATACTGAATGCATAGCTTCTCTTACTTTATTATTTCCTCTAAATGAAAATGAAAGGTTTGACACCCCTCCACTTACTTTACAATAAGGTAGGTTTTCTTTTATCCACTTTGTAGCCCTAATAAAGTCCACTCCATAATTATCATGTTCTTCAATCCCTGTTGCAATTGCAAGAATATTAGGGTCAAATATAATATCTTCTGGGTTAAATTTAACTTCATTAACTAGAATATTATATGCTCTTTCACAAACCTCTATTTTTCTTTCATAGCTATCCGCTTGCCCCTTTTCATCAAAGGCCATAACAACTACGCCAGCACCATATTTCTTTACTTCTTTTGCATACTTAATAAATTCTTCTTCTCCATTTTTTAATGAAATAGAATTTACTATTGCTTTACCCTGAATTACTTTAATACCACTTTCAATAACCTCCCACTTTGAGGAGTCAATCATTACTGGCACCTTACAAATTTCTGGTTCAGTTCCGATAAGCCTTAAGAATATACTCATTTCTTCCTTTGAATCTAATAATCCGTCATCAAAATTAATATCAATTATTTGAGCTCCACTTTCAACCTGCTCTCTAGCAATAGAAAGTGCTTCCTCATAATTTTTTTCTTTTATAAGTCTTAAAAATTTCTTTGATCCTGCTACATTAGTTCTTTCCCCAACATTAATAAAGTTTGATTCCTTAGTAACTTCAACAAGCTCAAGACCTGCAAATTTAGATACTCTTTCTAAAGGTTTTATATCTCTAGGCTTCTTACCTTCACAAACCTTATAAATCTCATTTATATGTTTTGGAGTTGTTCCACAGCATCCACCAACAATATTTAAACATTCTTCATCAACTAATTCCTTTATATATAATGCTGTTGTTTCAGGCTCCTCATCATATTGCCCAAACCCATTTGGAAGTCCTGCATTTGGATGAACTGAAACATATTTATCCGTTAAATTACTTAATCTCTTTACAAATGGAATTAGCTCCTTTCCTCCAAAGGAACAATTTAGCCCAATTGATATCACATTTTCATCACTTATTGAAGCCACAAATGCTTCTAGAGTTTGTCCACTTAATGTTCTTCCACTTTTATCTGTTAAAGTAACAGATATCATAATAGGAAGATATGTTTTTTTATCCTCAAAAACCTTACTAGCTGCATATATTGCGGCTCTTGCATTTAAGGTATCAAAAATTGTTTCAATAAGTAATAAATCAACTCCACCATCAATAAGCCCTTCAATTTGTTCTTTATAAGCATCAACTAATTCATCAAATGTTATAGCTCTAAATGCTGGATTTTCAACATCTGGTGAAATAGATAGGGTTTTATTTGTTGGACCAATTGACCCTGCTACATATCTTGGTTTATCATTTGTAGAATATTTATTTGCACACTCCTTTGCAAGCTTTGCACCTGAAAGGTTTATTTCATATACCAAACTTTCCATTCCGTAATCCATTTGTGAAACTCTCGTTCCATTAAATGTATTAGTTTCTATAATATCCGCACCATTTTCTAGGTACTGTTCATGAATAGTTCTAATAACTTCACTCTTTGTTATACAAAGTAAATCATTATTACCTTTTAATTCATTCTTACATTCCTTAAACCTTTCCCCTCTAAAATCTTCTTCAGCTA
>JBOFQV010000243.1:0-103402 GCA_051650705.1 Clostridium sp.
ATTGAGAAAACCCACGATATTTTAAAACTTGTGTTATTATTTTTTAACAACCATAACCCAAATATAGCTAATACTCCAAAAGGATATATTGCTTTTATTGAAAGAAGTGCAAATCCAACTATAGAAATTATTATGGCTATTTTTCTATTCATTAATTCCACCTCTCATTTCATTGAATATTGTATTATCTATTTTAATATTATCATCTGGTAAGCTTAACATCTCATAATTCCAAATTAAATATTCTCCAAGTCCACCATTAACAAACGTATCATAAGAACTAAGTGCAGTTAAATATCTACTATCTTCTATTAAGCAAAAGCTTAAATCTAGATAATTAGTAAACATCTCTATTTTATCATTATCATTAAAACCTTTTTGCTTAGTAACAAATGTCCTATTTTCAAATGATGTAAACTTACTACTCTTCCACTTAAATTCTAATGTTTCATTCCCCTTTAAAGTCATAGGAAAACTTATTTCTTTAATATTTTTACCATTAATCTTTAACTCCCCAAATTTCAATATTTCATCTACTTGGCTATTATTAGTTACATTTAAATATACGTTTTTTAACACCTTATACTTTAAGTTAATAGACCCATCACTTTCATTTATAGAGCCTTCCCTCGTAAGATATTTTAACTGCTCCTTTTGAGTAATATTAGTAATTCTTTGCTTTAAAGTTACCTTTCCAATATCACAGCTTTCTCTTCTTCCATTTTCATCAATAATATCCACTTTAGTAATAATAATATCCTTAAACTTAATCTCATCATTAAAAGTATTATTACTCTTTAACTTATACTTATCTAAGTCTAAATTTACAATATAGCCTTTGAATCCATTCTTTTCAAACACCCTATTCATTTCCCAAGTTACAGCTTGGTCAGATATTTCTGGTAAAATAATCTGAACATCCGTTGGCTCTATTCTACTTAAAAATTGCAAATTAAATTTTATAGTATTATCTGATATAATTTCACTTTTAATAAAAACAAAATTATTCTTATCAGTTTTCACCTTGTAATATATAGCATTTATAATTACTCCAATGAAAACAAGTATTGTAACCCCTACTATTATCCCTTTTCTATGTCTCAAAATAATTCTCCCCCTTAAATATACCTAAATATATTTTACATTATTTTGAAATTTAATATTACTTAACTCTCTTCAAATTTATAAATTATTAACAAAAAGATGTGAAACTAATCACATCTTTTACTCTTAATATTTAAAACAACAAATCCAATTATAAGTAAAATACTTGCTGCAAGGAAAGGTAATTTACTTCCATAATCAAATATAAATCCAGAAAATAAAGAACCTCCAATCATTCCAACTGCTTTTGCACTATTTTGTATACCTACAATTTCACCATAATTATTTTTAGCAAGCTTTGTAATAATATTTTGTTGAATAGGTATGTAAATAGAGCATCCACAAACAAACAAAGCCATAAAAATAAAAAATATTAAAACTGAATCAAACAATACTGCTATTCCTAATAACAATCCAATTGTTAAAGTTATAAGTTTAAATGCTTTTTCCTCTCCAAGCTTCCTTCCCAATATAGGTGTTATTAAAAGATTAGCACCAAAGCCAAATATTCCGACTATGGCCATATATATTCCATTTACTGTTGGTGGAAGACTTAAAACAGATTCTATATAATAATTTATTGATGAATTATAGCTTGTAGATGAAAAATAGAAAATAGTTACCTGTATCATTGTCATTAATAATACTCCATTTAATACATCTCTGTTAATAGATGGTATTAATGCCTTAAAAGTAACCTTTCCTCTCTCCTTTTTGCTTACTATTGTCTCATTTAAACCAAAATAAATAAATGCTGAAATAAGTACACATATAATAAATTGAACTAAAAAAGTTATCTTATAATTACTGTTCCCTATTACTCCTCCAAATAAAGAACCTAAAGCTGAACCTATTGTTGTAGCTGCTGTAAAATATGTCATTATTTTAAGTCTATTTGATTTTGTTGTTAAGTCTGAAATATATGCAATTATAACTGTTAAATAACTAATCACAAAAGCACCAGCTAAAAATCTAAATAGTACAATTATCCCCTGATTTGAACTAAATCCAAAGCCTAGTTGACTTATACCATATCCTAAAATACCTATAACTAAAAACTTTATTCTCCCTCTGCTGTCTGAAAGCTTTCCCCAAACTGGTGAAAAAATAAAATTCCCTATAGACATTGTTGCAAAAAACACTCCAAACATAATTGATGGCAATGCCAGTTCCCTAATTAACATTGGAGTAACTGGATGTGCCATATTTAATGCCATGTTTGTTATTGCACATAATAGTAAAATAATTTTTAATGATTTTGTTTTTCTTAAACTCACTTTTGTTCTCCTAAATTAATATATTAATTTAATTATACTAATTTATTCTATTTCTTGAAAGGTTGTTTCCACAATTCTTAATTTTGGAATATATAATGATAGCTTATTATTTATATATTCAAATTTTAAACTTGGTATATCAACCTCTCCCACATGTATATTTCTAGAAAAGCTACTTGATGATGACATAAAACTAATAAACCCAATACCGGATGATTCTTTAACTATATTTTGTGTTACATTTATAATTAAATCTCCATTCTTATAATCTATTTTTAAGTCCTTTTGATCAACATCAGGCAAAATCCCCTGAACTAATATGCTATCATCACTTTCTAACACCCAAATCATAACATCATTTACTGAAATGTTTGATAATATTGATATATTTTTTTCCTGATTGAAACTTTCTGATATTGCATTTTTATGGATTATAAGTGAGTTTTCCATACAATATTCTCCTATATTATTTCTCACTAAAATATTATTCAAATATGCAAAAAAAAGTGAATCTTAAATATTTAAAATTCACTTTTCATTATATGTTATCATAGTTATATTTTCTTCTAAATATCGTAATCTACTACAGCTCTCTCTTCAACTACTTTCTCTGCAAATTGAACAACTTTTTGATGCTCTGGATGTATTTGATATGCATTTAAATCTTCCCTATTTTCAAATGATGAATATAATACTAAATCAAAAGCAGCTCCAGATTTATTAAAATCAACACCAACCTCTAATTCTATAATTTCATTTATTTTCCCCACTAAATTTTCAATCATCTCTTTCATCTTTAACGCATTTTCCTCTTTGCTTCTTCCTTCAGCATCTTTAAATTTCCACATTACAATATGTTTTACCATAAAACTCAACACCCCTTTATTATTTATTCTATTATTTTACCATAAAACCAATGATGAAAAGAATCCAAATATGCAACGGATAAAAAATATAGAAAATCCATTTTATATCTTTTCCCTTTTTACCATTATAAAGCCATATAAATATTAATGAAAAAACCATCATCCACTGAGGATATTTAAGTAAAGCTTCTATATTAAGCCCCGGTAAAAATAAAAGACAAACCACGCCATAAGCAATAGATAATTTTATATTATTATCTTTAAACTTATAGAAAATATATGTCATTGCAGGTATCATTAATGCCCCTTCACTAAATACACTTAAGGCTAGTGCAACCATTATTTTTATCATATCATTTGTTGTAGCAAATTCAGTTTTAACATTATTTAATCCATTAAGCATTACAAATGATAACGCCATGGAAAGGAATATATTATTTACAATTGGATTTATATCTCTTTCAAATCCATTCATCATACATATTCCTGTAATAGCAACCACAAATAAATATTTAATTGCATTTCTATCACTAATTATCTTTGCTTTATAAGTCTTAAATGTAAAATATGTTGTTATAAGCGATAATATTATTGCTATAATCACATTAAAATAATCCACTATGTAACTATTAGAGTTACTAATTAAATACGGTACAGTAACAGTAATTATTACACTACCTATACTCATTATTTGAGCACCTAAAACCAATCTCTTTAGGTAACTCCCTCTATCTTTTGTATAAAAGTATCCTTCTACCATTAGGAATATAAATATTGGGGACACAACTCTTCCAATATATCTAAATACTGGTGGCATTCCTGGAATAAAATAACCTATATGGTCTAATAGCATAAATACTATCATTATTATCTTTAGTGTAAATCTATTCATTTTTCTCACTCCTCATCATAATATTATACCTTCAATCCCTTTACTTTAAAAGAATAATGTTATAATATAATCCTTATGTAAACAAAGAAAGGATTGATTTTTTTGTACATTATTTCTTATGAATTACCTTTTATAAAGGTTGATAAAATAATTGAAGAACTTCTTATTAATGATATAGTTAACGTTTTTTATGAAAGTCCTTTAACTATTACAACTGATGAATTTGGATATGGATATGAAGAACGAGAGGATAGCATTGTTATTCTTAAAGTTGCTTTTGATGGAGAAGAAATAGATTTATCTTCATTTGAGAAGAAAACTACTGAAATTGTGGGTTCTCCTGTATTATCAATTATAGAGGAAAACTATACATATGATAATTTCTCTATTCCAGCAATACATATTGATGAAAACTGGGTTCTTGCATCCCCTGAAGAAGAATTTGAAGGTAAAAATAAAATTAACTTTATTTCTCAAGGTGCTTTTGGAACAGGTCTTCATGAAACTACACAAGATATTTTAAGATACATCTTAAATACAGACTTCTCTAACAAATCTGTTTTAGATATTGGTACTGGTTCTGGTATTTTATCTTTAGCTGCCTCACAAAAAAATGCTTCTGAAGTAATTGCTTTAGATATTAGAGATGTTGAGGATGAGGTATTGTTAAATGCCTCACTAAATAATAAGGATAATATTAATGTTTTAGTTGGTGATGCACTTAGTGGCGAGGTAAAAATTTCTGGAACTTTTGATTGGATTTTTATTAATATCGGTGGAGAAGAAACCCTATTATTTATGGATTTAATAAACAATCACCTATCTCCAAATGGAAAACTTCTAATTTCAGGTCTTGTTGAATGGAGCTATGAAGGTGTTATAAATAAGGTTTGTTCCCATGGATATGAAGTAGAAAGAAAATTACAAACAAATGAATGGTGCACTTTAATACTTTCTAAAAACTAACAAGAAGCATGGAATTCCATGCTTCTTTTATATTTACTATTTCTTTTTCTTTTTTGAGTTAACTCTATCTTCTGCTAATCTTCTTTTTTCAGCCTTTTCTTTTTCTTTATCAATTTCTTGTTGTCTAATATTTCTTTCTTTTATTTTTGCTGAAATTCTGATAATTTGTCTTGTAAATAACAACCATAATAAATACCAAATCATCCAAAGAATTAATGACATCATTATTCCCTCTTGATATGATGATCCATTTGTTAAATTTGCAGCTAATCCAATTATTGCAAAAACTGTTGCTACAATACATGCAGCCTTCACCCTAAATTTTTTATCAACTCTTGCCTTTTCAACATATAACATTAATAACTTCATTTTTTATCCCATCCCCTTGTACATATCAACATATTTATAATTATACACTATTCTCCTAATATTTTCACCACTTTTTGTAATGGTTTTAATTTCATTTTATTGTTTAGTATATTTTTATATTTAATATGCAAATTAATAATAATATAACTTATTTATTTTAAGGAGTTTATCATGAAGAAATTATGTTATTTATTATTATTTCAAGTTATAATCTTCATGATTTTACCTTGTAATATTTCCTCTAGCGCTTCACCTACTAAATATAAAATTTTAATTGATGTAAATGAACTCACTTTATCATTATTAGATTCTGAAACTACTAAATGCATAAAAAAATATCCTATTTCAATTGGTTCTTTACATTCCCCATCTCCAATAGGTACTTGGCAAATAAAAAGTAAAGCAATTATGAAAGGTCCCTATGGCGGTTATTGGCTTGGCTTAAATGCTCCATGGGACACTTTTGGAATCCATGGAACAAGTAGACCATCATCAATTGGTAAAATGGCCTCTGGAGGTTGTATTCGAATGTATAATGGTCATATTAAAGAATTATTCAACTTAGTTTCATATGATACCATTGTTGTTGTTACAGCTGGTCCAAGTTTTAGATTTTCTCCTTACACTCGTACAATTAGACCAAACTTTCGTGGTACTGATGTATTTGAAGTTCAACGTCGCCTTAAGGATTTAGGATATTTCAAAGGAACAGTAAATGGAATTTATGAATATACCTTAGAAATTCCTGTACTTAGATATAAACGTGATTATAATATTAAAGGAGGAACTGAAATAACACCTGAATTTTTAGATTCTATTGGATTAATGAGATTTGAATAACAAAAATACCAGAGAAAACTCTCTGGTATTTTATTTATCTTATTTATTAAATTCTCCATATAACAAAACTATGAACATAATAAAATAAATTGTGCGAGATAAGCCATAAGCGGGGTTCTGTATTAAGCAACCATCTATCTAGGCTTATTGTTGCCAATAAGCTCAAGCGACACACCCGGGAATGGGGCGGGCAACCCCTAATTATTCCCCTATACGGTCTTGCTCCAAGTGGGGTTTACATAGCCATTATGTCACCATAATGCTGGTGAGCTCTTACCTCGCCTTTCCACCCTTACCAGTCACTAATGTGAACTCAGTTAAAAAACTTCTGGCGGTATATCTCTGTTGCACTATCCTTCAAGTCACCTTGACTGGCCGTTAGCCAGCACCCTGCCCTGTGGAGCCCCGACTTTCCTCTCCTAGCTCAAGGCTAGCAGCGATTGCACGTCTCACTCGCAAGACTTATAATATCATACTTAAAGATAAATTACAAATGTATATATTTATATATTATACAAATTGTAACAAAACAAGTAATAATCCAATTATAATCAATCCATATAGCCCCACTCCATAAAATAATAATGTGATAAGTAGAATTCCACACACAATAATTTTGCCTGGAGTAATAAAAAAAGGATAACAATTTCTTCTTACTCGCCTTCTATTACCCCCTCCAAAACACCTTCCACAAGTATCTTTAACGTCTTCAAAAATTCTTTTGCATTCCGTTCCAAAGCTATTTCCTTTATAACTTGATCTACCATAATTATCTTTCTTACCCACTCTATAACCTCTTCATTAAATATTATTACTACTAATATATTCTTTAGTTCTTTACTTGTTGCAACAAAATAAAAGTATAACAAAAAAGCATGGATAAACCATGCTTTTTCGTTATACAAACTCATAAGGATCTTCACAATTTGAAGCAACTACTACTTCAACGCCTTTTAGTTCTTTCAATTTACTAGTTAACGATTTTATGAAAATTGTCCATTCTGAATTAAAATGACCGGGATCAATTATACTTATTCCTAGTTCCTTAAAATCACTAACATAATGATATGTTGTATCACCTGTAATAATACAATCTGCTCCCATTTTCATTGCTTGATAAAAAAAGTCCTGTCCGCTTCCATTAATAATGGCAATTTTTTTAATAGTTTCTTTCCCTCTTACCACCCTTAAATTTGGACAATGTAAATTTCTCTTAACTTTATTTATTAATTCTTGCAAAGTAATCTCACTAGGTAAATCAATGAATCGCCCTATTCCTGCATTATCATTTTTACTATTCTTATCTATAATAGTACTATTATTATATCCTAATGCTTCACTAATTATTTGATTCAAACCACCTTCTACTGAATCTAAATTAGTATGACTGGAATATAATGAAATATCATTTTTTATTAACTCAAATATTTTACTTCCCTGCAAATCACTTTTAACTATGCTACTAGGCTTTTTAAACAGCAATGGATGATGTGTTATAATCATATCTGCATTAATGGCTTTAGCCTCTTCTATAACCTTTTTTGTGCAATCTAAGGCTAATAGTATCTTTTCTACTTCCTGTTCCTCATCACCAACCATTAAACCTACATTATCAAAACTTTCTTTTAAAAAACTTGGAGCAACTTTTTCCATGTATTCTGCAATTTCCTTTACTTTCATCTAATCCCCCCAAGCTTATCTACTTTCTATTAATCCATCAATAAAATCTAACTTTTCTAAAACTTGTTGTTTTCTTTTTTGTGCACTTTCAGAAGGATCTTGTATTAATGCAAGAATTTTAGTATATTTATTTTTCTTTTCAATTAAATATTCCTTCATTAGTGGATGATTTACTCTTAATAGTCTTGGACTTATTTCATAGAATAAATCCTGTAAAGACATTCTTTCAGATACGTTTCTTTTAACCTTAAATAATTCATAATATATACCTTCGTCATAACATAAATCCTCATCAATTATCTCATAACCACTTGTATATAAATATTCTCTTAGAACTTCTGGATTTTGAGCTGGTTGTAATATAATATAATCTAAAGATTCTGTTATATCCATATTATCTTCTAATATGTCTCTAATTAAGTTTCCTCCCATACCAGCTATAACAGCACCCTGTGCCTCTCCTGGCTTTAAAGTTGATAATCCTCCACCTAATCTACACTCAACCTCATTCCATACCTCTTCAAGTACAGAATTCAATTTACATTTATCTAATGGATCCTTATTTATATCAGATGCAATTGTTTTCTTACAAAGGTTATTTTTAATTAAATATATAGGAATATATCCGTGATCTGTACCTATATCAGCAATACAGTTACATTGTTCTATATGTGATGCTATAAATTGTAGTCTTTTACTTAATTCCATTTGAAAATTCCTCCATATATTTCTTAAAATTAAATTAGCACCTTTTAGGTGCTAATTTTTAAGACTAATCTAAATAATCCTTTAATTTTTTACTTCTTGATGGATGTCTTAGCTTTCTTAAAGCCTTTGCCTCAATCTGTCTAATTCTTTCTCTTGTAACATTGAATTCTTTACCAACTTCTTCAAGTGTTCTTGCTCTTCCATCATCTAATCCAAATCTAAGTCTTAATACCTTTTCCTCTCTTGGAGTTAATGTATCTAAAACATTAATTAATTGCTCTTTAAGCATTGTAAATGCTGCTGCTTCTGCTGGAGCTGGAGCTTCATCATCAGGTATAAAATCACCTAAATGGCTATCCTCTTCTTCTCCTATTGGAGTTTCAAGTGATACAGGCTCTTGTGCAATTTTTTGAATTTCTCTAACTTTATCTACAGGTAAATCCATAACCTTTGATATTTCTTCTGGGAATGGATCTCTTCCTAATTCTTGTAATAATTGTCTTTGCACTCTTATAAGTTTATTTATTGTTTCAACCATATGAACAGGAATTCTTATAGTTCTTGCTTGGTCTGCAATAGCTCTAGTAATTGCTTGACGTATCCACCATGTAGCATAAGTTGAGAACTTAAACCCTTTTCTGTAATCAAATTTTTCTACTGCTTTGATTAATCCAAGGTTACCTTCTTGAATTAAATCTAGGAAAAGCATACCTCTTCCTACATATCTCTTTGCAATAGAAACAACCAATCTAAGGTTAGCTTCTGCTAGCTTCTTCTTAGCATATTGGTCACCTTTTTCTATTCTAAGAGCTAGGTTAATTTCCTCTTCTGATGAAAGTAGTGGAACCTTACCTATTTCCTTTAAGTACATTCTTACTGGGTCATCTATAGCAATTCCTTCTGGAATTGATAAATCTACATCCTCTTCCTCTGGTTGAATATCAGTCATATCACCTATAACCTCTATTCCCATTGATTCTAGAACCTCATAGATTTTTTCTATTTGCTCTGGGCTTAGATCTATGTTTTCTATTTCATCCATTATCTCCTTGTATGTTAATGAACCATTTTTCTTACCCTTATCAATTAAATTTTTTACTACAGTCATTCTTGCATTTCTATCATCTTTTACTTTTGCACCTTTTACTTTTGTACTTTCTGCCATTTTTTCCATACCTCCTTTCGTCATTGCCATTAACCCCTTTCTCCTCTTTTCAGCAGTTCTGATATTTTATTTAATTCCATAACTAGCTTAATAGATTCTTCAATCATACCCTTTTGTTCCAAACTCCTTAGCTCCTTCTTTAGATATTCTCTCTTTTCTAAGAGTTTATTAGTCTTGATAAGTTTTATATAATCAACTATTAACTGCATATCATCTTTAGCTTCTAGAACTTGTATTTCTCTAATCTTTACCCATTCCTTAGAACTATCAACATCATCACACCCGGCTTCAATAAAGGATTCAATATTTTGTATCTCCTTTTCTTTCGCCTCCTCAATTAAAGAATATATCTTTTTATGAGAATTTAAGTTAAATTCATCTGCCGATATTCTTGTTGCTATTTCATTATAATATCTCTCTTTTAGCATAAGCTTTAATAAAGATTTTTCAGCCTTTACATAAGCAGGCTCTATATATAATTTTGTTCCATTTTCTTCCTTTTTATTCATAAAAGGTTCCTCTTTTATGTTTTTCGTCATAGATATCAAATCATATAAGGATTGCTCTTTTAAACCAGTGTCTTCAGATATTCTTTTAATATAAACATCCTTTTCAACTGGATTAAGATCCGCTAAAATCTCAGTAACTCTTTTACCATATTCAATTAATTGCCTCTCGTCTTTTAAATTTATTCCATCTTCAGCCCTTTTAAGCCTATAATTTATTAATGGAGCTGCATTTTTTATTAATTTTAAAAATGCTTCTTTACCATTACTTCTTACAAACTCATCTGGATCCTTTCCTTGTGGAATTGATAATACCCTAACATCTAGACCTGCACTTCTTAAAATTTCAAGCCCTCTTAAAGTAGCTGTTTGACCTGCAAAGTCAGCATCATATGAAATAATTACTTTATCTGCATATCTTTTTAAAAGCCTTGCTTGATTAATTGTAAGTGCTGTACCTAATGATGCCACAACATTTGTAATTCCATATTGGTGAAGTGCAATTAAATCCATATATCCTTCCACTATAACAAAATATCTTTCTTCAATATTATTCTTCACAGCAAAATTTAATCCATATAGATTTGTTCCTTTATGAAAGACCAATGTTTCAGGCGAGTTTAAGTATTTAGGTTTTGAGTCATCTAAAACTCTTCCTCCAAATCCAATTACTCTTCCTTTTACATCAAATACAGGAAACATTACTCGATTTCTGAATCTATCATATTTGTTTCCTTTAGTTTGACTAGTTAATACTAACCCAGCCTCTTCTAATAAGTCTTCTTTAAATCCCATTCTTTTTAGGTGATTTAATAAAGCATGCCAATTATCGAGGGAGTATCCTAATCCAAACCTTTTTATTGTTTCTTCCTTTATGCCTCTATTTAGAAAGTAATCTTTAGCTGTTTTGTTATTTAATAGACTTCTAAAAAAGAACCTACCAGCCTCAACATTTGCTTTGTACATCATTTCTTTTTTTTCATTAACAAAGCTTCTTTCACCATTTCCAACATCAAACGGAATATTTGCTTTCTCTGCAAGAAGCTTAAGAGCTTCAGGGAATGTCATGTTTTTTTGTTTCATTACAAATGTAATTACATTTCCTGCTTCTCCACATCCAAAGCATTTGTAGATTTGTTTATCCTGTGAAACGCTAAAAGATGGGGATTTTTCATTATGGAATGGACATAGTCCACTATAATTTCTCCCAGACCTCTTTAACCTTACACTTTCAGATATGATATCTACAATATCATTTTCATTTTTAATTCTTTCAATTAATTCTTCTGAAACTCGCAAGGAGATTTCCCCCTCCCCACTATATTTTTTCAACAATTTATATAATATTCGACAGACTATCAACTTTTCCTTCTTAAAATAAATAAATTTATTATTTTATTATAGTAAATCGAATACTTTTTTCTATTTTTCATTTAAAACATTTACAGATTTTAGCTTTCCTAAAATCCAAGTAAATTATTCCATAAATTTTTAATATATTACAACTTTTGGTACATAAATAGAATTAAATTTATTTAAACAGTAGTCATCACTCATTCCTGCAACATAATCAGCAACACCTCTTTTTATCCCTTCCTTATTAACAATATCTTTATATAATATTGGCATTTCATCAGGATGTTTAACATAATATTCAATTAACCAATTTAGTACAAACTTAGCTTTTACCCTTTCACCTTTTAATATATCTCCAAGATAAACATTCTTAAACATATAACTTCTCAGCTCTCTCATAGCCTCATCTTTCTCTTTACTTAATCCAACCCAGAATTCGCCCTCTTCTATACTTTTAGAAGAAGTTTTAATAAAATCCGTAACCAAGGATTCTATTCTCTGAGAGTTTGTTTTTCCAAGTTCATTAAGTACTTCCTTAGGCAAATCCTCTTCACTTATTAAGCCAGCTCTAATAGAATCATCAATATCATGATTAATATATGCAATTTTATCACTGTATTGTACTACTCTACCCTCAAGAGTAAATGCCTCAATTCCCCCAGTGGGCAAACCACTATGATTCAAAATCCCATCAATTACTTCTTTTGTTAAATTGAGACCTTTTCCATTCCTCTCAAGTTTATCTACAACTCTTACACTTTGTTCATTATGCCTAAATCCTTCATCTAAGAAGTCTTGTAAAACCTCTTCTCCATTATGTGCAAACGCCACATGTCCTAGGTCATGTCCTAAAGCTATAGCTTCAATCAAAGTTTCATTTAATCCAATACCTACACCTATAGTCCTAGCTATTTGAGAAACCTCTAGTGTATGCGTGAGCCTTGTTCTATAATGGTCACCAAATGTTCTAATATAAACTTGTGTCTTATGCTTTAACCTTCTAAAAGATTTACAATGAATGATTCTATCTCTATCCACCATAAAATCAGTTCTTATTTTATCTTGAGTTTCTATAGCTTTCCGACCTTTTGTATCTTTAGAATGAGTAGCAGCTTTTACTAGTGTCAAGTTCTCAAAATATTCGATTTTTGCCCTTATATCCATATTTGCTCACCTCTTTTATATTATTCTATACTTTTCTTCTAAATCCTCTATTTCTAACTATTAATTATTATTTGCTAAAACTTTAAAAATAATTTAACAACTTCAAATTTTTAATATTTATTTATAAACCATATATAGTATATTTAAGTAACTTCTCTAATATCATAATAATAAGTAATTTATAAGGAGTATTTTTATGTCTAATGTATCTATAGACTTTTCAAACGAAAAGATTGCTGTTGAATGTATTAAAACAAATATACTTCCTAAATACGGCTTGAACAATTCAAATGTATCTATGGTAAAGTTTAAAGATACAGATAAGCATAGAGCTGTTTTTAAGGTAGAAGATAATCATAAATGTTATTGTTTAAAAAAAGTTTATTTTGGAGAAGCTGATCTTTTATATGTATATTCTTCAATTGAATGGTTGTACAGAAAAAATTTTAATGTTCCAAAGCTACTACCAACCATAAATAAAAATCGATTTGTTAATTTCTCCAATATGCTTTTTATTTTAACACCTTGGATTGAAGGCGATAAATGTGATTTTGATAATCTAAAGCATGTATTACTGTCTTCTAGAACATTGGCATTAATGCATAAGAATTCTACAAAGTTTTATCCAATTCAAGGCAGTACTATTCGGAAAGGATATGATGATCTTTACATATCTACACTAAAACATTTTGAACAGTTATTAACTACATTTAATATTGCAAATGATATGAACGATAAATTCTCAACAGAATTTTTGGATAATTTCGATGATAACCTTTTACTTGCAGAGCTTAGCTTAAGTATATCATCACAAATTAAAGAAAGTGATTTATCCAGAAGCTTGTGTCATGGAGACTATGTAAATAAAAACATTATTTTTTCATATGATAATAATATTTGGCTAATTGATTTTGATAAATGTAAAATGGATTATTGTGCCCATGACATTGCATATCTTTTAAGAAGAATTTTAAAAAGAGAAGGTACTAAATGGGATGAAGATTTAACTTTAAATATACTTAAAAATTATAATGAATTAAATCCACTTTCAGAATCAGATATAAGATATATTTTATCATATATTTTATTTCCTCAAAAATATTGGAAGATATCTCGTGATTACTATAAAAATATAAAAAAATGTAATAAGCTTGCTTTTCTCACTTTATTAAAAAAATCTAACAGTAAATTGGAATCACACTTAAAATTTGCTTCTAATATTATAGACCGAATTGAAAAAGAATTTAACATAAAAATAAGAGCATAAATTAATATGCTCTTATTTTTATTTATCTTTAATTATCTCTTATTTTTAACTTGTGCTTGAGCTGCTGCAAGTCTAGCAAGTGGAACTCTGAATGGTGAACATGACACATAGTCTAATCCAATGTTGTGGCAGAATTCTACTGATGATGGATCTCCTCCATGCTCTCCACAAATACCAAGCTTGATATTTGGTCTTGTAGCTTTTCCTCTTTCAACAGCAATCTTAACTAATTGTCCTACACCATTTTGGTCTAACTTAGCAAATGGATCTTGTTCATATATAGCTCTTTCATAGTAGTGAGCTAAGAAGTTAGCAGCGTCATCTCTTGAGAATCCAAATGTCATTTGAGTTAAGTCATTTGTTCCAAATGAGAAGAATTCAGCTTCCTTAGCAATTTCATCTGCAGTAATTGCAGCTCTTGGGATTTCTATCATAGTACCAACTTTGTACTCTAACTTAACTCCCTTTTCTTCCATAACTGTTTCTGCAGTCTTAACAACTATATCCTTAACATATTTTAATTCCTTAATTTCTCCAACAAGTGGAATCATTATTTCTGGAACAACGTCATATCCCTTGTTAGCTTTAACTTCAATAGCAGCTTCTATTACAGCTCTAGTTTGCATTTCAGCGATTTCTGGATATGAAACAGCTAATCTACATCCTCTGTGTCCCATCATTGGGTTAAACTCATGAAGACTTTCAACAGTTGCTTTTAAATCTTCAAATGTTAATCCCATTTCTTCTGCTAATTCTTTTATTTCCTCGTTAGTGTGAGGTAAGAATTCATGTAGTGGTGGATCTAAGAATCTGATTGTAGCTGGCATACCTTCTAACACTTCATACATTTCTACAAAGTCTTGTCTTTGCATTGGAAGTAATTTAGCAAGTGCTGCTCTTCTTTGTTCTTCATTCTTAGCAACGATCATTTCTCTCATTGCCTTAATTCTATCACCTTCGAAGAACATGTGCTCTGTTCTACATAATCCAATACCTTCAGCTCCAAACTCAACAGCTTGCTTAGTATCTCTTGGATTATCAGCATTTGTTCTAACCTTTAATGATCTTATTTCATCAGCCCATCCCATGAATGTAGCAAAGTGTCCTGAGATTTCTGGAGTAACTGTCTTTATAGCTTCAGTATAGATGTTACCAGTTGAACCATCTATTGAGATATAATCATCAACTCCATAAACCTTTCCACCTACTTCTAAAGTCTTAGCTTCTTCATTTATCTTTAATTCTCCACAACCAGCAACACAGCAAGTTCCCATTCCTCTAGCAACAACAGCTGCGTGAGAAGTCATTCCTCCTCTAACTGTTAAGATACCTTGAGCAGCAATCATACCTTCGATATCTTCTGGTGAAGTTTCTAATCTTACTAGCACTACACTTTCACCATTTTCTTTTCTTTCCTTAGCTTCTTCTGCTGTAAATGCAATCTTACCACATGCAGCACCTGGTGAAGCTGGTAATCCCTTAGCAACAGCTGTAGCATTCTTTATTGCATCTGCATCAAATGCTGGATGTAATAAAGTATCTAATTGCTTTGGTTCAACCTTTAATATTGCTTGTTCTTTAGTTAGCATTCCTGATTCAACTAAATCAACAGCAATCTTTAAAGCAGCTTGTGCTGTTCTCTTACCATTTCTTGTTTGTAGGAAGTATAGTTTTCCTTCTTCTATTGTCATTTCCATATCTTGCATGTCTCTGTAGTGATCTTCTAATTTATTAACTATATCAATAAATTCTTTATATACTTCTGGATTTTGTTCTTCAAGCTTTGCAATTGGAAGTGGAGTTCTTATACCAGCAACAACGTCTTCTCCTTGAGCATTCATTAAATACTCACCATAGATCTTGTTTTCACCAGTAGCAGGGTCTCTTGAGAATACAACCCCTGTTCCTGAAGTTTCTCCTTTATTACCAAATACCATTTGTTGAACGTTAACAGCTGTTCCCCATTCACCTGGAATATCATTTAATCTTCTATAAACGATAGCTCTTGGATTATTCCATGATCTAAATACAGCAGTAATTGATTCAATTAATTGTCTCTTTGGATCTTGGATAAATTCTTCTCCCTTTTCCTTCTTGTAAAGTTCTTTAAATCTAACACATAATTCTTTTAAATCATCAGCAGTTAAATCTGTGTCAAATTCTAATCCTCTTTCTTCTTTCATTTCATCGATTTTATGTTCAAATAATCTCTTTTCAACACCCATAACAACATCAGAGAACATTTGGATAAATCTTCTATATGAATCGTAAGCAAATCTTGGATTATTTGTTAAATTAGCCATTGCTTCTGCAGCTTCATCATTTAATCCTAGATTCAAAATTGTATCCATCATACCAGGCATTGAAACTCTTGCTCCAGATCTAACTGATAAAAGCAATGGATTTGTTAAACTACCAAATTCTTTACCTGTTTCCTTCTCTAGTTCTTCTAACTTAGCTGTGATTTCTTCAATAATGCTTGGTGCAATCACGCTACCATCTTCATAGTATTTGTTACAAGCTTCTGTAGTTACTATGAATCCTTGTGGAACCGGAATTCCTAAAGTTGTCATTTCTGCTAGGTTGGCACCCTTACCTCCAAGCAGATTCTTCATTGATGCATCTCCCTCACTAAAAAGGTAAACGTATTTTTTCTCCATCTCAATACTCCTCCGTTCAATACTTATTGAATATATATACTATCGGAACCCTTTGCCCCGTAGTTACCATAGTGATTGATAATTAAACCTTTTAAAATCGCCTCTCACCTCGATTTTTTAACCATAAAGTTTAATTTTTATTTACCCTTACCTAACTTTACAAACAATTTTGTTATGTTTGTTTTGGATATCTTTCCTATCATCTTATAAACTTCCTTATCATCAAGGTCAACTTTTTCAACAATAGGTATAGAATCAATTTCATGCTCAATAATTTTTTTTGCTAACTCGTATGCATTATCATCTTCATACCCACAGATGATATTTGGCATTCTAGTCATTATTACCCCAACAGGAACTTTGTGAATATCTGTTCCACCAATTGCAATTTTCAAGAAATCTTTTCTTGAAACTGCTCCTGTTAAGTATCCATTATTCTCTACAAACAATGTTCCTACATCATTCAAGAATAAGTAAACAATTGCATCGTATACCATCATGCTTTCATTAACTATTGATGGCTTTGACATTATGTCTTTTACCTTTATATTGCTTATGTAATCATAAACTAAGGTATTAGTTGGTTTATCAGAATACACATATCCAACTTTCGGTCTAGCATCTAGTACACCTAGCATTGTTAAAATTGCTAAATCTGCTCTTAATGCAGCTCTAGTAACCCCTAACTTTTCTGCTAAACTTTCACTTGTAATGGGCTGTCCTTCTTTTACTAATTTAATTATTTCTTCTTGTCTTTCTGATAATTTCAATATTATCCCTCTTTCTCACGTCTCCAATTTGTAAAATCTAATTGAAGTTGACGATTTTTTGTAGGATAACAAGGAATATTCAGACTATTCTGATTCGCCTGACATTTACAGTATAATTATACCACGTTATTGAAGTTTGACTATACTTAATTTTCTGAAAAATCAAATAAATAAGCTTGAATTTCCTTGTTTAGCAACATTATCCTTCTATTTTGTTGTTTTTAATCATTATTGCTTTAATTCTCTTCACTTTCAAAATTTACAGTATAAGTGTAAACAGTTTCTTCCCCTGTGTAAACCTTTCCTTCGCTCTCTTTTTCCCTTTTCACCTCATTTTTTACATCATTAACTTTTGATTTAAATTTTGAAGCAAAAATACTTGCTTTTTCTTTAACTTCCCCTGCCGCCTTTGCAACGTACTTATTTACAATTTCAACTGAACCATCTTCTCTTGTAATTTCAATAGTAATTTGAGTAGCTACAGCTGCTATTACTCCAAATGCAAGAATCGGTGGTAGAACAACTGCAATAACCGTTGCTGCTATTCCAGCATTAACAGGAACATCAACTAGCTCTTGATCATCCTTTTTTATCTTAATTCTAGATACATTACCTTTATTAATTAAATCCTTAATCCACTCTTTAAGTTCTTCAACAGTCTCAGTTTTTTGTTCATTTGATGAATTGTTTAAAGGTTCAGTAACTATTAAGCTACTTTCAATATATATAATTGCCTCTAAAACATCTCCTCCACACTCTTCTAAAGCTTTCTTAGCCTCTGCATAAGTAACTCCTGTTCTTGCCTTAACTTGATCAACCATTTCCAATGTAATTTCTTTCATAATTCTCACTCCTTTAAATAATTTAACATATCTAAACTTTTTGGTTTTTTTGCATAGTTATTTGAAATTATAAAGCTTGTTACCTTTTCAATTTCCTTTTTTATATCATCAGTCAAATTTAATCTATAAATCTTATCTGGATTAACTGTAGTTAAAAACTTTAAAGCATTATATGCTCCTTTTGATATATACCATCCATGGTCCTTATTACATTCATCACATACTCCACCATAATGAGATAATGAAATGAAATTTGATATTCCTATTTTTTTCCCACAAGTAGTACATTTATCTAATGTTAATCCATAACCTGTACCCTTTAATAATCTTAATTCAAAGGCTCTAATTAAAAGCTCATATTCTAACGCATCAGTATTTAGAAGATATAAAGTAGTAATTAAATCCTTGAATATTTCTTTATTTGGCTCTCCCTCAACTAATGCTATATCAATTAATTCACATAAATATGATGAATAAGTTAATTTATGTAAATTGTTTAATAATCCTTGAAAAGAATTTATTATTTTTCCTTCTTGAAGATTATATAGACCTTTTCCCTTAAATAATTGGAACTCTCCATAACAAAGTGGAAGAGTAATGGAGAAAAGCTTATTTTTGCTTTTCTTTGCTCCTCTTCCTATTGAAGATATTTTCCCCTCACCCTCAGTAAATAGCCAAACTAGTTTATCATTTTCTTTATAATCTAGAGTTTTTAATATTACGCCTGTAGTATTTAATAATGACATTTCACCATCCCCCAACTTTATATCATCAAGGAAATTGAGTGTTATTTTAACTTCTTGTATCCTAACTCTTTTAATAATAGAGCATTATCTCTCCACTCTTTTCTAACCTTAACCCAAATCTTTATATTAACCTTAGCTCTTAAGAATCTCTCTAATTCATATCTTGCTGTTTCACCAATTTTCTTTAAGCTTTGGCCATTTTTCCCTATTATAATCCCTTTATGAGAGTCTTTTTCACATATTAAATCAACTTCAATATGATAAGTACCATTCTCTGATTGCTTCATTTGAATAATATCTACTGCAATTCCATGTGGTACTTCATCTCTTAAGTTTCTTAAAGCCTTTTCCCTAACTATTTCAGCTACAACAAATCTTTCTTGAACATCTGTTATCATATCCTCTGGATAGTACATTGGTCCCGCTGGTAGATTTTCAACCATTAAATTAATTAATGTATCTACATTTTTTCCTTTTAATGCTGAAATAGGTACAATTTCTTTAAAACTAAACTCCTTTGAGTACATTTCTAAAGTTTTTGCTACTCTTTCTTGAGTATTTTCATCTATTTTATTCAATACTAAAAATACCGGTATGTTTTTTTCTTTTAATGACTCTAATATAAATTTATCTCCTCTTCCTATCTCATCATCTGGATTAGTTAAGAATAGAACTAAATCTACATCCTTTATAGAATCCTTTGCAGAGTTAACCATATACTCCCCAAGCTTGTGCTTTGGTTTATGTATTCCTGGTGTATCTACGAAAACAATTTGATAGTCCTTAGTCGTTAAAATTGTTTGTATATTATTTCTTGTTGTTTGAGGTTTATTAGATACTATAGATAGTTTTTCCCCCATTATTTCATTCATTAATGTTGATTTACCTACATTTGGTCTCCCAACTATTGTTACAAATCCTGATTTAAACATGTTTCCTCCTTAGATATTCAAATCTTTTTTACTAAAGATTCCTGGCATTATTTCTTCTAATGTTGTTTCTATATAATCATTTTGATTTTTTATTATATATATTTTCATTTTCCCACTCTCTGCAAATTCAGCTATAACCTGCCTACAAATTCCACATGGATAGGTAAAATTATTTATATCTCCAATTAAAGCAAGTTCTTTTAACACTCTATTTCCAGCAGAAACCCCATTGAATATTGCTGATCTTTCTGCACAATTTGTTGCTCCATAAGATGCATTTTCAACATTGCAGCCTTGATATATTTCTCCATCTTCAAATAGTGCAGCCGCTCCTACTTTAAAATTTGAATATGGACAATATGCCTTTTCTCTTGCTTCTATTGCACTTAAAATTAATTTCTCTTTCATAATATTCCTCCATTTAAATAGCATATGTTATTACTATAATATTGCATTTAGTGTACCTTACATTATACCATTATAATATGTTAATTAAAAGGTATTGTTATAACCTAAAAACACTAAATATAAGCACTGTAAGCAATGTACCAAAAATAGCTCCAACTACAACCTCAAGGATGGAATGTACTTCTGAGTCAACTCTACTTTGAGCTGTAATTATAGCCATTAAATAACTAAGCATAATACATGTAGGTTCCTCTGTAATTAGTGCTATTGCTGTTGCAATCGAAAAAGCAAGTGCACTGTGCCCACTTGGCATGCCTCCCTTTAATGGCGTACCCTCTCCAAATATTGCTTTTACTATTATCGTAGCAATGGATACAATAACTAATACAATAAATATAGTAAAAGGCTCTGAATTTTTAACCTTTGTTACCATAGCATATGAAAAATTTGATAACTTATCCCAAAAGATTACATATCCAACCACCAAAGCATTTACTGCAGTAACAAGCACTGCACCTGCTGCTGCATTCTTTGCAACCTTAGCAAGTGGATGATAGTAATTTGTAGTCATGTCTATAGCAGCCTCAATAGCTGTATTTACTAATTCAGCAGCCACTACAATAGTTATGGTTAATGCTAAAACTAAAAATTCTGTCCTTGTAACATCAAAGCAAAAACACGCTATTAAGACTCCTAATGAAGCCACAAGATGAATTTTCATATTTCTTTGAGTCCTTACTGTATCTATTATTCCATTTATAGCATGATTAAAGCTATCTAAGACCTTTTTTAACCTCAAAAATTTCAACCCCTTTATTCAATTACGCTCTTGTTATACTTAGCTTATTTAAAATCTCCTCTTCTCTTGTTCTCATTATCTTTTTATCTTGTTCATCCATGTGATCATATCCTAAAAGATGAAGCACAGAGTGAACTGTTAAATAAAAAGCCTCTCTTTCAAAAGAATGATTATATTCAACACTTTGTTCTAAAGCTCTCTCTAGACATAATACAATATCCCCTAACACCAATTCTTCTCCATTTAAATCGCTTTGGCTAAAAGAATACTCTTTATACACTTCTTTAAATACCTTTCTCTCTGGATAATCTAGCATTGGGAATGAAAGCACATCCGTAATCATATCCTTTCCTCTTGTTTCCCCATTTATTCTCTTAATCTCATCATTATCAACAAATATTACAGACACTTCACATAAGTTTTCTACTTCCTCTTCCATTAAAGCAAATAAAATAACTTCTTCAACCTTTCTTTCAAATTCTTTAGTTACTTCAATTTTATTTTGTTCATTTTCTATGTATATCATTTTCTTTCTCCTTTTTATTTATATTATAAAAGGGAAGGTTTTAAACCCCTTCCCCATTTTTTACTTATTTTTCTTTATTTTTTTCAGTTGGGTATTCAACTCTTTGATGATAAATTCCAAATAATGCTTTGAGGAAGCACTTTCTTATTTTCTCCAAATCTTTTAAAGTTAAATCACAATTATCCAATTGACCTGAATATAGTTTATCTTTAATTATATTATTAACCATTTCTTCTATTTTACCCTTTGTAGGCTCACTAATAGACCTTACAGCAGCTTCAACACTATCTGACAACATTATTATCCCTGCTTCTTTACTTGATGGTGTAGGCCCTGGATACATAAAATCCTCTTCTTTAACTTCCTCTGGATTTTCACTTGAATTTTTTAAAGTATAATAAAAATACTTAACTAATGTAGTTCCATGATGTTCTCCAATTATATCTCTTACAACTACAGGTAAATTATACTCAGTAGCTAATTCCAACCCATCTTTCACATGTGAAGTTATTATTAAAGTACTTAGGTTTGGAGAAATTTTATCATGTGGATTATCCTTAGCCAATTGATTCTCTCCAAAGAAATAAGGTCTTTTTGTTTTACCAATATCATGATAATAAGCACCTATTCTAGCTAAAACAGGATTAGCACCCACCTCTTCTGCTGCCATTTCTGCAATATTTGCAACCAACATACTATGATGATATGTTCCAGGAGCTTCCATCAACAATTTTTTTAAAAGAGGATGGTTAGGATTACTTAACTCTAATAATTTCAAAGTTGTGACTATATCAAAGCTTACCTCTAAAAATGGCAATATCCCAATAGCTAATATACCTGAAAATAAAACTCCCACCCCTGAAAATGCACTAAACACAAGTACTTCCTTTGTATTATTCGATAATAACATTCCCATTGAAAATGTTAAAATCATACTAATTCCACCAATAAATAATGATGAATATAATATATCATTTCTTTGCTGCATTTTTTTTAGATATATTGCAGCTAATGTTCCACTAACCCCTGCAAGCAATATAACTTGAGGGTTAAAGTTTGTTAACGCACTTACTAAAACTAAGTTAAATGCACTTAATACCAGTGAAATTCTATAATTAAATAGTAGTGTTAATATTATTGGTACACATGCAAAAGGAACTAAGAATGAAGATATTATACTTATCCCTCTTGTTAATATTAAGGCTACAACATTTAATATACTAATTAATAAAAGCTTTTTTACATCTAAGAATATATCATTATAGCTATTGAAAATATAGTAATATTGTAAAAATAACACTAATGCAATTACAGCTCCTAAAGCTATATATACTAATAACTCTGCATTATTTTTACTATCATCAAGCATTCCTAGGTCTTTTAGTATATTTAGTTGTTTTTCAGTAATTGGCTCACCTTCATTTACTATATTCTGATTCTTTTTAATAATTACCTTTTGTGTATTCTTTTGAGCTTCCTTTATTTTTTCATCTGTTTTTTCTTTATCAAAATAAAAGTTAGGCTTTATTTCTTGAAATAGTATTTTTTTAACTCCACTTTCTAAAGTTGTATCTAATCTTAATTCTTCAACCTTAGAATTAGCCTCAATCTTTACTTCTGCTAATTTCTCTTGCCTACCATCCTCGATTTTCTCCGTATACACATCTTCTATTATCCCAAGAATGTCCCATTGTAACTCTTTTATTTTCTCCTCTTGAAGAGCTAAAAAAGCTCTATATTCATTTTCACCTAACGCTGTTCCATAATATTTTTTAAGTGTATTAATTTTTTCAACTTCATCAACTTCAGTAACCTTTAAGCTAGAAAGCTTCATAAAGAAATTTTTAATATTTTCCTCTGCTTGCTTCTTTACTTCTCCCTTTAATGTATACTGCTCATCAACCTTCTCAATAGCTTCCTGCTCTTTCTCTTTAGTTGCCATTTCATCAACAGTATCTCTAGGAGCCTTTATATCACTTCTTGCAATTTCTCCCACCTGTAATTCAAATTGCTTTGGAGCTAATGCAGTAGCTAATATAATGAAGCTAACAAAAAATGTTGCAATATATATTAATAAACGTTTCGACTTATCTTTTAACTCTATTTCGCTTCTTATAAATCTTTTCATGCGTATCACCCTCTTACTCTAAATACCCTCAACTTAAATAATATTAAGCAATATCCTCCTCAACAACAAAAGAAACCCTCACGTGTATCTTCCCATCTCCAACATCCTCTATAGTTGTTTTTTGATCAATTATCTTAGAATCATTACTTAAATTCTTTTCAAGCGATTTACTCAATTCCTCTTCCGACTTTTTTATAAGTTCATCTCTATTAACCTTAACTTCCATCTCTTTCTTTTCATAATAAACATTACTATTAAAAAAACCTTTATTTCCTTCTATTTTATCATAAGATTCAAAGTTATTTATAGCTTTTTTAAGATAAATTTTTTTCCCAAAAAAGTTTAAATAGATTTCCCTCTCCTTTTCACCTGTTCTTTTAGGTTTAGTTCCTTCTACCTGTATTTCCATAACCTTCTCGTAGAAAATATTTGCTATTACATTCCCTCTAGGCTTAACCTCATATTCTATGCCTTCTTTTCCTTGTAGAGGATAAATTAAAACATCACCAGCTTTAACCATATCTCCACCTTTAACTGCTGGTTTTCCTGATTGAGTGTAAATTCTTTTTACCTCTCCATCCTTTTTTGCTAAAACTTCTCCCTTATCTCCAATATTATTTTTTGGAGGATTAACTTTCTCCTCCACTAATACCTTTAAAGTTGAACCTTCTATTCTAGCTCTAATCCATAAAATTTCCCCATCAATATTCTCTAAGCTCTTTTCAATCTCATATACATTTATTTTACTTTTACTCATTCCAGGTTTAATTCCTAAACTATTTAGCTCTTGCCTTATCTCAAAAGGTGCTACATTTTTTTGTGTTGTAATTTCTATAGCCCAAACATAAGTAGACAATATGTATAAACCAAACAGAAACAAAACCAAGCCAACTGCTAAAGATAGCTTTCTCTTAATCCTTATTAAATAAAATAAAACACCTTCAGTTTTTACTATTTTTATTTTCCCTTTAAGCTTTTTAACTTCTTTCTCTATTTCCTTGTAATCTGTATAGTTAACTTTAAACCTCATTGTACCAACAGCAAGTTTTCTAACCTCTTCAACCCTAATACCTTGACTCCATAAATTATTCAATAATCTCTCTGCACCTAGCAAGGTTACCTCAACCTCTACTACACCATTTTTAATATACTCACTAATCATGGTGCACCCCCTCATACTCTATTGCTTTAAATTTCCCACTAACAGTTATACTTGTTGAACCTATAAATAATATTTCAAAATTCTTTCCACTAACCTTTATTGGCCCTAATTTAGAATTAACTCTTATATTTTCTTTATCAAAAGTAATAATGCCTTTATGATGTTCAATCGTTATTTCTTCATTCCCCGTTATAACTATTCTTGGAATATCAAATATTACTTCTCTTGGCATTTGAAGTTTATCTGCTACAAATTCTTTACCCTTATTTATTTTTTCTTCCACCTTAACGCTCCTTTTAAATAGTTCTATCATTGTACTTTATGATAGAACAGATTGATTTATTACTCTATTATTAATTAACTCAATTTTCAAAAGGTTATTAAGGACAAAAAAAATATCTAACAAATAACAAAAAGAACTCTATTGAGTTCTTTTGCTATTTATTAGATAAAAAATCTTTTACTATTTGACTTACAAGCTTGCCATCAGCTCTACCTAAAGTTTTAGGTCTAACTGCTGCCATAACTTTTCCCATGTCTTTGATGCTAGTTGCGCCCGTTTCTAACGCTGATTCTTTAACTATATTTTTAATTTCATCTTCATTTAACTGCTGAGGAAGGTAGTTTAACAAAATTTCTATTTCAGCCTTAGACTGATCTACTAAATCTTGTCTATTTCCCTTTTCAAATTCAAGCATTGCTTCTTTTCTTTGCTTGACTTCTCTAGCTAAAATCTCAATAATTTCAACATCTTCAACTTTTACATTGTTGGTTTTTTCAACATGTAATATAGCTGATTTAGCTGTACTAAGAACATTAGCCTTAAATTTATCTTTAGCTTTCAATGCAGCTTTCCAATCATCTTGAAGTCTATCTTTTATTGTTGGCATATTTATCATACCTTCTTTCAAAGTAAAGTCCTACTTGAACTTTCTCTTTCTAGCAGCTTCTGATTTCTTTTTCTTCTTTACGCTTGGCTTTTCGTAGTGTTCTCTCTTTCTTACTTCTGAAAGAACTCCAGCTCTAGCACATTTTCTCTTAAATCTCTTTAATGCACTTTCTAGTGTTTCGTTTTCTCCAACTTTTATTTCTGACATCTATTATCCCTCCCTCCGCTAGCCTAATTATCATTTCAACTCAGCTACGGGCTTAATAACACACGCTATATTATACAATAGTAATTCGCTGAATGTCAACAGATTTGTTTAACATTTTAGCCCGGTGGCCACTGAAGATTTCTTCCAGCCAAAACATGGAAGTGAATATGATTCACTGTTTGCCCTCCATACTCCCCGCAATTATTAACTATTCTATAGCCTTCTTTTTCAACCCCTAGTTCTTTTACCATTTTATTAATAACAGTAAAAATATGTGCAACTATATGTGAATTTTTATCATCAATATAATTTGCACTCTCTATATGTTCTTTAGGGATAACTAAAAAATGTACTGGTGCTTCCGGATTTATATCATGAAAAGCTAGCACCTTTTCATCTTCATAAATCTTTTTGCATGGGATATCTCCCTTTATAATTTTGCAAAAAATACAATTTTCCATAACGTCACCCCCTTTCAAACAAATAGGACCTAATAATATATTATAGCATAAATCACTTTTTGTTAAGCCTTTTTTGCAATAGCAATTTCTTCTATTACTCCATCAATTGTACAAGGAATGATTTTTCCAATATCTTCTGCAGTTGCACCCTCTACTTCTACCTTAACATAATTCCTTGTATATCCTTCAAAAACGCCCTCTTTATCCTTTACAGACTGCTCTATAAGAACATCAACCTTTTGACCTAACATATTTAATGTGAAGCTATTCTCGTTTAAATTATTTAATTCAATTAATTTTTTACTTCTTTCTTCTTTCTTATTTCCATCTATTTGATTTTCCATAAGTTCAGCTTTAGTTCCTTTTCTTGGAGAGAATTTAAACACATGAGTTTTTGTTAGTTTAATTTTCTTTAAGAATTCATATGTTTCATTAAACTCCTCATCAGTCTCTCCTGGGAATCCAACAATAACATCTGTACTTATTGACACTCCTTCTAGATTTTCTCTAAGAACTTCAACTATTCTTTCATATTCCTCTGCCGTATATCTTCTATTCATTCTCTTTAAAACAGAATTACATCCACTTTGAAGTGATAAATGGAAATGAGGACATAACTTTTTCATTCCTTTTATTTTCTCAACTACTTCTGGTGTAAAGAATGCTGGCTCTATTGACCCTATTCTTACTCTTTCAATACCATCTAGAGCTTCTATTTCTTCTAAAAGAGATACAAGTGTTACATCACCTTCTAAATCTAGACCATATGAAGCAGTATGTATTCCAGATAAAATAACCTCTTTAAATCCATGCTCTGAAAGCTTTTTAATTTCTTCTAAAACCTTCTTAGGATCCTTAGAACAAACTGCACCTCTAGTATAAGGAATTATACAATATGTACAAAATCTATTACACCCATCTTGAATTTTTAAGAAAGCTCTTGTTTTATCTTGATATTCTTCTATATTTAAGTCTTCAAATCTTTTATTTTTAAGAACACCTTCTACATGAAGCTGTGACTTACCTTCATCTTTAGCCTTATTCACATAATAAACAACATCACCTTTATTTCTAGTTCCTAGTACAACATCTACACCCTCAATTGCTGAAACTTCCTTTGGAGCTATTTGAGAATAACATCCTACCGCTGCTATTATTGCATTTTCATTATTTCTTCTAGCCTTACTAATAATTTGTCTTGATTTTTTATCTCCCATATTAGTAACAGAGCATGTGTTTATAACATAAACATCACACTTTTCTGAGAAATCACACACCTCATATCCTTCTCTAATAAACTTTTCTGCCATAGCTTCTGATTCATATTGATTAACTCTACATCCTAAAGTAGCAAATGCAACTTTCATTAAATTTCTCCTCCTAAATCACCAAGCTCATATTGAATAAGTGATGTAGCTGTAAAACCAGCTGTTTCAGTCCTTAAAATTCTTTTTCCTAAGGTTACAATATAAGCTCCTTCTTCTTTACACTTCTCAATTTCTGTACTTTCAAAGCCACCTTCTGGCCCTATTAAAATACCAACATTTTTTATTAAACTTAAACCGCTCATTTCCTTTTGAAGTTTGTTAACCAAAGTTTTTACCCCAAAATTCTCTGCATTTTCATATGGAACTATGACTAAATCCATTTCTTTCATTAAATCCAATGCTATGTTAAATTCTATTGGCTCTTGCACCTTAGGTACAATAGTTCTTTTACTTTGTTTTGCTGCCTCTAGTGCTATTCTATTTAATCTATCTAGCTTTTTAAACTCTCCCTTAAGCTTTATATCAACTCTTTCAGTTATAACTGGAATAAATTCTTTAATTCCAAGCTCCGTTCCCTTTTGAACTATTAAATCCATTTTTTGAGCCTTTGGAAGTCCTTGAAATAATGTTATTTCAACACCACTTTCATTATTTATCTTAAGCTCTTCTGTAATATCTATTATAACTTCACTCTTTGTAATTTCTTCTATTTTTCCAATATACTCAATTCCATTACAATTATTTAGGGTTACAACTTCCCCCTCTTTTAATCTAAGAACCTTGTAAATATGCTTAACATCTTCCCCTACGATTTTAGCTTTGCCATTTGAGAAATTTTCTACTCCTGTGAAAAACTTATGCACAATTTTTTCTCCTTCTTAATTATTTTAATTTTGCAACTATGCAGTTCCATTCTCCATCTTTATTAACTTCTAAAACTTCAAATCCTGTTTCATTTAATTTGTTTGTAACCATTTCAACTCTATCATGTATTATACCTGATGTTATAAAGTATCCATCTTGTTTTAATACCTTTTGAACATCCTCACAAAGTATGCAGATTATCTCTGCTATTATATTAGCAACTACTATATCTGCCTTTCCTTCTATTACTTCAACAAGGTTTCCATGTAATATTTCAATGTTATTTAAATCGTTATACGTTACATTTTCTAGTGAACTTTCTACTGCAACTGGATCTAAGTCAACACCTACAGCTTTTTTAGCCCCTAATTTAGCCGCAGCTATTGCAAGTATACCTGAACCACATCCAACATCAAACACTGTGCTATCCTTTTCTACATATCTTTCTAAAGCCTGAATGCACATTCTTGTAGTTTCATGAGTACCTGTTCCAAACGCCATTCCTGGATCTAAGTTAACAATTAACTCTTCTCCCTTTTCAGTATATTCTTCCCAAATTGGCTTAACAACAATCTTCTCTCCAACCTTAGTTGGCTTGTAGTATTTCTTCCAATTATTTGCCCAATCTTGCTCAAACATTTCTTCATGCTCTATTTTAGCTTCCCCTAAATCTAAGCCCATATCTTTTAATTCATTAATTTTCTCTTCTACATAGCTTAACACATTTTCCATATTGTCTTCTTCTGAAAAATATGCCTTTACTACCGCTGCATTTCCCTTATGCTCTAATATGTTTATATCTGCAAAATCCCATGTTAATGGACCTTGTTCTCTTCCTAATATGTCATTTGGATCCTCAATAGCAACACCCTTACAATCTAATCCATAAAAGATTCCTGATATTGGTTCAAGGGCTTCACTTTTAGTAATAACTCTTACCTCAATCCATTTTCCATCCATTTATATCATTCCTTTCAATTATCTTTTGACTAATACTATATTTTACACTTTAAATACTTCTCTGTCTACCATAACATCAATAAGGGCCTTAATTCAAAGGCCCTTATTGATAATTTGTATTATTTTTTAGCTTTATAAATAAACTTTAACTACATCATATTTCTTAAAATCTTACTCCATCCATCTAAAGATAAGTAATCATTTTTCTTTGGTTTAGACATTGCACTTACTGTTGCTATTGCAGCTATACTTAACCCAATTCCAACACCAGCAATCATTGCACCAATTGCTAGACCTTTTTTATTAACTTCAAACTCCTTATTTAACATACAAGATTTAACCGTAAATTTTTCATCCTCTGATTTCATTCCATCTTTTACACTGTTAAGCATATCCGAAAATTTATAATCTCTTTTTGGATATTCTTCTGAATATACATAGCTATAATCTATGTATGGTGATTTTCTATTGGGGTCTATTCTTTTTGTTCTTTTATCATAGTATTCCAACTCTCTTTTCATGTTAATTCCATGGCTTGTATACATAAATATCACCTCAATAATATTGTTTCCTTCAATATATTTTTTATACACAAAGAAAAAGAGAAGGCAAATTTTTCATTTCACCCTCTCTTATACAAGCAATTTATTTAAAAAATTTGAAGCCTTTCTTTTCCTTAGATTCTCCATCTAAGCTTTCACCTGATGCTTCCATAAATAATTTTAAAGCTTCCTTTTGTTTCTCATTTAATGATTTTGGAATTTCAACAGTAACCTTTACATATTGATCCCCTCTACCTTGAGAATTAACTCTTGGAACTCCTTTTCCTTTTAATCTAAATAAAGTTCCTGATTGAGTTCCTGATGGAACAGTATATTTAACATCACCATCAACAGTTGGAACTGTTATTTCAGTTCCTAAGGCCGCCTTAGCCATTGATACAGTAGCATCTACATAAACATCAATACCTTTTCTAGTAAATGTCTTTGAAGGCTGTACATTTATTCTAATATAAAGATCTCCTGCCGGACCTCCATTAGTACCATGTTCTCCTTGCCCTCTTAAAGGCATTACATTTCCTGTATCAACACCTGCTGGTATATTAACCTTGATTTTCCTTGTCTTTCTAACTTGCCCTCTTCCATGACAAGTTCCACATGGCGTTTCAATAATGCTTCCTTTTCCTCCACACTTATCACAAGTGCTTGTGCTTACAAAACTTCCTAATGGAGTTTGTCTTTGCACTCTTACTTGACCTGAACCACCACACTGTCCACAACTCTTTGCACTACTTCCTGGAGCAGCACCTGAACCTGAACAAGTTTCACACTTTTCACTTCTTGTAATACTTATTTCTTTTTCTACTCCAAATATAGCCTCTTCAAAAGTTAACGTCATAGTGTACTCTATATCATTACCTCTTGTAGGTCCATTCTTTCTTCTTTGACCTCCACCGCCAAAGAAACTATCAAAAATGTCACCAAAGCCTCCCATGTCTGAGAAATCAAAGCCTCCAAATCCACCTGCTCCAAATCCACTAGCATCAGCAGTTCCAAACTGATCATATCTAGCTTTCTTTTCAGGGTCTGAAAGCACTTGATAAGCTTCATTTATTTCTTTAAACTTAGCCTCTGCTTCAGCATTCCCTTGATTCTTGTCAGGATGGTATTGTATAGCCAGCTTTCTAAAGGCCTTCTTTATTTCATCATCACTAGCACCTTTTGCTAATCCTAGCACTTCATAATAGTCTCTATTTGCCATCTATTTTTCCACCACCTAGTTTTCTAAATAACTTTACAAAAGGGAAGACGACTTTAGCCTTCCCTTTTTTATTATATATACATAACCTTTTATTTACAACTATTTATCTTCTTTTACTTCAAAGTCTGCATCTACAACATTGTCATCTTGTGGAGCTGAACCTGGGTTTGCTCCTCCCATGTTGCTTGGATCAAATCCTTCTGCACCACCATTAGCACCTGCATCAGCATATATCTTTGATGATATTGCATAGAATTCTTGAGTTAATTCATCCATAGACTTCTTAATAGCTTCTATGTCTTCTCCATCCTTAACAGCCTTTAATGCATTTAACTTTTCGTCAACCTTAGCCTTATCTTCAGCTGAAACCTTATCTCCAAGTTCAGTTAAAGTTTTTTCTGTTTGGTAAACAACTTGATCTGCATTGTTCTTAACTTCTATAGATTCTTTTCTCTTCTTATCTTCTTCAGCAAACTTTTCTGCTTCTTTTACTGCCTTATCAATTTCATCATCACTTAAATTAGTTGAAGCTGTAATTGTGATGTTTGCTTCCTTACCAGTTCCCTTATCAACAGCTGAAACCTTAACGATTCCGTTTGCATCTATATCAAAAGTAACTTCGATTTGAGGAATTCCTCTTGGAGCTGGAGCAATACCTGATAGAGTAAATCTACCTAAAGTCTTGTTATCTGCAGCCATTTGTCTTTCCCCTTGAACAACATGGATTTCAACTGATGTTTGACCATCTGCTGCTGTTGAGAATACTTGGCTCTTCTTTGTTGGTATTGTTGTATTTCTTTCTATTAATGGAGTTGCAATATTTCCTAATGTTTCAATTCCAAGTGTTAATGGAGTAACGTCTAATAATAATACGTCCTTAACTTCTCCTGTTAATACACCTGCTTGAATAGCTGCACCCATTGCAACACACTCATCTGGATTAACTCCCTTTGATGGATCTTTTCCAGTAAAGTTCTTAACTGCTTCTTGTACTGCTGGAATTCTAGTTGATCCTCCAACTAAAACTACCTTATCAATTTGGTTAATTGAAAGTCCTGCATCTGCTAATGCTTTCTTCATTGGCTCAATTGTTCTTTGTACTAAGTCGTGAGTTATTTCGTTGAACTTAGCTCTAGTTAAGTTTAAGTCAATGTGCTTTGGTCCTGTTGCATCAGCTGTGATGAATGGTAAGTTAATATTTGTTTGAGTTGATGATGATAACTCAATCTTAGCCTTTTCAGCAGCTTCTTTTAATCTTTGTAATGCCATCTTATCATTTCTTAAATCTATTCCTGTATCAGCCTTAAATGTTTCAGCTATATAATCCATAACTTTTTGGTCAAAGTCATCTCCACCTAGCTTAGTATCTCCATTTGTTGATAATACTTCGAATACTCCATCACCTAATTCAAGGATAGAAACGTCGAATGTACCTCCACCTAGGTCATAAACGAATATTTTTTCGCTGTGATCTGTCTTATCTAATCCATAAGCTAATGAAGCAGCTGTTGGTTCGTTTATGATTCTTAATACTTCTAATCCTGCAACTCTTCCTGCATCCTTAGTTGCTTGTCTTTCAGCATCATTAAAGTAAGCTGGAACTGTGATAACAGCTTGAGTAACTGTTTCTCCTAAATAAGCTTCTGCATCAGCCTTAATCTTTTGAAGAACCATTGCTGATATTTCTTGTGGTGAATAGTTTTTACCTTCTATATTAACCTTATAATCTGTTCCCATATGTCTCTTAATTGAGATTATTGTCTTATCTGGATTTGTAATCGCTTGTCTTTTAGCAACTTGACCAACTAATCTTGATCCATCAGCTTGGAAAGATACTACTGAAGGAGTAGTTCTAGCTCCTTCTGAGTTAGTGATAACTACTGGTTCTCCACCTTCCATAACAGCTACACATGAATTTGTTGTTCCTAAATCAATTCCTATAATTTTTCCCATAATATATTCCTCCTAATTAAACTTCTATATTAATTTGCTACCTTTACAACGGTATATCTAATTACTTTATCGCCTTTTTTATAACCTTTTAAGAATACTTCAGCAACTTGATTTTTCCCTAAGCTTTCATCATCAACATGCATTACAGCTTGATGTACGTTTGGATCAAAATCTCCTGTTGCATCAATCTCTTCAACACCTAACTTATCTAAAGCAGTTTGGAATCCCTTTAATGTCATTTCAACACCAGTTTTAAGTGCCTCAATATCTCCATTTGCATTTAATGCTCTTTCTATGTTATCCATAACTGGAACTATTTCCTTAAGAACATCTAAATATGCATCTGTATAGATTCCTTCTTTTTCTTTGGCAGTTCTTTTTCTATAGTTGTCATATTCAGCATTGATTCTTACTAATCTTTCTTTTAAAGCAGCATTTTCATTTTCTGTCTTTTTGCTGTCCTTTTTAAATCTTCTCAGCATAGTTAATTCATCTTCACTTTCTTCAGTTTCTAAACTCTCGTTTACAGTGTCATTAACTTCTTCGCTTGAATTTTCTTCTGTTTCTTCTGTAGCAACCTCTTCAGTAGCTCCTTCTTGAACTTCTTCTAATATTTCTTCGTTAAGTTCATTTTTATTATCTTCCATTACTTTCAAACACCTCGTCTCTCAATTATCTTCTATTATTCCTCAAGGTTTCATTAAGTTCTTTCATAACCTGAGCCATTATAGCAATAACCTTTGAATAATTTATTCTTCTTGGTCCAATTAATCCAATTGTTCCAATAGCCTTATCTCCTATAGAGTATTCAGCTGAAATTACGCTACACTCTTTAGCCTCTGGAATATAATTTTCTTCACCAATTTTTATGGTGATATCTCCTTGCGGCTCAATTAACTCAACCACACAATCCTTGTTGTATAATAGCGAAAGTATTTCTTTAGCCTTATCTATATCATTATACTCTGGATAATTTAGTATATTGGTTGTACCTTCCATAAAAACCTCTGATGAGACTTCTTCTCTTAAACTTTCATATAAAGCTGGTAATATTGCATTGAATATTTCATCAAAGCCTGCCAAATCACTTTTTAGATTGTTAATAACCTCAAGGTTAATATCCTCTATTGATAAATTCATTAACCTTTTTGTGCATACTTGATTAATTTTTTCAAGTATTTCATCACTTGGCATTTTTACAACTCTAATCACATGATTTTTTATTACCCCTCCATCAGTTACTATTACTGAAATTAGATTTCGTTCATCTACCTTCATAAACTTAATGGATTTTATAGAGCTCTTTCTCATTGAAGGAGTTTGCACTACACAAGTTAAATTTGTTAATTCTGACAACAAAGTACTTGCATGCTTTACTATTTTAGAAACCTCAAGCATTGCTGAATCAATAATACATTCTTTAATCCTCAATTCCTCTTCTTTACTTAAAAGAGGACTCACCATTAAACTATCTACATAAAGTCTATAGCCTTTGCTAGATGGGACTCTTCCTGCTGAAGTATGTGGTTGTTCTAAGTACCCCATATCCTCTAGGTCTGCCATTTCATTTCTAATGGTTGCTGAACCAACTCCAAGGTTATATTTTTTAGCAATAGTTCTGGATCCTACTGGTTCCCCAGTGGTAATGTAATCATTGATGATCGCTTCTAGTATTCTAATTTTTCTATCATCAATAATCATTGGATCACCTCACTTGTTAGCACTCATTATTGTCGAGTGCTAATGACTACGATATAAATATATAATTTCTACCTTTCTTTGTCAAAGTTTATTTTCCTTTATATAAATTGTCTAACATCAGTTTATATCTAATAAATTAGATTATCTTTAATTTTCTCCATTTTTCTTGCGATTACAGTATAAATTCACTCATAACAGCATTTGATAATTCAAATCCCTTTTCTGTAAGAAAAATTTTACCATTACTTCTTTCTAACAAATTTAAGTTTATATTTTTTTCTATTTGACTCTTATATACATCATCAATTTTTTTACCAAACAATAAATAAAACTCCTCTTCTTTTATACCTTCCACCATTCTAAGTCCCATAAACATAAACTCTTCCATATTATCATTTAAAGTATTCTCTAAAATTTCATCTTTTACATTTTGCCCATTATTAACTTTTTCAATGTATTCTTCAATTGAATCAATGTTTTTTATCCTTTTTCCATTTATATAAGATGATGACGAAACACCAAGACCTAAATATTCTTTACATTTCCAATAAACTTTATTGTGGTAGCACTCTTTATTACCCTTGCAATAATTAGAGATTTCATATTGATGGTATCCACCTTCTTTTAGTTTATTTTTTGTAATCTCATACATTACCCTCTCATCATCTTCACTTGGAAGCTTTAGTAAATCCTTTTCCCAAAGCTTATAAAAAGGTGTTCCTTCTTCTATAATCAAACTATACGCCGAAATATGCTCGGGTCCTAACAAAATAATATCTTCCAGAGTTTTTTCCCATTGCTCTATAGTTTGATTTGGTAATCCAAACATTAAATCTACATTTATATTTCTAAATCCAACCTTTCTTGCTAAATTAAAATTGTCTTTAAAAACATTGTAGGTATGAATTCTTCCAATCCCTTTAAGCAATGAGTCATCTGTACTTTGAAGTCCCATACTAATTCTATTAACCCCATATTTTTTCATTATAATCAATTTTTCTTCAGTTAAGCTTCCTGGATTGCACTCCACAGAATATTCAATTATGTCACTAAAGTTAAGCTCGCTAATTTTCTTCAATAACTTTTCCAATTCCCTTGGAGGCAAATGAGAAGGTGTTCCTCCACCAATAAAAATACTATTTATTAAATATTCCTTTGCTTCCTTTTCTATTTGTAAATTTAATGCATCTATATAATCAGAAATGAATTCATCCTTTCCTCCATAAGAAGGGAAATCACAATAAAGACACTTCTGCTTACAAAATGGTATATGTATGTATAATGATATTTCTTTCATATCTTTTCTCCTTAATTTAATAAAAAACTACCTATTAAGATTATATCTTAATGGTAGTTTTGCATACAAAATTATAATAATGCTTCTGCTTGTTCTTTTAATAAAACTAACTTATCTTCTGCTTCAACAACTGAAAAATCATACACTTCCTTAAAATTAAAGAAGTAATTAGCAAAAGCTATTCTCTTATCTCTTGGAATATTTAATTCTAATGCAAGCTTATCTAAAAAATCAACTTCATTTTCTTCATACTCACCGTCAACCAAAGCTAATCCAATTAATTCAAAGTATATTATTCTTTTCACT
The DNA here is from genome assembly GCA_051650705.1 of Clostridium sp. Classification (GTDB taxonomy): domain Bacteria; phylum Bacillota; class Clostridia; order Clostridiales; family Clostridiaceae; genus Clostridium. Next base: position 36,802 of record JBOFQV010000243.1, read on the forward strand.
CTATCAGTAGAGTTTTTTAAATTAGCTAATACTTCTTCATAGCTAACATTTCCTAATTGTTCTTCTTGAAGACCTAATTCTTCAACATAATCCTTTATTAATTCCTTTTCTTCCTTAGCTAAAACATTATCTACTTTTGAGAAAATATTAACTAAATTTAAAAATGATAATGCCTCTTCCTTCTTTAACTCGTTTAAAAACATAGAAACTTCCTCCTATTATCTCCTATTTATATGTCATTACTTTAATTAACAAATTCTTTATATTTAATATTATATCACATGCATTTGTTGTGTATAGTTATTTTCCAATTTTTATCTTTAAATATTTTTATAAAATAAAAAGCCAGTAGCAAAACAATTTAATTGTTTTTAAACTACCAGCTTTTATAGAAATTATTAATCTACTTTTAAAACTGCCATGAATGCTTCTTGTGGAACTTCTACAGAACCAACCTGTCTCATTCTCTTCTTTCCTTCTTTTTGCTTTTCTAAAAGCTTCTTCTTTCTTGAAATATCTCCACCATAACACTTAGCTAAAACGTCTTTTCTCATAGCCTTTACAGTTTCTCTAGCTATAATCTTAGCGCCTACAGCTGCTTGAATTGGAATTTCAAACATTTGTCTCGGGATTATTTCCTTTAGCTTTTCTGTCATGTTTCTACCCTTTTGGTAAGCTCTTTCCTTTGGAACTATCATTGATAAAGCATCAACAACATCTCCATTTAACATGATATCAAGCTTAACAAGCTCTGTTCTAACATATCCCTTAAATTCATAATCAAGAGATGCATATCCTCTTGTTCTTGACTTTAATGTATCAAAGAAGTCATAAACTATTTCATTTAATGGAATATCATAGTTTATTACAGCTCTTGTTTCCTCCATATATTGCATATCAATATATGTTCCTCTTCTCTCTTGGCATAATTCCATTACTGCTCCTACATAATCTGTTGGAGTAATAATTGACACCTTAACAACAGGCTCTTCCATATAGTCTATTTGAGTAATTTCTGGAAGATTTGTTGGGTTTGTTATGTCAATAACTTCTCCATCAGTTTTTGCAACTTTATAGATAACTGATGGTGCAGTTGTAATAATGTCTAGGTTAAATTCTCTTTCGATTCTTTCTTGAATTATTTCCATATGTAATAATCCTAAGAATCCACATCTAAATCCAAATCCTAAAGCTACAGAAGTTTCTGGTTCAAAATTTAATGCAGCATCATTAATTTGAAGTTTTTCTAAAGCTTCTTTTAACTCTTCATATTTAGCTCCATCTACTGGATAAATACCTGAGTAAACCATCGGTACAGCTGGCTTATATCCTGGAAGTGATTTTTCAGTTGGTCTATTAGCTTCAGTAATAGTATCTCCAACTCTTGCATCTCTTACATTTTTAATTGATGCAGTGATGTATCCAACATCTCCAGCACTTAATTCATTTATAGGAAGTAATCTAGGTGTAAATACTCCAACTTCAGTAACTTCATAAACCTTATTTGTTGCCATAAGCTTTATTTTAGTACCTGGAGCAACCTTACCATCAAACACTCTTACATAACTTACAACACCTTTATAGCTGTCATAGTATGAATCAAATATTAATGCCTTAAGTGGTTCTTCCTCATCTCCATTTGGAGCTGGAATCTTTTCAATAACACTTTCTAAAACATCTTGGATGTTTAATCCTGTTTTAGCCGAAATCATAGGAGCATCATGTGCTTCAATTCCAATTACATCTTCTATCTCTTGCTTAACCTCATCAGCTCTTTGAGAAGGTAAGTCTATTTTGTTTATTACTGGTGCTATTTCTAAGTCATTATCTAATGCTAAATAGCAGTTAGCTAATGTTTGCGCTTGAATACCTTGTGTTGCATCAACAACAAGCACAGCACCCTCACATGCCGCTAAACTTCTTGAAACCTCATATGTGAAGTCTACGTGTCCTGGAGTATCTATAAGATTTAATATATACTCTTCTCCATCTTCTCTTCTATATATAAGTCTAGCTGCTTGAGACTTAATTGTAATTCCTCTTTCTCTTTCTAACTCCATGTTATCAAGAACTTGCTCTTCCATTTCTCTTTGAGTTAAAGTTCCTGTAGCTTCTAATAATCTATCTGCTAGGGTTGATTTACCATGGTCTATATGTGCAACTATTGAAAAATTTCTAATATGTTTTTGTCTATTACTTTGCATATCTAAAACTGTCTTACCTTAAGTAAAAACAGTACTTCACCCCCATTATAATTAAATCAAGCTAAATTATATCACATAATACAGGCTAAATGTCAATATTTATTGAAATTAAAGGATTAATCAAATAATCTCATATTAATCCTTCAAACCAATCTACTATATCATTTATAGTTCCCAAAATTCCTTCCCCTATACTTTTTAAATTTTCAACAAAGCTTGATGTTGTTGTAACTCTATAATCTTCATTAAAAGCCTTAACTAAATATTCTCCATTTTCTTCTCTATATATTTTAACATCTGAATTATCCTTAACAAATTCTGAAAAATCCTTGCCAAATTCCTCACTAATCACTTTATAGTTTTCATTTGCATTGCCTAATGGCGAAAGTGCTCTTGTGTTTATTAAATTAATTTTTATAAAACCAAATAACATTCCTATAAAGCATAAAAAAAGAACCCAACATGCCAATAATTTCTTTTTATTCATATAATCACCTTCTTTTTATTTGTGATTATGTCCACTTTAAAAGTTTTTATACGCAAAAAGAGATGCAAAAGCATCCCTTTTTAATCTATTTACCATGTAAATACTCAGCAATAACTCTAGCCATGTATTCTGTTGAGTTGTTACACTCCTCCATAGTGTTTATTACTGATCCAAATTCTATTAATACTGAGTTGTTACTTAAATCCTGATTGAATCCCCCTCTACCACTTCTATATTCTATGGTTGGTCTCATTAAACCTGGAAATAATTTATTTGAGGTTTCAATCATTGAATTTACAACTTTTATATTGTTTCCGTATGTTGAAACATTTTGAGAGGTTACAAACATCAATCTAGCTGCTGGTTCACCATTTATATTCATTTTAACAGCATTTTCATTTGAGCTTGAATCTCTGTGAAGATCAATTATTAGCTTAAAGCTACCATATTTTTGTTGATATTTTGTAACTGTTTCTCTAGATCTCTTATAGGCATCATCATAAACAACTGAATGGTCTGTTTTATCATGTATAACAGATATTCCATAATTCTCTTCAAGTTGTTTTTCTAAAGCATCCCCAACAGCAACAACATTAACCTTATCATTATTTGAATCAATGTTTCCTGCATCATTATAGGCTTCTCTTGTATGAGAATGGTAAATTAATACCTCTGGCTTTGAACTATCCAGATTCTTTTTCAAACTTGGATTATATGCTGGTCCTGAAGATGTTTCAATTTTACTAATACTACTTTCTCCAACATTAAACGGATTAAGTGCAATTGGTTTTTCTCCTCCATCTGAGTGTCCTTGATTAAAGAAGCTAACCTCTCCTCCAATTATCCCTGTACTTGATATTTCTTTTAATCCCAATGCCTCTAGGCATATATTTTTAATTGAAAGATCATTTTCAGTATAAACGTCTGGATTATAAACCTGTTCTTCAACTATAGGCATTCCATAATTTAAAAGCTGAACATATGCAAATCCTCCACGTTCTCTGTCTTCTCCTAAAATTAAAAATACTCTTACAAAAAATACAACTACAAGAATTAGAAAAATTACCACTCCCGAGTTAATCCTTGGTTTACTAGAACTTTTCATCCTTCCTTTCATTGGCACCCCTCCTCTACTTTAATATTTATATGAGGGGAGTTACATAATTATTATAGAATTTCAAAAAAATTATTACGTTAACTAATTCATAAATTTATTTATATCATCCATATCCATATTAGGTTGTATTGCTATATTTATTCCATTTGCAATTATCTTTGATAAGGATTCTACAACTAAATCTATTTCCTTTGGAGTAACCATTAAGTCTCCAACATAAGGATTTAATATTTCTTTTATTAAATGACTCTTTTCATTTTTATCAACAGTTTTTAACATATTATAAAAATCTTTTCCTGTTTCAGCTTTAGAAATTAATTCATCTAATAATAAATCTATTGTATCATTTGCAATTGTAGCTGCATCTACAACTGTAGGAACTCCAATTGCAATAACCTTCACTCCCACAGTTTCTTCATTTATTTTCATTCTATGATTTCCAACACCTGCACCTGGTGATATTCCTGTATCACTTATTTGAATTGTTCTATTTACTCTTTCCACTTTTCTAGAACCAAGTGCATCAATACAAATTACTAAACTTGGTTTGATTTTATCAACTAATGATTTTATAATCTCTCCAGTTTCTATTCCTGTAATGCCTAAAACTCCTGGTGCAATAGCACAAACTGGTCGTACAGAATCATCAATAGCATCAGGCATTACAGCCTTTAAATGCCTTGTAACCATTATTTTTTCAGCCACCTTTGGTCCTAGCGCATCTGGGGTTACCTTCCAATTTCCAAGTCCCACAACTAAGGCCGTTCTTTCCTCTGGCATTTTTACAAGCCTTTCAAGCTGTGCTGCCATTACATGTGCTACATGATCCATACTCTCACCGTCATAAGCTGTAAATTCTGGTATATCAATGGTAATATAGTTTCCAACAGGTTTTCCTAATTTTTTTGCTCCTTCCTCACTAGTAATTTTAACCCAGTTTATTTTCACATCTCCCTCTCTATCTTCTTCAACTAATACCCCATCAACTTCTGTGGAATACTCCTTTTTATACATTTCTCGTGCTTCTATTGCTAAGTCAGTTCTAACATTAAACATAATTCCACCTCTTTATTTTTTTATTTACACACCTATTTTTCCACTTTGTTTTAATTTAATACTTGAACTGTTTAAATAAGAATGCTATAATATGCATTGTTGAAAGTGAACTCGTACGCAGATTTACATAAAAACTGCTAGAGGCCCTATAAAATTTTAAGGGGGTGAATTAGGAATGGCAAATATTAAATCAGCTAAAAAGAGAATTAAGGTAACTGAAGTTAAGACTCTAAAAAATAGAATGGTTAAATCAGCATTAAAGACTTCAATAAAGAAGTTCGAAACTGCTGTAGCTGCTAACAATGTTGAAGAAGCAAAGGCTGCTTTTGCTGGAGCTGTTAAATCTTTAGATATGGCTACTACAAAGGGAGTTGTTCACAAGAACACAGCTGCTAGAAAGAAGTCAAGATTAGCTGCAAAGTTAAACGCAATGGCGTAGTAATATAAACCGACCTTACATGGTCGGTTGTTTACTTTTAAATTGTTATTTCTAGAAAAAAACGATTTACCCAACTAGTGGTAAATCGTTTTTTATATTTATCTTATTGTTAATGTATTTAAAAGTAATAATTCTATTTCCATATCTTTGTCTATCCCTGAAGATTTCATTCTATTTTCAGTATCTAAACATAATTTTATTAGTCCCATTAACTGTTTTTTACTGAAATTTCTACTTTGAACTATTAATTTCTTAACTACAAATTCTGGCAATCTTAAACTACTCATTAAATCCCCAACATTTTTTCCTTTTTCAACAGCAATTTTAATGTCATATAACCTTTTAAAAGTATTTTCTAAAGAAATTATAATTAGCATATGTTGCTCAGATTTCACTAATAATTCTCTAACAATAGTTAAAGCTTTTTCAATCTTTCTTTGAGATATTAAGTCAATTAAATCAAAAATATCCTCTTCACTTGTCTTTGGTAAAAGCTTATCTATATCCTCTCTTTTTATGTCTCTTCCATGAGTGTAATTTACAAGCTTATCCACTTCCCTAACTATTACATCAAAATTATTTTGTACCCTTTCAGAAAAATACTTAAGTTCAATTTTATTAATAGCTCTTCCCTTACTTTTGAAAACATCATCTATTTTTTTTAAGTACCTTTCACCCTTAAGCTTTTCAAAATGAACTACAGTTGTTATTTTATCAATGCCCATAATCTTTTTATTTTTCTTTGGAGTTTCTCTTTTATCATCAAAAAGATAATATAATATTAATATTGTATAGGGTGGAACATTCTTTAAATACTCCTTAATTTCATTGAATATTTTTGTTCCCTCACTATTACTTTTCTCCTTAAGAAAATTTGCTCTATACACAACAACAACCTTTTTTTCTCCCATAAAAGGCAAGGTCTCACAAGCATTAATTATTTCATCAAAATTTGTGGTAACACCATCTAACTGCATGTAATTCAAGTCTTCTAACCCCTCATCTACATACCTTTTTTTTATATCCTTTATTCCCTCTTTAATTAACTCTTCATCTATTCCACAAAAAACATATGAATTTTTAACATCATTTTTTTTTAAATCCTTTTCTAGAATTTCTTGACTTATCACGGTGTTACTTCCTCTCCTGTCCATTAATATATCTTATAAATTTTATTTCTAATTACAATAATTTTATTTATCTTTCTATTGTTAAAATCTATTATATCATAGTTCCCCTCATTTTTCCCTTCCTTTGATAGCTTTAAAAGAATCTGATTTTTATTATTCTGTATTAATATAAAATCCTTATTAACTCTTTTAAATTCAATATTTTCATTTATTTTCAAAAACTCACCATCAATTGTTGCACTATTAATTTTACTCTCTCCTTTTATTTTTCCAAGATCAATATTTCTTTTATTAGTTATTATTTGCCCACTTCCCCTGTATTTAATTCCAAGTGCACCTTCTCTAAAATACTCAATAGTTAAAAATGGCGAATATATCTCAATTCCAATAACTAATATATATATTAATGGCAAGTATATCATCTTTCTATGACCCTTTTTATAAAAATAAAATACAATCAATAGAATCAAATAAAATTTCACAAAATGACTATCCATAGTAATCATAGGCAATGAAACTCTATAAAGTAAATCCATAAAGTAATCTAATATATTTATCAACTTCATTAATGTATATGAAAGAAAGTCAAATACCCATGATATATTTAAGAATAAAGGAAGTAAATTACCCATAATCAATATTAGATTTATAATTGGAATTAAAATTATATTCCCTAAAAATAAATTTATTGAAACACTTTTAAAAACTAAAGCTAAAAATGGGAAGCTTAGTATTTGAGACGAAATTGCTAAACTTATCCCTTCCCTTATTATCTTTGGTAGCTTATATAATTTCTTATTAATTTTATCATTAAATAAAATAATACCTATTGTAGCTGAATAGGATAATAAAAACCCAATATCAAATACAACATAAGGCTTCCACATTATAAGTATTATTGCACTTAAGCTTATTGCTCCTAAAGGATTATATTTTTTATTTAAGGGAACTGAATAAGCTAAAACTCCAAGCATTATAATAGCTCTAATACTTGAAAATGCCATTCCAGTAAAGATCACATATACAGTTGTTATTGCCAAAGATAATCCTCTACTTAAAAATCTATTTATAAGAAAAAATATTAATGCCACATGCATCCCTGATACACTTATAGCATGAACAACACCTAAATACTTCATATCCTCATTATCTTCTCTATCTAACAAACTCTTATCTCCATAAGAAATTGAAGTAATTAACCCACTTTTTCTTATACCTAAATTTTCACTAAGTCTTTCACTAACTAAACTTTTTTCTCTCCATAAATAATATAAAAAATCTCCCTCGCTCTTTTTAAATGAGTTTATTTTTATCTCTCCTAATATTCCTTTTTGCTTATCCTCTTTATTTAAATATACACCTTTAGCTGTTATCTTTTCTCCAACATTTAGAGTTTTTATGTTATTTGTAAGGTAAAATCTTCTTCCCTTTACTTCTCCAATTGTATTGTATTGACTTTTTTCCACAATTCTTATTTCATCATTTAAAGAAATATTATAATTAAAATAATTTATATTGAATCCTATAGTTAATCCTTGAAAAAGCAATATTACAAATAGAAAGCTTTTATTTGTACACTTATATAAAAATATATAAAAGCACAAATTAATAAAAATAGCTAAAGCTTTGCTATAATCCCAAATCCCATATGCTAAGGAACAAAAAAAGAACCCAAAGGCAATGTGCACAATGGGTTTATTTATATCTTGCAAATTCTTAATAATATCTTTCATAAGGAACTCCTATTATCAAAAAAGTTAATAACTGCACCTTATAATACTATCCACTTTTTAATTATCCATTCAATTAAGGCATAAATTCCTATAATTAAAGCTACACTCACCCCTTGTAATGGTGTAATTACTATTTGAGCTAAACTTATAAAATATAGTATTAATCCTATCCAAGCAATAACTGATATTACTAAAATAATTATTGAAACTTTACTCATTTTATTTATACTTATTAATTGCCAAATAATAATGCAAGCCCCTAAAGTTATATATGCATAAAAATTTGAATTTTCAATTGCCATATTAGCTGAAAATAGTGTTGTCCCACTCCATAAAACTGATGAAATTACATAATCTCTGTTTCCTGAAACCTTATAGCATCCACTCATCATTAAATATAATAATGGTAAAACTAACATACTATTAATTAGAATCATTCCTAAATAAGAGATTGTCGTACCAGTTCCATACAATGAATATAATGATAGTATAATTATTTCTGAAAATAAAACCATTGTAAATAACTTTATACTTTCATTAATGTTAAATATAAACTCTTTTCCATATGTAATTAATGAGAAAATTCCATTTAAATAATCTTCTTTAATATACGCATCTGATACTTTTTTAATTACCTGTGGCGCTTCTCCCTTTGTAACCCCTACAGTGGATAAACTTAAGCTAGGTAAATCACCTATATTTTCACCTGAAGTTAAAATCTTATAATTATCCTTTGCAAATAATGCAACAATTTTACTTTTACTTTCAACACCTATCCTACAAATTATTTTAACTCTTCCAAGCACCTCTAAAAGCTCCTCTTTTGAAAGTGCCTCAAGCTCAATCCCCGAAATGACTTCTGCCTGACTTTTAATAAGTCCAATTTTCATTCCAAAGGTTGTTGCTGTAATCTTATTTGAATCAGTAAATATTATTGGTGTTATATCATTTTCCCTTAAAAAATCTATCTTTTCTTTATAATCATCAATTGGTGGTATTTCCAATGCTACTATTCCAACAAAAACTAAATTACTTTCAATATTCTCAGAAGATGTTGGTTCATAACTAAAGCTTCTATAAGCAATTCCTTGAGTTGTTAATCCTTCAACAGATAAATTATAATCTATTGCCTTTATTCTTTCTCTATCCTCATTTGTTATCTCTTTCTCTAATCCATTGACCATAATGTATGTACATCTATCTAAAATTTCATCTAAGCTTCCTCTCATGTTAGCCCTACATCCACGTTTACTTTTAGTAACAGTAGTTATAATTCTTTTATCTGAATCCATTGGAACTTCAAACAATTTTTTATTTCTATTATCTACTATGGATTTATATGCTCCCCTAAAAGCTCCAAATCTTATGAAAGCTATTTCTTCTAAGGTTCCTTTTCCTGTATTGTCATTTACATTATAAAATGAATTATTACAAAGCAATAATATATCAATTAACCTTTTAACATTAATATCCTTGTTGTAATTAGCTTCACTGTCTTTATATATTTCAAAATTTGTATAAATAGATTTAACTACCATTTCTTCTTTTGAAAATGAGCCTATCTTGTCCATAAATATAATTTCTACATCACTTATTAGTTGTAGCACAGAAGGATTTATTATCTCTAATTTATTCTTAAATATATTCTTAATGTAAAATATGTATGTAAATACAACTAGCATTATTGGTATTGAAAAAATACTTATTAAACTCATATTTAAGTTTTCTTCAGCATTTCCAACAGTAAATGTCACAAAATATAAAGCTATTGCAATTACTGTAGATATTATTATTCTCTTTCCAATTGCCTTTTCTAATCTTGGAATAAACACATTTTTCTTTGTATTACCATAATTTAAAACTGTCAATAACTTTCCAAGCTCTGTGTTATTTCCAGTTGATACTACAATCCCTGTACCCTCTCCACCTTTTATAACACTTCCTTTAAAAAGTATATTTTTCATGTCACTTAAATTATTTATATTTCCTTGAATTTTGGTATTAAACTTCTCCTTAAAAAAAGTTTCTCCGGTTAAATTTTTCTCATCAACTTTTATATCTTTACAATTTATAATTCTTAAATCTGCTGGTATTAAAGAATTCTTAGAATAATGAATTATATCCCCTATAACCAATTCTTCCGCCTTAACTATCTTCTCAATTCCATCCCTAACAACTCTTACTGTTGCATAATTTAAATTTTGCAATAATGAAATTCTTTTTTCTCTCTTATATGTTAATGTAATTTTAATTGATAAGATTACACCTACAATACAAAATAAATAAAGAGAAGCTATTTTTTCATCCTTATAAAAAAGATAAGAAGATATGATTATATATAAAAATATATACATCTTTAAAAATTCTCTTATGATACATGAAAAAATCCCCTTACCACTTGGCAAGTTAATTTTATTATCCCCATAATATTTTTTTCTTTCCTCTATTTCAATGCTCTTTAAACCTATTTCTTCATTACTATTTAAAGCTTGTACTACCCACTGCCACGAATTATTGCAATATTTTTTCACCATAACTCTCCTTTGACTTTTTTTATATTATACATTGCGTAATCTCTATTAGTAAAGATTACGCAATACTATTTCTTATTGTTTTGTTTTAGGATTAAATATAATTGCCATTAAATATCCAAATACTATTGCCGCTGTTATTCCTCCAGCAGCTCCTTTAATTCCTCCAGTAAAGGCACCTAAAAGGCCAACTTCATTTACTTCCTTTATCGCTGCCTTTGCTAAGCTGTTTCCAAAGCTAGGAAGCGGTATAGTTGCACCTGCTCCTCCAAACTCAACTAATTTATCATATAACCCAATTCCACCAAGAACACATCCAAGAGTTACAAAAATAACCAATATTCTTCCTGGCGTAAGATTTGTTTTATCCATTAAAATCTGAGCTATGACACAAATGAATCCACCTACTATAAAAGTATAAATATACTGTTCCATTTTTCCTCCTAATCCATTTCTACAGCAACAGCATGAGCTATTCCTGGAATACTTTCTCCTTGAAGAGAGGAAGTTGGACTCATTAATGCTCCTGTAGAAATCAATAAAAAGCTTTTAATTTCTTTTCTCATCATCTTTTTATAAAGATATCCTGTTGAAACTGAGGCTGCACATCCACATCCACTTCCACCTGAATCTGTCTTTTGCTCTTCGTTATTAAAAATTGCCTCACCACAGTCTATATGATTTCCTCTAATATCATAGCCATATTCTAATAATAATTTATCGGTTATTTTTTTCCCTACTTTACCTAAATCACCAGTTGCTATAATATCATAGTCAGCTGGTGTTCTTCCTGTATCTTTAAAATGGTTATAAATTGTATCTACAGCAGCTGGTGCCATTGCAGCCCCCATATTATTGGCATCTTTAACTCCATAATCCTTAACAACACCTGTTGTTATATATGTAACCTTTGGAAATTGATTTCCCTTTTTACCAAGAACCATAGCCCCTGAACCTGTTACTGTCCATTGAGATGTACCTGATCTTTGTGAGCCGTACTCTAATGGAAATCTAAACTGTCTTTCTGCAGCACTAAAATGTGATGATGTTGATGCCACTACATAATCTGCAAACCCCCCATCCATTATTAATGATGCTAAGCTTAGTGATTCTGACATTGTAGAACACGCTCCATAAAGACCAAAAAAGGGAATTCCAAGTTCTCTTGCTGCAAAACCCGAGGAAATTATTTGATTTAATAAATCTCCAGCAAACATATAATTAATATCCTTTTCCTTTAAATTTGCCCTTTGAATTGATGAAGATATTGCAGTATACATCATTTCACTTTCTGCTTTTTCATAGCTATCTTTTCCACATGTATCATCATTTAATATTTCATCAAAATACTCTTTTAATGGTCCATCTCCCTCCTTTGGCCCCACTATAGAAAATGCTGAAATTATTCTTGGTGGATTAGCTAATTTTATTGTTTGTTTACCTATTCTTTTGTTATTTTCCATACTTATCATTCCTTAAAATAATGTAGTTATATAATAAATTATTCCTACTATAACAGAGGAACCAATACCATAAACTAAAACTGGTCCCGCTATTGTAAACATCTTTGCAGCTACCCCAAAAACAAAACCTTCTTTCTTAAATTCAATAGCTGGCGCAACTACAGCATTTGCAAACCCTGTAATAGGTACTACTGTTCCTGCGCCTGCAAAGCCTGCAATTTTATCATATATTCCAACACCAGTTAATAAAGCACCTAAAAATACCATTATTATTGAAACAATAGCTCCAACTTCTTCCTTAGGAAATCCATAAGCTGTAAACACATCAACAAACCCTTGCCCAATACAACAAATTATTCCTCCTACAACAAATGCCCTAGCACAATTTCTTGCAATTTTAGGTTTTGGTTCTGTTTCTTTAGTTAAATCTTGAAATTTATTTTCAATAATTTTCTCCTTGTTTGACATCTTTGCCATGGTGATTCCTCCCTTCTTTAATAATATTAGTATTTCTAAATTTCCCAATATTACTACAGGATTTTTTATCCACATATTTTTGAATAATAAAAAGGGATTGTACTTAATACATCCCTTTTCCTCTGAATTTTATTCTCTTAATTTTTCCTTCATTACTCCTAAGACTTTTTTTTCAATTCTTGATACTTGAACTTGACTAATGCCTAACATTTTTGCCACTTGAACTTGAGTTTTATCCTTAAAATATCTAAGCATTATTATTTGTCTTGATTTTAAGTCTAGGCTTCTTAAAGCCTCCTTAAGAGCTATTTTATTTATCATATCACTATCTTCTTCTGATTTTTCACTTAGCTTATCAATTAGTAATACAGGTGCTCCATCATCCTGATGTATTGTATCATATAAGTATTGCATTCCTGCCGTTGATTCAACAGCAAATACCACTTCTTCTTTTTCAAGCCCTGAATACTCTGCAAGTTCTTCTATGGTTGGATCTCTATCTAGCTTTTTTGTAAGCTCTTCTTTATCAAAATGTATCTTTCTAGCTAAACTTTTTGTACTTCTACTAACTTTTATTATTCCGTCATCCCTTAAAAATCTTTTAATCTCACCTATTATCATGGGAACGGCATAAGTAGAAAATTTTACGTTAAAAGATGCATCAAAATTCTTTATTGCCTTTACTAACCCAATTGAGCCAATTTGAAATATATCCTCATAATCATATCCTCTATTTAAAAACTTTTTACTTATTGAAGATACTAGTGGAAGGTTCATTTCAATTAGTCTATTCATGGCAAACTCATCACCATCTTTAGCAAGAGGCAATAGCATTTGATTATCTTCGTAATTATATTCCTCTTTCCTCAAATTACCCTTTTCCATAAAATCCACCTAACTTACTGAATTGAAATTCTTTTTTATTATTACCCTTGTACCTTTCCCCTCTTCACTTTCTACTTCTAAGCTATCCATAAATGTTTCCATAACTGTAAAGCCCATTCCTGAGCGTTCTAAATCTGGTCTTGATGTATATAAAGGTTCCCTAGCCTGTTCTACATCTTTTATTCCATTACCAAAATCAATTATAGAAATTTCTATTGTTGTTCCACTTATGGCAGCCTCTATTTTAATTACTCCATCCTCCTTGCTGTCATAACCATGAATTATTGAATTTGTCACAGCCTCTGAAACTGCTGTTTTTACATCTGTAATCTCTTCAATTGTAGGGTCTAATTGTGCTACAAAGGCTGCTACTGCAACTCTTGCAAACCCTTCATTTTGTGATTTACTTACAAATTCAATTGTAACTTTATTATCATACATGAAAAATCCCTCCACTATATGCACTCCACTGCTTCTTCTACAGTTTCATAACTCTTAATGACTTTAAATAAACCTGATAACTCAAAAACTTTATTTACACTTCTATTAATATTTGTAATACAAAGAGCTCCACCCTTTGCATTTATCTTCTTATATCTACCAACTACCACTCCAATTCCTGAACTATCCATAAAGGTCACCCCTTTAAAATCAAGAATTACTTTTTTAACTTCTTCTCTTTGAATTCTATCATCAATTCTTACTCTTACTTCTTCTGCACTATGATGATCTAATTCTCCCATTAGGTTTACTATTAATTTATCATTATTTAAATCAAACTTTAGATACATATTCCCCCTAAAGCATTCTTTCTTTAGAGTCCTCACCTCCAACCCTTTTTCCATATTTTAACATAACCTTTTATATGTCGTCAACTTATTATGTAAACTTTTATGCAATTTACTACTTTATAATTGTATTTCAAAATAGTAATAAGGAGTTGTGTTAAGACAACTCCTTATTACTATTTTTCTTTTTTATCTTTATATTTTTCTATTTCATTCTTTATAATATTTATAAAATCATCATAACTCTCACCATCATTTAATATTAATACTTCAATAGCATCAACTAAACTTTCCATTGTATAAATGTGGAACTCGCCTTTAATAATAGCCTCTTCTACTTCTGGACTTAATATTAATTCACTCTTATTAATCTCAGGAATTAAAACACCAGCTCCTTTATTTTCACCAAGAGACTTACAAACCTTAAAAAATCCCTGTACTTTTTCATTTACTCCTCCAATAGCTTGCACTTCACCAAATTGATTTATTGAACCAGTAACAGCTATATTTTGTCTTATTCCCCTTTTACTTAAAGATGATAATATGCAAACAGTCTCAGCAACTGATGCACTATCCCCTTCAACAATGCCATAGGTTTGCTCAAAACTTAAATGAAAATTAACTGGTAGTTTTTCATAAGGATCAACTATATTACTTATTAATCCTTTTAATATATTTATAGATTTTTCGTGAATATTTCCACTTAAATTTGATTCCTTTTGAATATCAATTATGCTTCCATCACCTTTACAAGTAACACATGTTATTCTCATAGGCTTTCCAAAACAGAAAAATCCTGTATCAAGTACTGCAAGTCCATTTATTGCTCCAACTTTTGCTCCTTTTATAGAAATAATGATTTTATTTTCTTTAAACATATCAAGTATTTCTTTTTCAATAAGCTCATCCTCATAAATAATATTTGTAATATCTTCTCTCTCTATTTTTTCATGCTCTCTTTCTTCTGCTAAATTATTTGAAAGAGTTAAAATCTTATTTATGGTATATTCATCTATATTTACTTTTTTTCTATCTGAAGCTATTTTAACCTGATACTTAACTAATTCCTTTAGTCCTTCTTCTGTTATTTCTTTATAATTCATTTCATTAATTCTATCTAAAATTGTACTTTTAATGCATGTAATTTTATCATTATCTACAACATTTACAAATTCAGCTCTTAGAGGAAATAAAACTTTAAAATCTTCATCTCCATTATAAAGAATATCATAGCTTTCATAGTCTCCAATTAATATTATTTTACACTTAAAGCTTATTGGTTTTGGCTTTATTGGATTTATACTAAATAATTCAAGATAACTTTTAGATGTGTCTAGGTTTACTTTTCCTGTCATAAGCATTTTCTTTAAATAATAATAGCTATAACCATTATTTATTAATTGACTTAATCTAAGAATCAAGCAACCTTCATTTGCCTTTAGAATTGATCCAGGATTTATTAAAGAAAGGTCAGTTAAATAAGTTCCATTTTGATTTTCATAATCTACGCTTCCAACTAAATTTGATAAGCTTGGATCATCTTCATAAATTACTTGAGGATGTTTATTTCTTGAATTATCAATTAATACTGAAATATCAAACTTACCAAAAGCCTTCGACAACTCCTCCTCATCATCTTCTAAATTCATACTATAACATTCCACAATCTCTTTTTCTAAACTGTTAAAAATATTTTCTAAGCAATCATACACCTCTTCATCTCCAATAAACTCTAAAAGAGTTGCCTCTTTTACCTCTTGCATTTCATCACCAAGGTATTGCTTATAAATTTCTCTTAACTTTTCCATTGTTGTGAGCTCTAAATCCTTTAAGTCATCTAAAACTCCCTCTGCCTTTTTCTTTAACAAAGAAGCTTTAGTTGTAATTGTACTCTTATTCTCTTTTTCAAGTTCGTCATATTCTTTTTCTGTCATTGCCTCTCCTGATTTTAATGGAATAAAAGCAAATCCTCCTGTTGTTGCTTTTACATCAAACCCCTCACCTTTTGCAAGTCCAACTAATTCTGAAATATACTCATTTCTTCTATCATGAATTTCATTTATTAAATCATCCTTTTCCTTATAGGATGAACTATTATAAAATTCCAAAGCTACGTTTAAATATTCTTCTTTTATATCGTCTAAGGCAGCCTTTAAATCATTAGCTTTTCCGTTACTTATAAAAAGTGGTTCTGGCTTTTTTAAATCCCCTACCAATGCATAACAAATATCTCTTGGAGCATCTAACTTTTCGTATTCTGCCTCAATTAACTTAATCAATCTATTCATATTTTCATTTGAAAAAGAAGAGATTAAATATAAATTGTATCCATCTTCCTTGATAGCTAATGCCCTTCTTATTTTTGAATAAGCTAGGGAAATTTCTGGGATTTCATTTAGTCCATGTTTATCTTTATCTAAATCAAAGTCTAAAAGTATTTCATTTGGAGTTAACTCTTTTTTCATATACTTGCCCACTTTAACCACTATCATAGCTGATAGATTTGTCCAAGCAGTTCCCTCCTTTTACAATAAATTTAAGCCACTTTAGTTTGTAGCTTATATATTATATTAATATTCTACTACCTTGCTTTTAGATATACTTTTTTAAAAATAATTGAAAAAACTTTTTAAAACTGAAAATTTGCTCTAATTAGGAATAAAGGGCTATGCTTAAATCATAAAAATTTAGCACAACCCTTTTGCAAATTAATAGTTACTTGTAGATATTTTACCTTCACATATTTCTATTGAAGCTGAAGCTCCTATTCTTGTAGCTCCATTTTCAATCATTTTCTTTGCATCCTCAGCACTTCTAACTCCACCAGATGCCTTAACTCCCATTTCTGGACCAACAGTTTCTCTCATAAGCTTAATATCTTCTGCTGTTGCTCCTCCTGTTGAGAATCCAGTTGAAGTTTTAACAAAGTCTGCTCCTGCTTCCTTTGAAAGCTCACAAGCCTTAACCTTTTCTTCATCTGTTAAAAGACAAGTTTCTATTATAACCTTTGTTAATGCTTTTCCTTTTGCAGCATCAACAACAGCCTTTATATCATTTTTAACAAATTCTAAGTCTCCATCCTTTAACTTTCCAACGTTAATTACCATATCAACTTCTGTTGCCCCATCTTCTATAGCAGCTTCCGTTTCTAAAGCCTTAGCTTTTGATGATGTTGCTCCTAAAGGGAACCCTATTACTGTACAAACCTCAACTTCACTTCCCTTAAGCATATCAGCACATAGAGAAACCCAGCTTGGATTTACACATACAGATGCAAAGTTATACTTTAAAGCTTCTTCACAAATTTTTCTTATATCTGCTTCTCTTGCATCAGCCTTTAAAACAGTATGGTCTATCATTCTCGCTAACTTCTTGTTATCCATCCTTAGCACTCCTTTGTTAAATAAAATCCTTCACTATAAGTAAAGCATAACAATAAGTTCATTTCAACTATTTTATAGTCTATCAATTAACTCCTGAACGTCCTTATCTCCTCTACCTGAAAGATTTACAATAATAAAATCTTCCTTTTCAAAATTCTTTGCATATTCAAGAGCAAAAGATATTGCATGTGAGCTTTCTATTGCTGGGATTATCCCCTCATACTTTGATAAAATTTTAAATGCGTTTAAAGCTTCATTATCAGTACATGGATAATATTTAGCTCTTCCAATTGATTTTAAATATGCATGTTCAGGACCAACACCTGGATAATCTAATCCTGCTGATATTGAGTAAACTTCCTTCGCTTCTCCTTTTTCATCAACTAGGCAAACTGTCTTCATACCATGAACTACAGCAACTTCACCCTTTGTCATTGTTGCTGCGTGTCTATCTGTCTCTACACCTTCTCCAGCACCTTCAACTCCAATTAATTCAACCTCTTCATTTTCTACAAACTCTGCAAAAGCCCCAATTGCATTACTTCCTCCACCAACACAAGCAACAACAGCTTTAGGTAATTTACCTTCTAATTCCAAAGCCTGCTCCTTAGCTTCTTTACTAATTATTCTTTGGAACTCCTTAACTATTGTTGGATATGGATGTGGTCCTACAGCTGATCCTAAAACATAAAAGCTATTTTCTATATCCTTAACCCATTCTGTAATTGCCAAGTCTACTGCCTCTTTTAATGTTCTTGTTCCAAATGTAGCTGGAACAACCTTTGCCCCTAAAAGCTCCATTCTAAATACATTTAAGGCTTGTCTTCTCATATCTTCTTCGCCCATATAAACTATACATTCCATTCCCATTAATGCAGCAACTGTTGCTGTAGCAACACCATGTTGCCCTGCTCCAGTCTCTGCAATTACCTTTGTTTTTCCCATTCTTTTTGCTAATAACATTTGTCCTAAAACATTATTAATTTTGTGAGCTCCTGTATGATTTAAATCTTCTCTCTTTAAATATATTTTAGCTCCCCCAACTAATTCTGTTAATCTTTCTGCAAAATATAATGGTGATGGTCTGCCAACATAATACTTTAAGTAGTATTCATATTCTTTAATAAACTCCTCGTCATCCTTATACTTTACAAAAGCCCCCTCTAATTCATTTAAAGCCTCAATTGCTTCTGGTGGAACAAATTGTCCTCCAAATTCCCCAAAAAACTTTTCCATAATTTCTTCCTCCTCTTTATTTATTGCTTATTTAAATAATTTACAAAATTAAAAAAGACCCTATCATCCTCATAACCAATGGGACGATAAAGCCGTGGTGCCACCCAAATTTGAAAGAAAAATTCTTTCACACTCATTTTTAAATACATTAATATTCTACCCTTATAACGTAGGGATACGTCAAAAGCTACTATAAATTCACTCTGCATCTACTTAAGCCCATTTCCTTTAATTTCATTGCCCCGTTCCTTCCACCAACCGACGGTTCGCTTTGCCAAATTCATTAACATACTTTCTTAAGTCACCGATTTTAATATTACTTTTTTTACCATTATAAACTTTTACATACATATCTTCAATAGAAAAGTAATGTATTTTTTGTAAACTTAATTTTATAATTAAAATAATGTTAACTGTTCAACCTTCTCCTCTTTAAAGGAAGATATACTAAGGCCAATCAATCTCCATGGTTCAATAATCTCTTCTTCTAAAAGTAATTCCTTTGCTGTAGACACAATATCCTCAAAGGAATTTACATATGATAATAGAGTTTTGCTTCTTGTATGATTTTGAAAGCTAGAGGTTTTATATTTTAATGTTACTGTTTTTCCTTCAATATTCTTAAGCTTCATTAAATAGCTTATTTCCTTAGCAAATCCCTCTAGATATGTTATCAATTCTTCTAAATCATTAGTATCATTTTTCAATGTTCTTTCTTTACCAATGGATTTTCTTATTCTCTCTACATTAACTTCTCTAGTATCAATTCCTCTAATCCTATCATATATTTCAAGACCAAACTTCCCTAGATATTCCTTGAAAAACACCTTGGGCATTTCCATTAAATCCTCAACCTTGAAAAAACCCATATTATTAAGCTTTTTAACAGATACAGCTCCAAGTCCATGAACTTTTCTAAGTGGAAGAGAATATAAAATTTCTGGAACCTCCACCTTTTTAATTTCCTTAATTCCATTTGGCTTATTCCAATCAGAAGCAAGCTTTGCTAAAAATTTGTTGTATGAAATTCCTACTGAAATTGTTAGCCCAAGCTCCTTCCACACTCTTTTTTTTATATACTGAGCTGCTTCCATTCCACTTTTAAAAGAAGAATGAGTAATATCTAAATATGCCTCATCAATAGATACTCCTTCAACTAAAGATGTAACATCACTTAATATCTTAAATACCTGCTCCGAAACCTCTTTATATCTCCCATATCTTACATGCACAAAAATACCATGGGGACATTTTTCTCTTGCCATAAAAGCAGGCATTGCAGAATGAATCCCATATTTTCTAGCCTCATAAGAGCAGGTTGAAACAACTCCTCTCTCACTAACACCACCAACAATAACAGGCTTTCCTCTTAACTCCTTATTATCCCTTTGTTCTACAGATGCAAAAAACGCATCCATATCCACATGTAAAATAGTTCTTTCCATTTCTCCCTCTTATGCTAGCCCTCTAGCAAATACATCTTGATTTTTACTTACTAAAAATGAGTACATACCTAAAGCAAGAAGTTCATCCATAAATGCTGAATCATCTCGCCTTCTTGCTCCCTCAATTATACTTAAAGCAATTATAGTTCTAAAGCTCTTATCCATATAAAACTCATAGGATGCTTCTTCTTCACACAAATACTCCACAACTTTTTCTATATTATCAACATAACTTTTTATATCCTTTTCATAGTTTAAAACACCTAATATATGAACAAATTTATTTGAAACTCTTATTTCTCTTCTATTTAATTCTTCTAATAATTTTTCTATATTGTAGCTTAAATCAAACTTAAAGTTTAATGCCATTGCAGTTGTTAGTCCCTGAACCTCATTATTTGATAATTCCTCTTCCTCCTCTGCATACTCTTCTATGTCTTCAAAGTATCTATTTATAATACTAATATTAACATCTTTAATTGCAAGTAATGTGCAAATTAAATAGTCTTCTCCATTAGTTACATTAACATTCTTTTCTTTAAGTAGTTTGTAGTTTTTCTTAATATTCTCTATTGTTTTATCAATATTTTCTTCCTTAACATACTTAGAAAGTGCATAAGCAGGTAAAACTAAAAAAGCACTCTCCTCAAAATCCTCTTCTATTAATCTTTCATAAACTTCTATAACCTTATCACAAAACTTTTCATAGGCTCTATTGTGCACTCCAATTAATAGAGACAATATATATAATATATCTCCTCTAAAGAATGACATCCTTGATGTATTATTTTTTATATATTTTCTAATATCCTTAACATTCTTACCATCTAACTCTTTATTATGACTTGAATATAAAACCCCTGCAAAGTGGTTTATATATGTTCCATCGTATCTTAAAACTTCATTTGCTGTCATATAATTTTCAATTGTTAAATCACAAATATTCTTAATTGCTTTTTTCATTTTTTCATCCCATTCCTTCAAGATACTTCCCTTTAATATTATAATATATTTCTTAAGATTAATATTAAAATAATCTTACGTTTTTCTAAATATCTTATTTTTATTATAGCTAAAGTTTATGGCAAAAAGATTGCAAAAAAGTTAAGGTGACAAACGTCACCTTAACAAATTATTCTTTCAAGTATTACAGCTCTAATAGTCTCATATCTTATTTCTCTTGAAACCTCTTTCTTGATACTGCTAACATTGTCATCTCCAATTTTATTTATAACCTTAACAATTTCTTCTCTTTCATTTTCATTTATATACTTCTCTAATTCTATATCAAAGTGATATTCTCCAGTTGATTTAACCCAATCAGTAACATAGCCTAAAATTGTTGATAATGAAATCTCTGTTTCATTAGAAATCTCCTCTATATTTTTACCCTCTCTAAGGGAAGATAAAACTATTTCATCCTGTGATCTTGATTCCCCATCAATAACAACCTTCTTACGCTTTTTTTCTTCCCATACAGGATTTAATCCCTTTTCTAAAACATAATCATTTACAGCGTTAAGAAAACCTTGCCCATAACCCTCTATCTTTTTAGGTCCAACACCACTTATATCCTTTAATTGTTCCAAAGTTAAAGGTAGTCTTCCACTAATCTCCTTTAAGGAATTTAAACTAATTACATATGGTGGAGAACATCTTTCTCTACTTGCAAACTCTGCTCTTACTTTTTTCAATCTCTCCAAAAGTTCCTCATTAGTTGTAACCTCAATATAAAGCGAAACTTCCTTCTTATCTTCAACCTTCTCACTATCAAAAGTAACAGTTATATTGTTTTCATTTACATATTCAGAAATAACTTCTAAGAATCTTTCCCCAAATTTCTCAAACTTTAAAGAACCAACTCCAGAAACCTGAAGCATTTGTTCCTTATTCACAGGAAATCTCATACTCATTTCCTTTAATGTATTATCACCAAATACCATATATGGAGCAATATTGTTTTCTCTTGAAATCTCACCTCTAACGTCTCTTAATAACTCATAAAGTCCATTAGTTTCTCTTGAAACCTTAGCTGTTTTAGCTTCTTTAAACAGAACCTTCTCTTCTCCAATTAAAATTCTTCTAGACCTTTGATTTAATTTTAATGTTGGAAAATCTCCCTCTATATAATCTAAACAGCCATGAGAAACAAGAGTATTTATAAATGTCTTAATATCTTCTTGAGAATATTCCTTCATAATTCCATAAGTAGATAATCTCTCAAAACCAAAAGATAAAACCTTTTTATTTTTTGATCCTCTTAAAACATCAATAACCATTGTTGCTCCAAAACTTCTTTCCATTCTATAGATACAAGATAATACCTTTTGAGCATCAACAGTTCTATCAACAATCTCCCCTTCATTTAAACAGTTTGAACAATTATTACAAGGAGCTGTTTCTCCCTCTCCAAAGTACTTTAAAATATATTCCTTATAACAGCTATTTGAATATACCAAATCCACCATTTGTTGAAGCTTTTTATACTGTGAAAGCTTTCGTTCCTCATTTTCCACACTTATTTCAATTAAATATTTTTGAGTGTGTAAATCTCCTGGAGCAAATAAAAGAATACATTGTGAAGGCAATCCATCTCTTCCTGCTCTCCCAATCTCTTGATAATATCCTTCAATATTTTTGGGCATATTATAATGAATTACATATCTAATGTTTGGTTTATCTATCCCCATTCCAAATGCATTAGTTGCAACAATAAGTTCACATTCATCCTTAATAAACTTCTCTTGATTTATTTTCCTCTCCTCATCACCCATTCCAGCATGATATTTTAAAACATTAACTCCATGCTTTTTAAGTAGCTCATAAACACTCTCAACAACCTTTCTAGTTGCTCCATATATTATTCCTGATAATCCCTTATTTCCTTCAATAAAGTCTAAAAGATAGGCGTTTTTATTTGCTCCTTTTAAGATATTGATTGAAAGATTTTCTCTATCAAAGCCAGTTACAAAAACCTTTGGATTTCTTAATTTTAATAATCTAATAATATCTTCCTTAACCTCTTCTGTAGCTGTTGCTGTAAACGCAGTTACAACAGGTCTTGTTGGAAGCTTATCAATAAACACAGAAATTTTTCTATAACTAGTTCTAAAGTCATGTCCCCAAGCAGATACACAGTGAGCCTCATCAATTGCAACTTGACTTACCTTAATATAGGAAAGTGCCATTAAAAATTCTACTGAATCCAATCTTTCTGGTGCAACATATATTAACTTATATTTATTTTTCTTAACCTCTTCTATAGTATGAGAAAACTCTAAAGTACTTAATGTACTATTTATAAATACAGCATCAACTCCCCCCATCTTTAACGCATCAACCTGATCCTTCATTAAAGATATCAATGGAGAGATAACTATTGTAACTCCCTCAAATAACAATGCTGGAACCTGATAACATATAGATTTCCCTCCACCTGTTGGCATTATTGCAAGTGTATCATTGTTATTTATAATATTATGAATAATTTCATCCTGCCCTTTTCTAAAGCTTTTATATCCATAATATTTTTCTAGTATATTTAGTGCATCATTCATTACTTTTAATTTCCTCCAAATAAATTTTCTAACATCCGTTCTCCTTTGATTATATCCTAAATGAATCAATTTAAACAATAAAATCAATTTTAATGTAAACGTACATAATAATTAAAATTTATATTTTACTAATTATTTATTTAATGCTATAATAAATCTGTGATAATGGGTAAATTATCAATATAGGAATTATTCATATTTTTTATATAAAAAGGAGTTTTAGCTATGGCAAAGTTTAGAGAAAAGTTTGACAAGTACTTTAGAGATTCATACTTCCAAAAATATGGTGATAGAATAACAAGTGCTCAAGGTACAGTTATGTCAATTAAGATTGAAGAAAAGAGTTATGTAATTTTCAATAAAATTATTGTTGATTTAATCATCAAGCCAGAGGTTGGTAAGTCAATCGTTAAGGCTAGATTTAAGAGAAATAAATGGTTTAAAAAGCCAGAATTTATTCCAGTAAGCAAAGGTCATAAGGTTATGATTATGGGACTTAAGGGAGTTAAAGATAAGAAGGATGCCGATGTTATTGAAATCCAAAACATCCTTAACTTAACAAACAAGAGAGATTTAATTCCAGTAGATCACTCTCAATTTAAGAAGGTAAGACAAACACCAAAAATGAGATAATAAACAAGTAGCTAATGCATTATAAATTTATGCTTAGCTACTTTTTATTATAATCCTTCTAAATTTCTAAACTACAATTGCATTAATATGTTTCCTTAAGTCCTCACATATCGGATAAAACTCTATATATTTTTCAAAGCAATTTATAGAATTATATAACTTATCAACTGACTTTAAAATCTTTTCTTTAGCCTTTTCCTTATTCTTTGCTTTATCTATATCTAAAATAGCCTTCAATATATTTAGGATTTGTTCATATTCTTCTACTGACTTACTGAAAAATTTTTCAACCATTAACATTTGAGTTGATGTAAGAAGCAAATCATTTATATCTGCACCTTCTACACGCCCTATAAAGTATTCTGAATATAAATCCTTACCACAAATCTCTTCCTGTAGCTCAAAGAACTCATCTTCACTTAATTTATCTAGTTCAACATCCTCAAGCTCTATTGCATTAAAATAAGTCATATCTATATTAGTTAATTTATTTATCCTAGCATGAGCTAGTAAATTAGTTATAAACATCCTACATCCTTCTTCAATATCTCTTGGAAGCATATCTATTTGTTCTACACTTAATATTTCTCCCTTTAAAAATACTGTACTTTCCTCAAAGCATTTAAGAGCTTCTTCTTCATTATCTAATAAACTATATATTAACGCTAAATCAACTAATCTATATCCCAAAATAATAAAATATGTTCTAGGACTTTCTTCATCCTGTGCATCTTCAAGTACTTCCTCACTAAGCTTAAAAACCTTCTCCCTATACTCTTCCAAACAAGTGTTAACCTCATTAAGGTTTCCTATTTCATATTCATAATAAATTTTATTTTTAAGCTCATTTAAGTAACCTAAAAGGATACTATCATAATATCTATCGTTTTTTATAGCCTCATCTATTCCATTTTGAAGTTCTAAAATTGTTACTTCTACATTATGCTTTGATACAACATAATCCCTAACAAACTCCTTTCCCTTCTTTATTGATTTAGGCTTATTCATTAATCCCCTTAAGGAATCTTTCTTCAATTTCTTTATTAACCCTTCTTCTTCCTTGCTTAATGGAGTTAAGGGTTTAATCAAATTAAAGCTTAATAAACTCTCATCAGCTGGCACTCTTTTGTGAGGGGTTTCTAATATATTTCCAAAGATTTCTGGAAACTCCATACTTAAATCAAGTAGTTTTATATAGGTGTCATAAACACTAAAATTATATTGCTCTATCATTTTTTGAGCATTATTTAAAATTATTTTCTTATATTCGTTTTTATTATCTTCTGTTGTTAAATATAGATATAGTGCATAATACATTTTTACTTCTGCTTCTACTAATTCATCTTTATTACCTGCTCCATACCTCTCAACCTCAGAATGTATTGTGTATAATATTTCATCCACACTACAATAATCCCATTTTATAGAATTTATTCTTGTGTGAAAATCCCCCTTATTTCTTGTTACCAATGAGTATATATTATCAAAACGCCTAAGCATTATTAAAGCATGCACCCTTTGTAATGCATAATCCCAAACAAACTCCTCATATTTAACCTTCTCACTATCCTGATAATACTTTGGAACCCCACACAATATTATATTATCTACTTCTTCTAACAACCTCATATATTCATCTATATATCCATAATACCTATATATAATAGCATATTCAAAATAAACCAATCCCTTTAACCTATATATATTATTAGGATGTAGAAGTTTTATATTTTCCATTTCCTCTAAACGTTTTTTTAAGAATTTACCTATTTCCTCTTTATTTAATATTTTCTTATCTACAACAATATGACTATAGAGTATATCTACTATGTTTCCTTCTTTATTTTTTATTTGATAATTTAATCTTAATTTAAGATCTTCCTCATTTAATCCCCAATATCTATTCATTTCATCATCCTTTTCTCTACTTTAAATGGTCATTTAAATGACTTGCATTATAATTAAATGTTAACTCAATATATTTTGCTGTATCTGAATCTGCTTTTCCTTCTATTAATGCACCCTTACTCTTTACCATATTACCATTAACACCTTCTAAAAACGCTCTTAGTTCTCTTGATATTCCTGCATTTAAATTTGAATCATCTGGTCTTAAGGTCTCTACTATTACCTCTAATTTTGCTTTTTTACTTATTAAATCTTTAACAACTTTATCATGATATTTAGGATCAATAAACCCCAACAAGTAATTTGCATCTAAATATGACTGTTGTATGTGTTTAATCCTATCTTCATCTGTTTTTAACCCAGTATAACCCTTGTTGTTATTATCACCTGGTCTTGTAAAATATTTTTTCATATGGTCAAAGGTTAATGTTGATGAATATTACCTAGCTTCCATATTTTGTATTTCAAGCATATAATACTACATATTCTTTTTTACTTTCAACTTTTATTAAATTAATTCACAATAATTTTATACATTAAAACTCATAAACATAATAAAAGCTGTATTAAACCTAAATTTAATACAGCCATCTATATTTATTTACTCTTAATAAGTAAATATACACTATTAATTATTGCAATTATTCCAGAGAAGAATAATACAATAAGCCATTGTTTAGGCATTAAAGGAACAGTGTGGAATATTCCAGCCAAAAATGGTACATATAAAATTGCACAAAGCATTGTAATTGAAACAGCCACAGCACCAACTAAATATGGATTTGATAAAAGCTTAATTTCAAAAATAGAATGTCTTTCAGACCTACACTCAAACACATGGAACAATTGTGATAATACAAGTGTAGCTAACGCAAGAGTTCTACAGGTTGCCAAATCCATTCCACAGAATCTTCCAACCATAAATGATAATAATGTACAAACACCAATCAGACATCCTCTAACTAATATTTTCTCCATTAATCCCCTAGCAAAAATACTTTCACTTTTATCTCTTGGAGATTGTCTCATAATATCCTTATCTGGAGGATCAACACCAAGTGCAATTGCTGGTAATCCATCAGTTGCAAGATTTACAAATAATATTTGAATTGGTGAAAGTGGATTTGGAAGCATAAATAATGTTGCTAAAAACATTGTTAAAACTTCCCCTAAATTACAAGAAAGAAGATATCTAATAAACTTTCTAATATTATCATAAATAACTCTTCCCTCTTCAACAGCAGAAACTATTGTAGCAAAGTTATCATCCATTAATATCATTGATGATGCTTCCTTTGTAACATCTGTTCCAGTTAACCCCATTGAAACTCCAATATCAGCTTCCTTAATAGCTGGAGCATCATTAACCCCATCTCCAGTCATTGCAACAATTTTATTCTTTTTCTTAAATGCCTTAACTATTCTAAGCTTATGGTCTGGTGATACTCTTGCAAATACACGAGTTTTATCAACAAGCTTAAATAGCTCATCATCCCTCATATTCTCAATTTCATCACCTGTAACAACCTGCTCTTCACCATTACATATATTTAAAGATTTTGCAATTGCAAAAGCAGTATTTTTATGATCCCCTGTAATCATAACTGGAGTTATTCCTGCCATTTTACATTTTAAAACAGCATCCCTAACCTCAACTCTTGGTGGATCTATGCTTCCTGCAACTCCAACAAATATTAATTCATTTTCAAGCTTTTCATTCTTTGATAATTTTTCTTCTTTATATGCAGCCGCTATACATCTTAAAGCTCTTGAACTCATAGCCTCAATATATTGAGCAACTTGTCTTTTCTTTTGAGGTGTAAAAGGCTTAACTCTTCCATCTTCAAGTATATGTGTACACTTTTCTAATACTCTTTCAGGTGCCCCCTTAACATAACAAGTTTCTTTTCCATTTTCCCTCATTATTACACTCATCATTTTTCTTGTTGAATCAAAGCTTAATTCAAAAATTCTTTGAGCTTTTTGAGTGAAAACTTCAAGTTCCTTAACATTCTTATAAAATACCTTTATAAGTGCTGTTTCTGTTGGATCTCCTTGAAGAGCCTTATCTATGTTCTTACTTTTAAAATCATAATTACAATCATTACAATAAATAAATGTTTTTCTTAGCATTTCACTATTAGGAATGGTTTCTTTATCAGTTTCATATATTCTTTCATTAAAATATACTTCTTTTACAGTCATCTTATTTTGAGTTAAAGTTCCTGTTTTATCAGAGCAAATTACTGATGTACATCCTAATGTTTCAACAGCTGGTAGTTTTCTAACCAAAGCATTTCTCTTTAACATTCTTGAAACTCCAAGAGCTAAAGCAACTGTTACAATCGCAGCTAAGCCTTCTGGAATTGCTGCAACTGCTAAAGATACTCCAAGTAAAAACATTTCTGCAATATCATTACCTCTCACTATTCCAAGAATAGTAACTATTGCACAAATAGCTAGACAAGCAATAACAAGTACCTTTCCAAGAGAATCTAATCTCTCCTTTAAAGGTGACTTTTCCTCTTCAATATTTTGAAGAAGGTTTGCTATTTTACCCATTTCTGTCTTCATACCAACTTTAGTAACTAAGAATAATCCCTTACCTTTAAGTATTGTAGTACCCATAAACCCATCTCTTTTATCCTTTTGTGAAGAGTCTTTTAATACTCCAACTGATTCCCCTGTTAATAAGGATTCATCAACCATCATATTTGAGGCTTCTGCAAATTCACCATCTGCTGGTATTCTGTCACCTGCTTCTAAAACTACCATATCTCCAATTGTTAAGTAGGCAGAATTTAAAATTTGTAATCTACCATCTCTATAAACCTTACATGTTGGTGCTGCCAAACTCTTCAAAGCCTCTAGGGACTTCTCTGTTCTAAATTCTTGGACAAATCCTAGGATTGCATTAACAATCACTATAATCATTATGGTAATTGCATCTGCCACATCTCCCATAAATCCTGAAATAACTGTTGCTCCCATTAGCACCCACACCATAAAGTCATTGAATTGAGCTAAAAATAGCATTATTGCTGATGTTTTCTTCTTTTGTTCTATTTCGTTTAATCCATACTTTTCAATTCCTCTTTCAGCATCTCTTGTACTTAAGCCTGGAATTAATTGCTTTTCTTGTATCACATCTTTTCCTCCTTAAAAAGCACTATATACTATATATATTTGCCTTATTCAAAGTTATGAAAAGAATTATGATAAAACCTGTTAATGTTTTGTTTTTTATTGAAATTTCTTTACTATAGGTTTATATTGTTCATTTTAATTAATTCTTTACATTACCAAGCACTTTACAATCACTCTTATAACAATTAAAATATATTTAGCATTTCATACTCATGTAATGAAATAAAAATTCTACATTAGGAGGACAAACATTTGAGAAATGTAATATACGTAACTGGACATAAGAATCCTGATTCAGACTCAATATGTGCAGCATATGGATACGCTGAGTTTAAAAACAAAACTGGCGATACTCCAGCAATACCAGTTAGATTAGGAAACGTAAATCAAGAGACTCAATTCATTCTTGATAGTTTTGGTGTAAAAGCACCTGAATTTTTAAAAACAGTTAAGCTTAAGGTTGAAGACTTAAAGTTTGATAACATCTCTCCTGTTACAGCAGACATCTCCCTAAAGATGGCTTGGAACATAATGAGAGAAAAAAACATTAAAACTCTTCCAGTAGCTGATGCTAATGATCACCTAGTTGGTGTACTTTCAATTTCTAATCTTACTTCATCTTATATGGATATATGGGATAATAGAATTTTAGATAAGAGTAACACTGGCATTGAAAACATAATGGACACTCTATCAGCAAAATCATTATATATTAATGAAGCAGCTTTAAAGTTCCCTGGAAAGATCTGTGTTGCAGCAATGCAAGCAGATAGCATGAAGGAACATGTTGATGCTGGTGATATTGCCATTGTTGGTGATAGACCAGAGGTTCAAGAAGCTCTTATTAATGAAAAAGTATCATTAATGATTATAACAGGTTCACACAAGCTAACAGATGAATTATTAGACAAGGCTAAAAAGGCTGGAGTTACTGTAATTTCAACTCCTCATGATTCATTTACAGCTTCAAGACTTATAATACAAAGTATCCCTGTTGGATATGTTATGGGAAAAGATAACTTAGTTTCTTTCTCAACTGATGATTTAGTTGATGATTTAAAGGATGTTATGATTGAAACAAGATTCAGAAGCTATCCTGTAACTGATACTGAAGGTAGAGTTATTGGTACAATGTCAAGATACCACTTAATTTCTAACCACAAGAAGAAGGTTATTCAAGTTGACCATAACGAAAGAGGGCAATCAGTTCATGGTTTAGAGGATGCAGAAGTTCTTGAAATCATAGATCACCACAGAGTTGCGGATATTCAAACAAATAATCCAATATACTTCAGAAATGAACCAGTTGGAAGTACTTCAACAATTGTTGCAAAATGCTTCTTTGAAAATGGTATTAGACCATCAAAACAAGCTGCTGGACTTTTATGTGGAGCTATAATTTCAGATACACTTTTATTCAGAAGTCCAACTTGCACACCTCAAGATCAATACATATGCAAAAAGCTTGCTGAAATTGCAGGTATAGCAAGTATTGAAGATTTTGCTAAGGAAATGTTTAAAGCTGGTACTTCTTTAAAAGGAAAGACTGTTGAACAAATCTTTAACCAAGATTTCAAGCCTTTCACAATGGGTGAGCATAAGATTGGTGTAGCTCAAGTTAATACAATGGATATTGATGGATTTATGCCACTTAAGGACGATATGCTTAAGTACATGAATACTAAAGTTAAGGATATGGGATTCAGCATGACAATGCTTTTATTAACTGATATCTTAAACGAAGGTTCACAAATCCTTGTTGTTGGAAATAAAAATTTAGTTGAGAAAGCTTTCAATGTTACTATTGAAAATAACATGGCATTCTTACCTGGTGTTCTTTCAAGAAAGAAACAAGTAATTCCACCACTAACAAATGCAGCAATGAGCTAATAATAATGGCAGACTCTCTTGAGTCTGCCTATTTTATATTAACCAACTTTGCATTAATAATTAATCTTTCATCTTCCCTAACATTTGTACAAGTAGACAAAGTTAAGATTTTACTTTCAATGATATTATCAACATTATAATTATAAATTGACCTATTTAAAGCTTCCTCAATATAGTTATTATACTCTTCATCACTAAAAACCTTTTTATAAGTATTTTCATTAGGTATAACTCTATAAAAAGAGAAAATTTCATATTCAAATATCTTTCCTTCTTTAAAAATATATATCTTCTTATCTTCATTTGTTAGGTTCTTTAAATCTCCAAACATACTTTCATCTCTCATATTATGTCCATGAATTATAATGTTTCTATCCTCTGAAATGTTATTATTATAATCAACAAACAATGCCCCGCCCTTGTTTTCCTCATTTTCAAAATTTCTATGCAAATATTTCTCATTATCTATTCCTTGAACAACAGGATAGTCCACTTTTGAATTTGGTATTCTAATCCAAAATACAAAATCATTATTTTCACTCTTTAATTTATTAAAATCAAACTTAGATAATCCTTCTTCTTCATTTATCTTAATATCACTTTTTATTTCATCATAGCTTTCACTATTATTCTTATACTCATTACTAACACCTAAAAATGATATTGAAGAAAAAATAATCAAACCTATACCTATTATAATTAAGAATCTATTTATAATTTTCCCTTTCATACCTACCCTCTACAAATAAAGTAATGTGGCTATTTAAAATAGCCACACCTCTTAAAATTATGATACTTTCTTACTCTTTTCTCTAATTACACCAGTAATAACTGCTCCACTACCTATAATTAATAATATTCCAAGATATATTGGGAATTCATCTCCTGTCTTTGGATTTGAATCTCCTGGATTTGATGGATTACTTGGATTTGTTGGATTAACAACACTTGTTTCCTTTGCCTTTGTTATTCCAAATGTATCAACAACAAATGGCTCCTTATTATTTTTATTTTGATCTATTTCATAAGTTGTTGCTATAAGCTCATCCCCATCAATTGAAAATGACATAAAGTTTTGAACTTGCCCTCTCTTAGGTCTAGAATTGGCAGGATCTTCTGGTCCATACACAGCTCCATGATGTTCTTCAGCTCTATCAAATAAATCATAATATGATGGATCTATATCCTTATTTTTATAATATACTTTTGCTCCTGCTGTATTAGGATTTAAATATATTGTTCCTTGTGGTGATTTAAATAGGTCCACATTGTCCTCTTTTATCTTTTCAGCATCAATTGCTTTACCATTATAAAGTGGTTTTGTTCTTGAATAAATATGATCATGTCCTTGTAAAACTAAATCAACACCTAACTCTTCCATTAAAGGAGCAATTTTTTCTCTAACACCATTTGGCCCCATTATATCAGAATCTGTAGCATGATTTGAAGTTGTATATGGACCCTTATGCATTTTTACAATAACCCACTTAGCTCCATTTTTCTTACTATCTTGAATATCTTTCTTCATCCACTCAACTTGAGCCACTGAGAAATCTTCATACTCTGGTGAATCTTCATTATTATTTAAAATTACAAAATGTACATTTCCATAATCATATGAATAGTAAGCTCCATTTGATATATCGCTACCTTCTGGAGTTTTTAAATTAAAGTGATCAATAAATGCGTTCTTTCCAGCATCATGATTCCCTGCCACTGGAACTAATGTTGTCTTCATTAATACATCTTGTGCATTCCCAAGCATCCAATTCCATTGTTCTTCCTTTACTCCAGTATCAACAATATCACCATTAATAGATATAAATTCTGCATTTGGTACAGTATTTAATGCTTTTCTAAAGGTTTCACCTGAAAGCTTTGCTTCCTCTTCTGTTTTAGCTTGAGAATCTGCCAAATTTATAAAAGTAAATTTCCCATCCTTTAATCCTGTTTTAAATTCACCAACATTACTCCATAAGTTTAAAGCCTCATCCCCAACTCTATAAATATATGTTGTACCTGGTTTTAATCCCTTTGCATTAGCTTTATGAACTATTTCATTCTTTGAATTTGTAGATAGCGCTGCTGTTCCATTAAACTTTAATCCTTTATTAAAGTCCCCAACAGATTTTTCTACTACCTGTAAATTACTTTTAACTGAAGCTCTTGTTGTGTACCATGTAAATGCTTTTTCTGATGTACTATCTCCATACATAGTTGCAACTACCTTTGAAACCTCACCCTTTGGCGCTGTAGGATCAAATGGCTCCTCTTTTGGTGGTTCTACTGGACTACTTCCATCAAGCCCTTTTATCCCCATTTCAAACCATAAATCTGAACTATCTTTACTATCCTGATGCACTTCTGCTGCTATTACATTCTTCCCTTCAACTAAAAAACTTGTCGGAACCTTAAATGTTTCTTCCTTTTGCTTGAATTTTCCTGGAGTATTATAATTAACTTCTCCATCTGGAATCCCTTTTCTTACTGCTTCTTTACCATTCACGTAAATTACTGCACCATCATCAACATGAATATAAACTTCTAATTCTTTATATTTGTTTAAATCCTTAACATCTATTGTTGTTCTAAAGTATGATGTCATATGTTTATTATTCTCATCATTTCCATAACTAATAACTGTTCCTATTTTCACATTTGGATCTGTTTCTGATACATCATCTCCAAACCCAAGTGGTGCTTTCCCTAATTTCCACTTTGAATCATCATAGTCTGTTGCACTCCAACTCTTTCCTAAATCTTTTCCCTCATCTGAATATTTCCATTCTTGAGTTCTTAATAAAATCTCATTGTTATTAGTACTTGCTATTGCTGCAATTCCTTTAAAATTTCCACTAAAAATGGTTGTTACAGCTAAGCCTACAATTAATAAGGAACTTATTAACCTTTTTCTCTTTATCATTTCTTCTTCCCCCTAAGTTTTATTTACAATACGATTTTATCCATTATTTGTTAATTAAATATTAAAGGGGTGTTAGTTAATATTTTGAAATAGTTAAAATATCTATATATTATTTCCATTAAGCATATAATTATTCAAAAAGAGCGTAATCTAAAAAGATTACGCTCCTAAAACTACATTGCCCACTTTCTATTTTTAGTAAAGTTAACATTTAACCATTTCTTAAGTTCAAAATGATTAGTTTCCTTATCTATAATTTCCCTAACCTTGTCCATATCATCAAGAGACTTAATTTTTGAGTCCTTTGATACAACAAAATCTATTTCAATTCTAAGCTCTCTTCCCATTTTAGCAACTCTTGCAATGGAATCTTCCATATTATATTCCTCTTCAATTTCCTTAACTAAAGAGTAAATATCTTCATTTATTTCATCATCTGCCTTAACATGTATTACTTCCTTAAACGCCTCTATAAGAGAGGTAATTGGAACCTTTAAGAATATTAAAGAAGTTATAATAACCATACCTGGATCAACATACTTTGATAATTCTCCAAGACCCATTTTTGTTAAGAACATTGAAATCATAAATCCAACAAGCACTCCAACACTTAAAATAGTGTCCATTAACCATTGGTTACTTTCAGCCTTAACTATTTCAGAATTTAATTTCTTACTACTTTTTCTCATATATGAATAAATAATTGTACATCCAACAGAAGAGACTATTGCATAGAACATAGCAAATCCTGCATCTACATTATTACCTCCTGCAAGTGCTTCCTTCACTGCATTTGATAATGTTATTAAGCACATTCCTAAAAGAACTATTGATTTAATAACAACTATAATTGGCTCTAATGCTGCCTTTCCAAATGGGTACTTTTTAAAATCACTCTTACTAATGAATGTTGTAACCATAATTGCGAATATAGATAAGAATAAACTTATTAGAGAATATAACCCATCAAAAGTTATCATATCTGAATCTATCGCTCATCCCCATGCAATTCCTAGGACAGCGAAGAACAGACCACCAAATGCTGAAAATTTAAGAATTTTGTTTTCCGCTTTCATTTTTTCACCTCATATTATTTAATACTATACTAATATTCTATTATTTATTATCTTTTTCCTCAACCCATTAAAACGTGGTGTTTTTTTTATTAATATGAGTATTTTATATATTGGTAAAATATACAAAAAGCATAAAAGTACATAGATTTATAGGTATTGATGCTAATTACAATATTTTTTTGCAAATATAATAAAATAAAGAGGATGTTTTACCATCCCCTTATATAATAAACTTTAAAACTTATTTATATTTTCATCAATAAATCTTTTTACAACTAATATTGTTTAATGAGCCTTTACAAACTTTGCATCAACAAATCCAACCTTGTCCTTATATTTAACTTGATACCAGTTTCCAACAACATCAAGTATTTCAAAAGTATCATTTTCTAAAATATATGCAATAGCCTTTCCTTCACTATTTAAAACTGAAAGATTTACTTCAACATTATTAGTTGTGGCAACTTGTCCCTTTGTTAACATAGGAACCTCTTCCTTCTTCTTAGCTTCCTTAAATTCTTGAACATGCTTTTTATTTACATATCCCTTCTTATTTCCGCTTTGAATTAAATAAGAATCACCACTCTCATCTAAAATATCAAATGTATCTCCAAGCATTAAATATCCCACTGCTGACGAATTTTCACTAGTAGTTTTTCTTATTGTTAAATTTGAATCTACATTTACAACTTCACCCTTTTCAGCCGTTATAGCTGTTCTTGCCTTTGATGTTAATTGAATATATTGTTTAGCAACATACCCTTCCTTACCACTAAAGCTAATTTTGTACCAATCTCCTGACTCTCCAAGAATAGTTACCTTTTCTCCCTTTGATAAAGAACCAACCTTTGAATAGTTTGTTCCTGCTCCACTTCTTACATTTAATGTATTTGAAACTTGAACAATTCCTTCTTTAGTTGATGTACTACCACCTGTGTTTCCTTGTCCATCTACTGAAATATACTTCTTAGAAACATATCCTTCTTTTCCATCAAATTTAATTTTGTACCAGTCTCCAGACTCTCCAACTATTTCAACCTTTTTACCTTTTGATAATGAAGCTACAATAGAATAATTTGTTCCTGCTCCACTTCTTACATTTAGGCTTGTACTAACATTTACAATTCCCGTTTTTGATGGTTCTGGTTGAGGTTTTGGTGGCTCTGGTTTACTTTCATTTGATCCACTATCAACCTTTATATATTGCTTTGATGCATATCCTTCTTTTCCATCAAATTTAATTTTGTACCAGTCTCCAGACTCTCCAATTATTTCAACCTTTTTACCTTTTGATAATGAAGCTACAATAGAATAATTTGTTCCTGCTCCACTTCTTACATTTAGGCTTGTACTAACATTTACAGTTCCAGTTTTTGATGGTTCTGGTTGAGGTTTTGGTGGCTCTGGTTTACTTTCATTTGATCCACTATCAACCTTTATATATTGCTTTGATGCATATCCTTCTTTTCCATCAAATTTAATTTTGTACCAATCTCCTGATTCTCCAACTATTTCAACCTTTTTATTCTTAGGTAAAGATGCAATAACAGAATAATTTGTTCCTGCTCCACTTCTTACATTTAATGTAGTATTTACATTAACTATTCCATACTTCTTATCCTGAACTGGTGGTTCTGGATTAACAGGAGGATTTGGATTTTCTGGCTCTACTGGTGGTGGAGTTGGTTCTGGTGAAACACTTCCATTATAAGCCTTTGCCTTATCAATAACTCCATATATTAGTTGTCCATAAGTTGCATTATCTTTTGCGGCTTCTGCTAATGAACTATATTTTTTTGTATCATAACCTGGAACTGCCCATTTCCCTGCAAGTTCTTCTAGTGATGGAGCTGACCCCTTATTTACTAAGTGGTATCTTGGATCAACACATTCTTGCTTTAAAGCTTCTTTAGATGCATAAGCCTTTAAGTGTTGAACTTGAGCTCTTAATCCAATTTGTGCTGATGGGAACTTTTCTCTCTCGTTTCCATTACCAGTTGCTCCAATACCTGCAAAATTATTATCCTCTGGAGCTACAATTCCTCCATATTGGAAATATCCTGTTTCCCATATTGCTTGAGATACAACAATATCTCCTCTAACACCTTCAATTTCTGCTTCCTTATATGCAAAATCAACAAACTCTTCCATTGAAACTGTTAGCTTATATTGAACATTATATTTTTTTGAGTGCTCTCTTAAATATTCTTTAAAAGCTTCCTTTGAAACTTCTGACTTACCTATAATACTGTGTTTAACCTTAAATATTTCATCTGGATTTGTTGGTGGCTCTGGATTAGTTGGAGGATTTGTATTTCCTGTTACTCTTATATAATCTGCAGACACATATCCTTGCACCTTTCCAGTTGTTCCATTAGCTCTAATTCTATACCAGTTACCTTCCTTAGCTAGTATATCAACTTTTGTACCATTTGATAATCTTCCTACGGCTGTAGAACTAGATGATGGAGCTTGTCTAACATTTAAATAGCTAGAAATATTATAAACCTCACCAGTATCTATAACTTGCTCTTCACCTGGAATAGGAAGCTTTTCTTCATGCTTTACTGCCTCTTTAAAGTGTGGCCATAAATATGGTCTATCTTGAATCATCATTCTTGAACATATTTTTCCACTAGCATCATTATGCATAACAACATTTTCAGCTGGAACATTATATTTTTTCATTAAATACTTTGTTAATTCTATAGTTGTTTCCATAGTCTTATCAAAGTTATTACCTTCATTTACACACATTTCTATTCCAATAGTGTTTCCGTTATTTATTTTTGCACCTGAACCACCATCTCCAACATGCCATCCCTTCCAAGTATCTTCAAGGGCTTGTACAATGTTACCGTCATCTACAATATAATGTGCTGATGCATTAGCATTTTCATGGTTAGCAAAATAATTTCTATTTGCCATTGCTGTTGCACCTTTTTTCCTATTATCCGTATCATGAATTACTATATACTTTGGTTGTATAGTAACTCCTTTTGAATAATTTATATCAATTAACTGCTTGTTTACCTTTATTCCATTTATTGTTGGAGTTGAAGTTCTTGTAGTTGCTGTAACTACTTTGTTATCATTATGTATACATCCTGCTGCACAATAATTTGGATCATTAATATCCACTTCCTCATGCTTTTCTATCTTATCTTCTTGTATAACATTTTCACTAATTTCTTTATTTTCTGCTGCATAAACAACCTTTCCATCTATTACAACAAAATTACTACTTATAACAGATGCTACTAACAAAGTACTTATAAACTTCCTTTTCATAACTTCCTCCCAATTTATATCAATTATTTTTAATTAACAACATATTTAATTAAATTTTATACTAAATCTAATGGTAATACAACCACTATACGCTAAGATATTCACCTTTAATTCTAAAATAGACGGAATATTACAGATTGTACTATTCCGTCTATTTTCTATCTTCTCATATTATTAATCATTCCCCACATCTCATCAGATGTCTGAAGAGCTTTTGAACTTAATTGAAATGCTCTTTGTGTTATTATCATATCTGTAAATTCTTGTCCAATATCAACATTCGACCCTTCTAATGCCCCCTGTAGAACATTGTAGTCTGTTGCTCTATAAACCTCTACTCCTGGTGCTGTTACATACTTATTTCCACCTGCTGATAAAAAGGCTTGATCACCAACAGC
Organism: Clostridium sp.; assembly: GCA_051650705.1. Taxonomy (GTDB): domain Bacteria; phylum Bacillota; class Clostridia; order Clostridiales; family Clostridiaceae; genus Clostridium. Next base: position 75,999 of record JBOFQV010000243.1, read on the forward strand.
TGTATATAATGGAACATTTGCAACATGGTTAAATGTTTCTCCTTCTTTAATATACACCTTTCCAGCTGTATCAATTAAGAAGTTATTTGTTGTGAATTTAACATTACCTTCATTTCTTCCATTAACATATTCAAGCTCTAGCTTATTCCCAAATGGATCTACAAGTCTTCCCATTCTATCTATTTGGAAATTACCATCTCTAGTGTATACATAACCACCATCTGGAGTTGTTAATCTCATAAACCCTTCTCCATCAATCGCTAAATCCATAGGTCTTAATGTTTGAAGAATGTTCCCTTGTGCTGTATTTCTATACCAATCCGTTGTTTTAACTCCTGTACCAATTACAGCATCTCTATTATTTACTGGATATCCTAGTCTATCTAATGACTCTGAATATAAATCCTTAAAACTAGTTTCTAGCTTTTTATATCCTGTTGTTGTTGAGTTTGCAATATTATTTGATATAGAGTCTAACTTTGTTTGGTTAGCATTCATTCCTGCTTTACTTGTCCAAATCGTTCTTAACATAAATCTACCTCACTACCTTACAGCACCAATTTCATTTGCTGCCTTTCCTAATGTTTCATCTAACATTGATACAAACTTTTGATTAGTTTCAAAGCTTCTCATAGTTGTAAGCATATCAACCATTTCATTTGTAATATTTACATTAGAATTTTCAACAAATCCTTGATGTATCATAACTCTAGCATTGTAAATTGGATTTTCAGCTGTATAATAATTATCTCCAACTTTCTTTAATGACCCATAGTCCTCAAAGTCTGCTGTTAATAATTTGTGAGTAGAAGCTCCATCAATATTTATATTATTATTTTCATCAACTAAGAATTTGCTATTTCCAACAAATATAGGTTCAACGTTTCCAGTTCTAGTATTTGTACCAAGAACTCTATCCCCTGTTGTTGTAATTAAATATCCATTATTATCAATTTTAAAATTTCCATCTCTAGTAAATACTCTTTCATTACCCTTTTGAACTACAAAGAAACCTCTTCCATCAATAGCCATATCACTTCTATTTCCTGTTTCTTTTAAGTCACCTTGAGTAAAATATGTAATAACATCATCAATTTCAGCACCTAGACTAATTGTTCCTAGTTTGTTTACTGAACTTAATCCACTTGGTGATTTCTCCTTATTTTGAAGCATTACTTCATCAAAGCTTTTAACCACTAAGTTTTCCTTTTTATATCCAACAGTATTTGCATTTCCCATATTATTTGTTATTGACGCCTGCTTATTTTCCATTGTAATAAGACCTGAAACTGCTGTATAGAGACTTCTAATCATTACTTATCATCCCTTTCAAACAAAACTTTGCATTCATCACTATAATGCATTCCTAATCCTCTTGCATTTTCCTCTATTCTTCCATTGCTCACAGAGTTCTCATAGCTATATGAGAAGTTCAATAAAGAAGCTAGTACCAAACCTATTCCAATTCCAAGAAGAATCTTTTTATCACTTAAAAACAAAATTATTTCCTTTAACTTTTGTATAAACTTCTTACTAATAATACTTCCCCCTTACCAAGAGATAACTCCTTGCATATTTCATCATCACTTAATCCTCTTTTAATGAGTTCTCTTATTTTATCTGTTTTACCCTCATCCTCTTTTTTAAGATTAAAGTTTATATCTGAAATCACATCTTGATTGCCTTTAAGAAGATATTCGTTTTCATTTTCATCTTCTTTTATTATGTCGTCCATAATTTTAAACTCTTTAACGTCTTCACTTTTATATTTTGATAACTCTTCTCTTAATGAATATATTTCTCTTTGAAGTTCTGTTATTGTTTCTGCCATTTCCTTTCTTATCATTCCAAGTTCAAGCTTTTCCTCTGATAAATTTTGTTGGCTTTTATTTAGCACCGCTTTAAATGATGTGCCATCTTTTTGTAATGCTATGTAATTAAATACTATAAGTATAAGTCCTAAACAAATAAGTAAAATTGGCATATTTCCCTCACCTTAAAAATGCAATTTTGTTAATTCTTCTCTTAATTTTTTTATTGCTCTACTATGTAACTGGCAAACTCTAGATTCTGACACCTCTAGAACTTGTCCTATTTCTTTCAACGTTAATCCTTCATAATAATAAAGATTTAAAACCATTCTATCCTTTTCCTTTAGTCTTTCTATTCCTTTTGATAATAACTCTACACTCACTTTATCATCTAAGCTAGACTCTGGACTTGGACTATTTTTATCCTCTATAAGCCCCATTCTTGTCATATCCTCATCATCAGAAAATATAACTTCTTCTAAGGATACTACAGACATATAATTTATATATCCTTCTACTTCATATACATCTTCTCTAGCTACATTAAGATATCTAGCAATCTCATCAGTAGATGGTTCTCTATGGAACTCTCTTTGAAGTGTTTCCATTGCTTCATTATATTTATGAAGTTTATCCATAGCTCCCTTAGAAATTGGACGCTCTTTTCTTAGTTGGTCTATCATTGCTCCCTTAATTCTAAGGGATGCATATGAGGAAAATTTAACACCCTTTTCCTCATCAAATCTATTAATTGCATCCATTAAACCAACAATGCCATAGCTAATAAGATCCTCATACTCTATATATTTTGTTTTTCCAAGTGCTACTCTAGAAGCAATATATTTCACAAGTGGAATATATTCCTTTACTATCTTTTCTTTAACCTCTTCAGTAACTATGGTATTCACTTCTCATCCTCCTCTATAGTACTCCTCTTTGCTTTCTCATTAACTGGAAGACCTTTGAAATAATTTTATCTCTTTCTCTTTCCCTTAAATCTATAAAATTAATTCCACACATGAACTCTTTATCTTCTGTTCTATCAATTCTAACAATCTCCCCTTTTACAGGTAGTTTTTCATCATTTATTATTAAATTTATTTCTACTATATCACTAAGATTTACCTCATCTTTAATCTTAAATCTTAGTCCTCCACCACTTAAGTCTACCACTAATCCCTTGTTCCATTTTCCATCATTATCTTCTTTAATTACTCTATAATATGTTTGTTCTATTGTATCAACTCTTACAAAGCTTCTTCTTTGTATCTTTTTCACATTGTAAGGATTAGAAATCTTATATAAATGCATATTGTTTTCTATTAATTTCTCTATTACCTTACCATCAAATTTAAAGCACCCTCCATTATCTACATAATAAAAAAAGTTAACTTCTTCCCCATTTTGAAGTGGTAAATATACTCCATTACTTACTGGAATATTAATAGAAAACATTTCATTATTTACATCTTGTACTATACTTTTAAAGTTCTCATCCTCTCTTAAAATCTCAATCCTGTTGTTTACACATAAATTTAAACTTGCCATACCCTAGAATCCCCCTATGAAAATATATTTAATAGCTTTCTAAATAATCCTTGGGCTCCAACACCTTTAATGCTGCTATCTCCAATTAATTTGTTCCCTATCGTTGCAATACATTTTGCACCTTGTGAATTTGGATAAGAAATAATAAAAGGTCTTTGCTCTCTAACACCTTTTACTAAATGTCTATCTTCTAAAATACACCCTAAATATTCAACCCTAATTCTTAAGAATCTTTCTACAGCATTTTTAAATTTGCCATAGGTTTGTTCACCCTCTTCATAATCAAAAGCTCTATTAACCACAACCTTGGCTTTATCCTTAATTTTAAAGTAATCTGCTGCTTTTAATAGACTATATGCATCCGTTAAGGCTGTTGGTTCTGGCGTTGTTAATAATATTAACTCTTCTGAACAAGCTAAAAACGCTAGTACACTTCTACTTATTCCTGCACCAGTATCCATTAATATAAAATCAAAGCCTTCAATTTCTTGTAGCTTTGAAAGAAATATATTTCTTTCAACCTCTTGCATATCTTCTATTTTGTTAAGTCCTGACCCGCCAGGAAGTAGCATTACACCTTCTGGTCCTTCTACTAAAACTTCATTAATATCTTTTCCCTTTATGATGTCAAAAACATTATATTTAGGAAAAACACCCATTAACACATCATCATTACCCATTCCAATATCTGCATCAAATATTAAAACCTTTTTTCCCATCCTTCTTAAGTATATTGATAAATTAACAACAAAGTTTGACTTACCAACTCCCCCTTTTCCAGAGGTAACTGTAATAATTTTAGCTTTTTGAGTATCTTTTTCAATTTCCTCTCCATTTGCTAAACTTCTTAATCTTGCTGCTTGATCTAACATATAACTTCCTCACCTAAAATTAAGCTTAAAATTTCCTTTTGAGATGGTGTTTTAATATCATCTGGCACATTTTGTCCTATTGTTATAAATGAAATTGGTTTTCTAGCATATTTTTGAATATTATAGATAGAACCGTATGCGGAAGTTTCATCCAATTTTGTGATTATAATACTATCATATGACAAATCAGCGTAACCTTCAACAATTGTTTTTATATCTTTGTTTTTTGTTGTTGAACTTATTACTAATTTTATGGATGAAGCACTAGTTTTTTGTATAAATGCTCTTAATTCAGAAAGCTGCATTGAATTTTTACTACTTCTTCCTGTTGTATCAATTAAAACTACATCACAATCCTTCATAGAAGCAACTGCTTCCTCCATTTCTTTAATTGTAATTACAACTTTAAATGGAATATTCATAATTTCTGCATATGTTCTTAATTGATCTACTGCACCTATTCTGTATGTATCTACCGTAATTAATCCTACTCTCTTTTTTTCAATTAATGATAATCTTCCTGCTAACTTAGCAATAGTTGTAGTTTTCCCAACACCTGTTGGGCCAACTAAAACTATATTTCCTTTTAAATCTTCACATTCTACTTCTATATCATTTAATAGAATTTCTTTTAATTTTTCTACTGTTGGAATTTCATCCTCATATTCACCTAGCAAACTTTCCTCAATATCACTTTGCTTTATAAGCTCATTAACTGGATTTATTGTTTCTTCTTTTGTTGTATTTTTTATAACTTTATTAAGAAGAACCTTCATCTCCATTACTTCTTTTTCTAATGAAGCATCATTATTTGAAACCTTTATTTGTTCTTTAACTTCCTTAGATTGTTTATTCTCTATTTCCATTTCCATTACTCTTTTAATGTCTTCTAATGAGTTTTTAAAGCTTTCCTCCTCACTTTTCTTAGGAGTTTTTATTGAAGAATTTTCTACTGCTGCTGTTACTTCTATTAATCTTGGCTCAAAGAAACCTTTTAATCCTTGTTTTTTCACTTTTCTTTGGCTAATTATTACTGCATCTTTTCCTAGTTCATGTCTTATTCTAGTTAAAGCCTCATTCATGTTGCTAACTAAATATCTTTTAATTATCATCCTAATGAAACAACTCCTTCAGTTCTTATTTCAACATCATTTGGTATCTCATTTAATGAAAGTACCATAATATGTGGGAATACCATTTCAATTAGCTTCCTTACTCCTGGTCTTATATTTGGTGATACCAGTATAACTGGTTGGTTATTATGGAAGTATATTGTCTCAATAGTATTTCTTATTGCATGGAATATTGTTGTTGTTGTATCTGGGTCTATACTTAAGAAACTTCCTTGCATTGATTTTTGAACATTTGCTGATATAAGTTCTTCAAGCTGTGGACTTAGTGTTACTGCTGTAATAGATCTATTTTCATCTATTATTTGATTGCAAATTGTTCTTGATAAAGCAAATCTAACATACTCTGTTAAAACTTCTAAGTCCTTTGTATTCCTAGAATTATCAGCTAATGATTCCATTATTGTAACCATATCTTTTATTGGAACTTTTTCTCTCAATAAATTTTGTAATACCTTTTGCATCTCTCCAATAGTCATTAAATCTGGTATTAATTCATCTACTACTGCGCTATATTTCTCTCTTGTATTATCAACAATTAATTTAACTTCTTGTCTTCCTAAAAGCTCATATGAATGTGTCTTAATTGTTTCTGTTAAATGAGTAACCATAACTGTTGTCGGGTCAACTACTGTTAATCCCTTAATTTCAGCCTCTTCTCTTTGGTCTGTATTTATCCAAACTGCTGGAAGTCCAAAGGTTGGCTCAATTGTTTTAATACCTTGAATTTCTCCATTTTCTCCAGTAGGGTCCATGGATAATAACATATTCGGCATTAATTCTGATGAAACAACTACTGTCCCTCTTATTTTAATAACATACTCATTTGTCTTAAGTTGTAAATTATCTCTAATTCTAATTGGTTGAACTACTATTCCCATTTCAATTGCACACTGTCTTCTAACAGATGCAATTCTTTGAAGTAAATCTCCACCTGTACTTTCATCAGCAAGAGGGATTAATCCATATCCAATTTCAACCTCCATCGGTTCAACAGAAATTAAATTCATTACATTCTCTGGCTCTTTACTTTCCATTTCTGTAATTTCTTGCTCTTCCATTTCAATTTCTCTTTCCTGTTGCTTAACCTCTTCCTTATATAACAGATAAGCTAATGCTCCCATGGATACTGATGCCAATAAAAATGGTGCTTTAGGCATATCTGGAACAAGTGCAAGCATTAACATAACTCCACTAGCAATTGCACTTGCTATTGGAAAGGCTGTTAATTGTCTTGAAAGTGTTTTACCAAAGTTATCTGCACTTCCTGAACGTGTTACAAGAATACCTGATGCTGTTGAAATTAATAATGCTGGAACCTGCGAAACTAAACCATCCCCAACAGTTAAACCAACATAAAGTGATGCTGCATCTCCTGCTGAAAGACCTTTGTCCATCATTCCAATTACAATACCTGCAATTACGTTTATTAGGGTTATTATGATACCAGCAATAGCATCCCCCTTAACAAACTTTGATGCCCCGTCCATAGCACCATAAAAATCTGCTTCAGATTGAAGATCATGTCTTCTCTGCTTTGCTGTTGCCTCATCAATAAGTCCTGAATTTAAATCTGCATCTATACTCATTTGCTTACCTGGCATTGCATCAAGTGTAAATCTTGCTGATACTTCTGATACTCTTCCTGCCCCGTTTGTAATAACTACGAATTGAACTATTACAATAATTATGAATATAATTACCCCAACAACATAGTTTCCACCGATAACAAATTCTCCAAAGGCTTGGATTATTTGTCCTGCATCTGCTTCACTTAATATAAGTCTTGTTGATGATATATTAAGCCCTAGTCTAAAAAGTGTTGTTACAAGTAGCAGTGTTGGGAATACTGATAGTTGTAGTACATTTGTTGTGAACATTGTTATTAAAATTATTATTATTGATATTGTTATGTTTAAGGCTAATAATATATCTAATAAAAACTTTGGTAGTGGAATAATTATCATAAGAACAATGGAAATTACTCCAAATGCCACCAATACGTCTGTATTATTTTTTATATCTATCCTCTTATTATTAAATGGTAACACCTTATCCCATCCTTTAAACTGCGTTATTTCTTCTTCATCTTAAATACAATAACAAGTATTTCTGCTACTGCTTGATACATATCCTGTGGTACTTCATCATCTACCTTAAGCTTATCAAATATTAATCTTGCTAAAGGCTTATTTTCAATTATTGGAACCTCATGCTTCTTTGCCTCTTCCTTTATCTTAAGAGCAATGTGATCTGCTCCCATAGCAACAATCTTAGGGGCTTGCATTTCTCCCTCTTGATATTTTATTGCAACTGAAATATGTGTTGGATTTGTAATAACTACTGTTGCATCTCCAACAGCCTGCATCATTCTTCCTGTTGCCATTTCTCTTTGCTTTTGTTTTATCTTTCCCTTGATTTGAGGATCCCCTTCCATTTGCTTATATTCTTCCTTAACTTCCTGCTTAGTCATTCTAAGATCCTTTTCATGAAACTTAAATTGAACTATATAATCTATTGCTGCAATTGCAACTAATACTATTGAAATCTGAGTAAATATTCCTATTACAAGATTCTTAACCTCAACTCCAATGGAAGGTAAATATAAATTCCCCATTTGAATTATGTTACTATAATTGCTTGTTATGTATTTATAACCTATAAATCCTATTATTGTTACAACTATTAGGTTTTTAATTAGGTCCACAAAACTCTTCTTTGAAAACATATTTTTAAATCCACTGATTGGATTCAACTTTGAGAATTTTGGCTTTAATCCTTCCCCTGTAAACATTATTCCAGTTTGAAGTAAGCTTGCCACTATACCAATTATCATTATTGGTAAAACTACTGGCATTATTACCATTGCCATTCTAGCAAGAACAGTACTTGTTATTCCACCTAATGTCATATCATTAACTTGTGTTAAGGAAAAATCTCCTAAAAAGAAAATCATACTATCTCTAAGATTTTCTACAATAAACTCACTTAATACTAATACTATGAATGTACAAGCAAGCATTGATAGCGCAAGTCCTATTTCTTTACTTCTTGGCACTTGCCCTTTTTTCTTTGCTTCAGATTTTTTCTTAGGAGTTGCTTCCTCAGTCTTCTCATCTGCAAAAACTAATGCTATTGGAACTACTGATATTGTCTTAAATATTTCCTGGAAAATATCAGGTAGGTTTCCTATCGCTATTATTATTAATTTTATTGTTATTGGAAGTATAACTATAAAAGTCATAATCCCAACTATTATTTTTACTGGCATTCCAAGTATCATTACATTTATTGCTGGAACAGCTCTTGATACCAATGCCATACATAAATCTGTTATTATTATTATCAATACCAAAGGTATTGCTATTTTCAATCCTAGTGTAAAAAACTCTATAAAGCTTTGAACAACAACCATGACTGATTCCCCATTTATAACACTCTGTCCTATGGGGACTATGCTAAAGCTTCTTATTAAACACTTTAACAACAGGTGATGTCCATCAACCACAAAGAATATTACCATTGATATGGTATATAAAAGGTTTGATAAAAGTGTTGAGTTAACACTTGTTGTAGGGTCTACTATTTGCACCATGGATAAACCCGCCTGTATATCCATAAGTGCCCCTGCAAATCTAACCATTTCAAAAAGCATACTTGTAATTACTCCAAGTATTACTCCTGTCATTATTTCATTTAAAATACTAATTATAAGTATATAGTTATTTGATATTTCCCCAACATAGGAGTAATCAATTCCTGATATTACTGCTAAGGAAATTATCATACTTAATGTTCCTTTTAATATGGGTGGTGTTCCCTTTGGGAAAAATATTTTCACACATAAAAAGAAGGAAGTAAGTCTAATAAATATTAATGTTACTGCTAAGAAATATACTGCGTTTACCATTAAACTTCACCTATGTTGAGATTTTTATTATTAATTCAAATATTCTTTCAGTAAACGACATTATATTATGAAGCATCCAATTACCTAATAATAATCCCACAAATGCTACTCCTAAAAGCTTTGGAACAAAGGTTAATGTTTGTTCTTGAATTTGTGTTGTAGCCTGAATAATACTAATTATTAGTCCTATAATTATTGCAATTAATAATATCGGTCCTGCAACCTTTAAAGATGTTGTTAATGCATCTTTTACTACACCTGTTACTAAACTTTCACTCATACTACATCACCTCACGAGAAACTCATAATTAATGACCTAACCATTAAGTACCATCCATCTACCATTACAAATAGCAGTAATTTAAATGGAAGTGATACCATAACTGGTGGAAGCATAAACATCCCCATGGACATTAATACACTTGCTACAACCATATCTATCATTAGGAATGGTAAAAATATTAAAAATCCTATTTGGAAAGCAGTTTTTAATTCACTAATTGCAAAAGCTGGTACTAATACATTTAATGGTACGTTTTCTTTTGTTAGTTCATTTTGATCTACTCCTGAAACTTCAACAAAAAGCTCTAAATCCTTTTGTCTTGTTTGCTTTAACATCCATTCCTTTAATGGCTTAAGCCCTTCGCTAATTGCTTCTTCTTGTGTAATTTTATTTTCCATATATGGTTTAAAGCCATTTTCATTCATCTCATTATAAACTGGTGTCATAATGAAGATTGTTAGAAAAAGAGCTAGTCCAACTAATACCTGACTAGGTATTGATTGTTGTGCACCCATAGCACTTTTTAAAAATGAAAACACAACTACAATTCTAGTAAATGATGTTACCATTATGATTACTGATGGTAAAACTGCTAATATTGTAAATAATATTAATAGCTTAACATTTGATACATAATCAGATGGTGTTCCATCATTTCCTAAAGATATATTTATATCTGGTACTTGTACATTTCCCGGAGTTGCATATGCTGATACTCCAAAGATTCCTATTAATGAAATTGTAAATAAAATTGTATAAATTATTTTTTTCTTTTTACTCATTTTTCTCGTCCTTTGAATTTAATCTTCCAAGTATTTTTTGACTACCATCTTTGCAGCCAACTATTATCTTGTCATATACTCCACTGATATTTTCAGCTGCTTTTTTCTTTTCTTCTTCTATAGCTTCTATTTCTTCTTTTGGTAGTCTATCTAACACCTCTGTTTTACTTGGAGAATTACTCAATAAATAACCTCTTTCCCCTACCTTAAGTACTGTTACAAATGAATCTTTTCCTATTTGAATTCTATCTACGACTTTAACGTGTTTATTAGAGTTTATATTCCCATATCCCTTACCTGCCATTTTCAAAGTTAATAGCATTAATAAAAGTACAAATGTAAGGGCGAAAATTAGTTTTATGAACATGAAAAATGTATCCATTTTTTCTCCTTATTGAGTTATTAAATTAGAGAATTTTACATCTATAATATCTCCCGTCTTTAAAACTCCATTAATTTTATCTGCCAACCCTTTCTTTAATACAGCTTCATTTTCTGCCTTAAAGTCATTAGTTGTTTTTGTTTTAAAATAGTAAATTGTAGCATCTCTAACTGCCACTATGTTTTCTTCTATTTCTGCTGCTAATTCCTTATTTTTTGAATCATAGCTTATTGAAACCGAAGTTTTTAAATACCTTTTCGGTCCCTCATCATTTAAATTGACCATTATTTCCTCTAAATTACAGTATGCTTCCTTAATTTCTGGCTCTGTTGCCTCTGCTTTATTGTTTAAAACCATATATGTAGCACCAAAACTAACTACCCCTACTACAATTAAGGCTATTACTACTAGAATTATTGTTTTACCTTTTCCACCCTTTTTATTTTCTTTATCTGTTGCCATTATTATCACTCCTTATTGTTTGCAACAAGTAGAATGTTAACTCTTCTATTTTTAGCTCTATTTTCTACACTATTATTTTGCACTATTGGCTTATATTCTCCATACCCTTGGGCACTAAATCTTGTTGGATTTTGCCCCTTATTTTCTGTAAAATATCTAACAACATTAATTGCTCTAGCTGCTGAAAGATCCCAGTTTGAATCAAATTTTGATGTACTTATTGGTACATTATCTGTATGTCCCTCAACTATAATTGAGTTAGGTAAACTTCCAATAAGATCATTTATTTTATCTAAAATATTTATACTTTCTGGCTTTAAATTTGCCATTCCTGTTTCAAATAATATACTATCTCTTAATTGAAGTATTATTCCTCTCTCATCTTCTGTTATTTGTACAACTTCATTTAATGAATTTTCTTGTACAAACGCCTTAACTTCATCATACATTGCACTTTGAGATGTTTGTCCTTGTTCTATCATATCTGTTTGTACAGATTCTCCTCCAACTAGTGGAACATCTCCATTATACATATTGAACTCTAAAATTGATTCACCTTTTTTACCAAGCATTACTTCATTAAAGGCTTTACTCAACTGCTCCATTTTAGCTGTATCTACAGTTGCCATTGAGTATAACAATATAAAAAATGTCATTAACAATGTTACAGTATCAGAAAAGGTTGCTAACCATTCATCACCTCTTGGACCATCACTTACTCCTCTTTTTTTCCTTGCCATAGCTATGCAACTCCTTCACTACTTTCAAGGTTTGAATTTAAATACTCTAATCTTTCAGTTGGATTTAAATATGTCATTAATTTCTCTTCAACAATTCTTGGATTAACTCCAGATTGTATTGCCAAAATACCTTCTAACATCATTTCTCTAGCCATTACTTCAATCTCATTTTTCTTTGTTAGATTTGCTGCAACAGGATTACAAAATATATTTGCTAATAATGAACCATAGAAAGTAGTTATTAATGCTTTACCCATCCCTTGTGCAATTGTTGTTGCATCTGTTAAATTAGCAAGCATTTGTATAAGTCCAATAAGTGTACCTAACATACCAAACCCAGGTGCATAAGCGCCCCAAGTACTAAATATTTTTGCTCCATCGCTATGACGCTTTTCCATTTCTGAAATTTCTAATTCTAAAATTTCTTTTATAGTTTCTGGTTCAATACCATCAACTACCATTTGTAAGCCTTTTTTCATAAATTGATCTTCAATTTGTGATATCTCATCTTCTAATGATAATAGTCCTTCTCTTCTAGCCTTCTTTGAAAGCTCTGCAAATTTATTTATTAATTCAGTACCATTTTCAGCTCCACCATTAAAAGCTTGCATTAATACCTTACCCATTCTTTTTAAGTCATCTTGTGATATAACTATAAGAACTCCACATAATGAACCACCTACTGTAATTACTAGTGATGGTAAGTCCCAAAACAGTTTCAGAGAACTTCCAGAAGACATTCCCCAAATCATCATCGCAATACCAACTACTAACCCAACCGAAGTTAAAGCATCTGATTTTTTCATAGTAACGCCTCCTAAATTCTATAAGTAACTATTCTATTTTTATATCTTACTACTTCTTCTACTACCTCTTCTACCGTTTCAAGTACTATGTACTTTTTACCATTAACTAATGTAATTATAGTTTCAGGTACCTCTTCTATCTTTTCAATATGGTCAGCATTTAACACATATTCCTTATTATCCATTCCAGTTAAATAAATCATTTTATTACCTCCTTGTAAAACTGCAATTTCTATTCTAATTCATAAACATAAACCCATTCTCACATCCTTGTTTAAACAAACTTATGTTTAGGTGACAGGGACGTCTCAGGCACGTCCCTGTCACTTCTCTGGAACGTCCCCATCACCTTAAGTTATTATCTCTTTAAGTTGATTATATCTTGAAGTATTTCATCACCTGTATTTATCATTTTTCCAGCTGCTTGGAATGCTCTTGTCGTAACAATCATATCTGTAAATTGCTCTCCAAGGTCAACATTTGACATTTCAAGCATACCTTGAAGATTAGCTCCATATCCCTTTGAGTTATCATCTCCTAAAGTTCCAACTCCTGTTTTTAGGATTGGTTCTCCTGAGTTAACTGTTGAAGCATATAGATTTCCACCTTGCTTTGATAAACCTTCAGCATTATTGAAGCTTGCCATAGCAATTTGTCCAAGTGCTGCAACTCTACCATCTTCAAGAACTCCCATTATTACACCATTACCATCAATTGTGTATGATTTAACTCTTAATTCCTGATCTGTTCCTGGTATTTTTACCTTGTTTGGAATCTTTAATGTTTTTAAGTTTTCATCATATGATTTTAAATCCCCTGTTGCATCAACATAGTTTACTGTTCCATCTTGCTCTAAACTTTGTACTGGAGTTCCTCCAAAGGTTTCTTCTGATTCTGTACCACTGATTGGTACTGGTGCTCCTGACACCTTTATTCCTTGGTTAATTCCAGCCTCTTGTAATGCTTTATTTAATGCATTTTGTACATTTATTGAGCTAGTTACTCCTGGTGTAACAAGGTCTGCATTTATAATGATTGTTTTATTCTTTTCATCAATTTTAGCTTCTGCTTTTGTTCCAGCTGTTATTTGACCTATTTGAATTCTATAATCATTTAATGCTCCTCCTGCAGTCATTTCAAATGTCATACCATTTGCTGTTACTGATCCTGGAGCCTTTAAGTCATCCCCACCATCAATTGCTGTTGAGCTTAATCCTGTATAAACCTTTCCAGTTCCTGTTACTGTAACCTTACCCATATCTGTTGGTAACTTAGCATTTATAGCATCTTCTAATTTTGCAGCAGTTACTTCGTTTGGGGTTACAAAATCACCTTTTATTTTAATAATTCCATCTTCTACTTTTACATCTAATCCACCTGAATATTGAACATCTGATATTTCAAATTTATAGTTATCAAATTTTGTTCCCTTAGGTAAATTGATTGTAAACCCACCTAAATTTATAGGTTTTGGAGCTTCAAGATTTACACCATCCTTAATTTGTATGTATCCTTTTACATTACTTAAATCATCAGTAACAGTAGGTGCTGTTGGAAGTTGTTTCATTTCAACGCCTTTTATCCCTGCATCATTAAGTGCCTTATTAAACAACCCTGGTATTTCATCTCTTAATGATTCAGTATCTGGATTATCCTTAAGCTTTGCATGAATTTCAATAACCTTAGTATCCTTATCAACCTTAACAGCAGTTTTAGAAGCATTTGTATCTCCCCATTTTATCTTATAGCCATTAAGTACAGCTCCATTTCCAACCTCTTCCTTGAACTCTAATAGATTTGTAAAATCTATTCCTCCAAAACTAGTTATATTTGCTCCATCTTGAGCTTCCATTTTACCTTCTTCAAAATTAGCTCCTGTTCCAACACTAGTTGCAATATTAGCTAAATTCACTGGAGAACCTGTAACATTTGTTACCTGTTGTTTTATTCCTTCAGCAGCTAATTTACTATTTAACTCTTCCTTTAAAGCATCTCCAGTTAAAGAACCTTTAGTAATAAAATCTCCATTTATAATAACTTTCTTAGTGTCCTTGTTAACTATTGCATTAGTACTTGTCCCTGAACCAATCTCTCCAATTTCAAAAGTAAATCCATTTAACTCACTACCTTCACCAAATGCAAAAGTAAATCCACCAACTGAAATATTTCCTGGAGCAGTAGCATCAGCACCACCCTTAACTCCATCAGAACCAAGTCCTTCAATATTCATTGGCTTACCAGTTACAGTAATTGATTGAGAAATACCTTCCCCAGATAAAGCCTTAGCAACTGCAGACTCAACTTGCTTTGCCGTTAACGCACCAGGAGTTGAGAAATCTCCATTAACAACAATAAGCTTAGCAGCCTCATCAACCTTTGCACTAGTTGGCGTTTGAGGACCAACTTGTCCTAAAACAACCTTATATCCATTTAACTGTGAACCCGGTCCAAATCTAAAATCTAAACCTGCTACATTAACATTATTAGGCTTTTGTGCTGTTGCACTTGAACCATTATCATCATTAGTTAAAGAATATCCCATAACTCTATATCCGTCACTAGTTAAAAGATTTCCTTGTTCATCTAAAATAAATGAACCATCTCTTGAATATAGTAATTCTGATCCTGATGAACTTAATGATTGTTCAGTAAGACTATGGTTCCCATTTTTATGATTAACCTCTAAAGTACCATCACCATTAATAACTGGTCCTCTTGATACCATGAAGAACCCTTCACCATCAATAGCTACATCTAAGCTTCTACCAGTAGGTTGCATGTTTCCTTGAGTCATTACAGTATCAATACTAGATAATTGAACTCCAAGTCCAACCTGCATAGCATTGGTACCTCCCATATTAACAGAAGGAGCTTGAGCATCCCCTGCATTTTGACTTAGCATATCATTAAAAGTTACTCTTGATGATTTAAATGCTGTAGTACCAACATTTGCAATATTATTACCTATAACATCAAGCTTAACCTGATTAGCCTTCATTCCACTTATACCTGAATACATTGATCTTAACATATTTATTGACCTCCAAACCTTATTCTTTCTTAGCATCCATCATTCAGCTAAGATAGGCCTCCATTTTTATTGGTCCAGCCTACAAAATCACTACTGAATCAACATTAGTAAAGCAATTTTCCTTTGCTCTATCCTTTTCAATAGCTGTAATTAATGTTCTATTTTCAATACTTGCAATTAATGCTACATCCTTATAAAGCATTACTGAGTTCTTAGAACCCTTTCCTTCAGCAATATTAAATCCCTTTTCAATTTCCTTCATATCATTTTCAGTAAAATTAATAGCTTTTAATCTATCCTCTGCATGTTTAGAAAGGATATATCCCCTATCATCATTTGTTAAAGTTTTATTTAAAATCTCCTGAAAGCTATTTTTACCTTCATTATTTTTAGAAGAAACTTTTTGGGTTGTATTGTTATTTGCTGGAGTAATGTTTCCAACTCTAAATGCCTGTCCATTTATCATTCTATAACCCATGTTCTCAACTCCAAAAATATTTTACTCTTGAACATCCCCATCTGGTGTTTCAACTTCTGGTTTTTCACCTTCACTGCCTTCTTCCCCATCTATTGTTCCTGAGAAGTCTCCTACCTTTACAACATCTTCATAGTTGTATTCCTTAATTTCTCCACCTTCAAGTTCAACTCTAATCTTAATTTGTCCATTATCTTTGTATACACCTTTGACACTACCCTTAAGATTATTACCCTCTTCATCCTTAGCACTTAACTCAACATCTTTTCCTATGAATGATGAAGCAACTAAGAATTGAATATTTCCATTCATATTATTTAATGGTGGAACACTATAATCAGGAACATCTAAAACAGTTAATACATCTTCCATTCTAAAGTCCTTATAAACAGTTTTTCCTCCCTCATTAACCTCAACAGATAAAGTTGTTCCTCTACTATCACTACTTACGCCCTTAACTACACCAGTATAAGGCTTACCTTCACTATCAGTAACACTAACAGTTACACCCTTACCAACTAAGTTATGAGCTGTACTAGACGTCATAGTTTGGTTTAAGTTTTGCATTTGCTCCATAGCTGCAAACTGAGCCATTTGCGATACATAAGCTGTTGGATCAATATCAGCTGTTGGATCTTGGTTTGCAAGCTCTGCTGATAATATTTTTAAGAATGCATTCTTATCCATATCTTGACCTGGTTTCATAATAGGCGTTCCCCTATCAGTTTTATTAGGTCCTGCATATCCATTTACAGTAAAATTACTCATATTCTCCTCCTATGCCAAAGCATTTACATTTCCATCGTATAAAGAAATTTCTTCTTCCTCATCCTCATGAATAATGCCATTTACCTTACCTTTTTTCATTTCCTCTTCAAATAAAGATTTTCTATTTTCTTCTCCCTCTCTATAGAAGGTTGTATCGTCATTATAAAGACTTATATTTACTTCTTGAATTTTAATATTTTGCTCCCCTAAAGACTTCTTAATCTCAACTAAATTATTATTTAGTAACGTATATGCATCCTTAGTGTTTGCCTTAATATTCGCCTTCATTACATCCTTATCTTGAGATATAGAAATAGTTATTTCACCAAGCTCCTTTGGATAAATCTTAACAGTCAATTCCTTTAAAGCATTTGTTTGCATGAACTTAACCGTCTTAATCATGTCAAAAACAGCATTTGATTTTGTAATAACTGGTGCTTCCTTTTGAACTGGAGCATCAATTCTTCCAAAGTTTGCTTTAAATGCATTCACAGAGAATTTATCTAAACTCTTATTTTCTTCAGAAATTAAGCTATTTAAAAATTTCTCTTCTTTAGAATTTAAATTCTTATCTACTTTTGAAGTAATATTCTTATCTTCTTGAGAAGATGAATCATTATCTTCAAAGGAAGAATTTTCATCTAAAATAATTACTTTATCCTCAGATTTACTATTTTCATCAACCTTTAAATTAAGTAAGTTTTTAATTTCATCCTTTAAAGAATCACCCTTTATCTTTTCCTCTGGATTTTTAATAAACTCTTTTAAATTATTAACTAATTCACCAAGCTTATCATTATTAATTCCACTTTCAGGCTTAACTTCTAATCTTATAGAAGCCTCTTTAACTATGCTATCTAAAACATTAAGAACTGCATTTAACTCTTCTTTTTTTACAGATGAAATATTCTTTAATCCATCAATGTTTTTAGGCTTCTCTTCACTTACAAGAATATTAAGCTCTTCTACATTTATTGTTCCATCAGAATTTTTTGGAATTAACTCTTCCATTGGCTCATCATTACTTAAATTGTTCATTAAAAGTAATAATATAGATAATATTTCTTCTGTAACCTTATCCAACTCTTCATCTGAAAGCTCTGGAATTCTCTCTAATAGCTTATCTAATTCTTCTACCTTTAAATCTACATCTTTATTTTGAACATTAACTTCTTTTTCTAAAGTTTCAGTCTTAGTTTCCTTCTCATTCTTTATAACAGACTTCTGCTTTTCAAGAACTTCATTAAAGTTTTTAACTTCCTTAGAAGTTTCCTTTCCTTGAAAAGAGTTACTTTCCTTAGAATTTGAAGACTTAACTTGAACCTTTTCCTTAATTAACATCTTTGTTATATCCATTTTTTATTCTCACCCCCTTTCAAGTCTTCTCATAAACCCGTAAAGAGCAAATTCATCATTATTTATTTGTTCAACTCTCTCTTGCTCCTTTACAAAGCTTGCATATTGTTTATCCTTTAAGGTTTCAACAGTTTTTCTTTCAATAGTTTTTAAGGTTAAATCCTTTCTACTATATTCAAGCTGTCTTTCCTTATCACTTAACTCCCTTTTAGTTTCCTCAATTCCTTGCTCAAGACCTAAAATATAGTTCCTTTTTATCTTTTGATAAATAATATCCTCACCTGGCTTTATTCCACCATACTTTTTATAGTTATTGTGAAGATTATCTAACTTATTTTTAGTAACTTCCTTTTGCCTTTGACATTCTTGAAACCTTCTTTTACTTTCTTCTTCCTGCTCTTCTCTAATTTCAAGAACCTTTTGAAGCCCAAATTTAAAGCCCTTTGACATTTAAATCTCCTCTTTTCTACCCTTTAAAAACTGAAGTTAAATGAGAAATACTATCCTCAATTAGTGAAGCCTCACTAATACCCTGTCTTAAATATGCCTCTAAATAATCATGATATTGAATAGCTAAATCTACCTTTTTATTACTTCCTTTTACATATGCACCAATGTTAATCAAATCTTCCGAATCCTTATACGTAGCCAATAAATCTCTTGCAAATGATGCCGCCTTTTTATGTTCATCACTAGCAATTGCAGGCATTAATCTTGATACAGAATTTAAAACATCAATTGCAGGATAATGATTTTTGTGTGCTAAATGTCTTGATAAAACAATGTGTCCATCCAATATACCTCTAACTGTATCAGCTATTGGTTCATTAAAATCATCTCCATCAACAAGTACTGTATAAAAGGCAGTTATACTTCCATGTTCAGAGGTTCCTGCTCTCTCCATTAACTTTGGAAGCTTTGCAAAAACTGAAGGAGTATATCCCTTTGTTGCTGGTGGCTCACCTATAGCAAGACCAACCTCTCTTTGAGCCATTGCATATCTTGTTACAGAGTCCATCATTAAAATTACTTTTTTACCTTTATCTCTAAAGTACTCAGCTATTGCAGTTGCAGTTAATGCGCCCTTCATTCTTACAAGAGCTGGTTGATCAGATGTCGCACACACAACCACAGACTTTTTCATACCTTCTTCTCCAAGGTCTTTGTGAATAAACTCAAGAACCTCTCTTCCTCTTTCCCCTATAAGTGCAATAACATTAACATCTGCCTTTGCCTCTCTTGCTATCATTCCTAAGGTTGTACTTTTACCAACCCCAGAACCTGCAAAAATACCAATTCTTTGCCCTTCTCCACAAGTTAAAAATCCATCAATAGCTCTAACTCCTGTTGGCATAATCTCTTTTATAATTGTTCTCTTTAGTGGATCAGGTGGATCATTTTCTAGTGGATAAGCATCACCAAAATTATTACCCTCACCAGTTAATGGATTTCCTAAACCATCTAAAATTTTTCCAAGCAGCTTCTCAGAGCACTTAACATTTAGAGGCTTCCTTTGAGGAATAACCTTACACCCAGGTGCTATACCTGATAAATCGCCTAAAGGCATTAATAAAACAAAGTCTTCCTTAAATCCTACAACTTCGCAATTAATGCCCTTACCTAAATTGTTATATATAATGCAAAGTTCCCCTACAAAGGCTTTAATTCCAGACACCTCTACTGTAAGTCCTATAACTTTTTTTACTATTCCCTCTGAGTAAATTGTTGGTATTTCTACAACTTTACTTTTTAATTCATTGAAATTTATATTAATCATAATTTCCTCCGAGGTTAGCTAAACATCTCTTCCTTTATAATATTTAAGGCTACATCTATGCCTACTTCCATTAATCCACTGTTCTTTTCAATAACAGCATTCCCCTGTGGTATGCTTGGATTTGGAAGAATAAATATTTCACCCTTTATTGCATAGTTTGTCTTCCAAAGATTAAGCTTAGTTGATATTTCCTCTTCATGAATTGGGTTGCATTTTATAATCACATTTTCCTCTCCCTTTGAGTCCTCAAGAACTTGTTCAACAAACCTTGATACTCCTTCATTCTCAGAAATCTCACTTTTTAAAATATGTTGTGCCATTGTAAAGCTTAAATCTAAAATTTCACCCTTTTTAGTTGAAAGATACTCTTCATATTGTGCTTTTGCATACTTTAAAATACTTTCAGCCATAACAATTGTTTCTTCCGACTGCTTTTTTGCTAGAGGAATGAATTCTGAAAGAGCTTCATTCTTTCCATCCTCATATCCATTCCTCTTGCCTTCTGCATAAGCCTTTTCATAGGTTTCCTTTTCAATAATATTAGCCTTTTCTAAAGCTTCAACCTTTATTTTATCCGCCTCAAATTGAGCATTCTTCAAAATATTACTTGCTATATTCTCATAGTTCTTTATTAATTCTTCATAATTAACTAAAACTTCTTCTGGTGTACCTTCTCCATCAACATCATGACTTGGCTTAAACTTTTTAACAAATGTTGTTGATACCTTCTTTGCTTCAGCAGGTGCTGCAAAATCCTCTTTTATTACACTATACGATAATTGCATCTTCTCCACCTCTTGATATTACAATTTCTCCAGCCTCATCAAGTCTTCTAATTATAGAAACAATCTTTTGTTGAGCCTTTTCAACATCCATAAGTCTTACTGGACCTAAGAATTCCATATCTTCCTTTAAAGAAGCAGCAGCTCTCTTTGATTGGTTTCTGTAAATAGCATTTGCAACATCTTCAGAACATCCCTTAAGAGCAAGCGCAAGTTCCTTAACTTCAACTTCTCTAAGAATTCTTTGAATATAAACATCATCAAGAGTAATAACATCCTCAAATACGAACATTGAGCTCTTAACTTCATCAGCAAGTTCTGCATCCTCTCTTTCAAGAGATTCTGTAATATTCTTTTCTGTTGTTCTATCAACCTGATTTAAGATTCCAACTAAAGTATCAACTCCACCAAGAGTTGTAACCTCTGTTCTAACAACAGAGCTTAGTTTACTTTCTAAAACTTTTTCTATTTCCTTAATAACCATTGGAGACGTATTGCTCATCTTAGCAATTCTGTATGCAACCTCACTTTGAGTCTCCTCTGGAAGCTCTGCTAAAACCTGAGCCGCCTTATCCTCTTGTAAATAACAAAGTATTAAAGCTATTGTTTGCGGATGCTCATAACCAATTACATTAAGCAATTGATGAGCATCTGCCTTTCTAGCAATTGAAAATGGTCTATATTGTTGAGTAGCTTCTGATACTTTTTCTATTATCTCAGATGCTCTTTGATTTCCTAAAGCCTTAGAAAGTAAGGTTTTAGCATAATCAATCCCCCCTTCAAGAATATAATCTCTTGCCTTATTTATTTGAAGGAATTCATTTAAAATTTCATCCTTTTGCTCTGATTTAACTGATGTAATATTTGCTATTTCATAAGTAATCTTTTGAATTTCAGCTTCCGGTAATTTCTTTAATATTCCTGAAGATGCTTCAGGTCCAAGAGTTATGAAAAGTATAGCTGCTTTTTGTACTCCAGTTAATTTATTATCTTTAGCCATAATCTACCTCTCATTCTCTGACATCCAGGATTTTATAATATCCACTACTTGATCTGGTTTTTCCTTAGCATATTGCTTTATTTCATTTTCCATGTGAGTTTTTTCATTGTTTACTTCAAAATCAATTGGAGCAAACTTTTGTGGTGATACTGGTACATTATCATCAATAACCACATCTAAAGCTCTCTCATCTTCTTTATCTTTTCTCTTCTTAATAGTAAGCATTAATAACACAATTGCTACAATGATTCCCACAATAATAGCTCCTATTATTGCAAATCTTGTCATTTTTTCCATTCTAGCTTGTGCTTCCATCTTCTCTATTTCTTTTTGAGCATCATCCTTAGCTGTTGGATCAAATTGCATTCCAACAACAGTAATCTTATCTCCTCTTTCAGTATTTATTCCAATTGCAGCTCCAACAGCCTCTTGAAGAGTCTCTTGAGTTCCTGCATCTAAAATCCCATCTACAAATACTGAAGTAGTCATTCTTCTTACTTCACCTGGTGCACTAATTGTTTTAGTTTCAACTCTACCACTATCATAGTTAGTTGTACTATTTTCTTTATTTGATGAAACTTGTCCATCACCTTCACCAATTGTAGGGCTCATGTTGTTATCAACTGGACTGTTACTATTAGTTCCTGCACCATTTGTCGTTTGCTCTTTATTTATTTCTTGGGAAACAATAACCTTATTTGGGTCAATTACTGTTTCTGTCTTTTGCTTAGAATCAAAATCTAAATCAACAGCTACTGAAGTATTAACCTTACCTTTACCAATTACAGGCTCTAAAAGCTTAATAATTTCCTTTTCAAGCTTTGACTCATACTCTTTCTCAAGCTTTTGTTGATTTGAAATAGCCTCTGAGCTTACTCCACCAGTACTTCCATCACCCTCATTATTAATGTGAGCTGTTAAAAGATTCATCTTGTCATCAATTACTTCAATATTCTCCTTCGGAATATTTTCAGTACTTCCTGATACTAATGCCACAATAGACTTAACTTGTTCTTCACTAATGTTTTGTCCTGGTGCTAATTTTAGAGTAACTGCCGCCTTCCCTGGCTCCTTATCTTGTATAAAAACTGAATCCTTTGCTGGTGTAATATGTACTCTTGCATTTTCAACTTGTGGAAAACTTTTTATTGTTTTTTCAAGTTCTCCTTGTTGCATTCTTAATTTCTTTATTTTAAATTCTTCATCAGTCATTCCAAAAGATGATGCATTATCCATTAACTCATAACCTTGACTACCTGAAGAAATCTCTGGTGCAAGCTGTAATCTTAATTCATCAACCTTTTCTTTTGGCACTAAAATAGTTTCTCCCTCTATTTTTGTGTCTATTTTTTGCTCATTAAGCTTTGTTGTAATAAGCTGAGCATCCCTTGGGTCTAGATTTGAAAATAATACTTGATATTTGTTGCTCATAGATGTTGCTACAAATACAATAATTGCAACTAAAGTTGATACTAAACTAATTATAATTAGTATTCTCAACCCCTTACCTAGCGACTTAAATTTAGCCCAAAGCTTCTTGAATATATCTAAAAGCTTTTCCATTATATAAAGCACTCCTTACTATAACTGCATTCTGTTTATTTCTTGGTATGCCTCAACCAACTTATTTCTAACCTCAACAGCCATATTCAATGCTATTTTAGCTTCCTCTGCTGCAAGCATCACTTCATGTATTTCTATGTCCTCACCCTTAACAAGCATTTCTGTAGCCTTTTCCGACTCTATTTGCTTTTCATTAACACTATCTATACCCGCTTTTAATATGTCTCCAAAAGATGTATTTGATTTCTCTCCTACATTCTTATTATTTTCATTAAAACTATTTATAAATAACTCTTCACTAGGAGTAAAAGAATTAATTCTCATACTAAATCACCTATCTTCCTATTTCTAATGCTTTCATAAACATGCTCTTTGATGCATTTAATGTATCAACATTAGCTTCATAAGCTCTTGTTGCTGCAATCATATCAGCCATTTCATTTAAAGGATTTACATTTGGATATGTTACATACCCTTCCTCATCTGAATCTGGATGCCCTGGGTCATAAACCTTTCTTAGTGGCGATTTATCATCAACCACACCTACAGCCTTAACTCCCATTCCATTTCTTTCTTTATCTAAAGCTTCTTGGAAAACTGCTACCTTTCTAACATAAGGCTCTCCATTTTCCCCTCTTGTAGTTTGAGCATTTACCATATTTGATGTTATGGTATCCATTCTCAATCTTTCTGCTGCTAGTCCACTAGCACTTATTCTCATTGTTGAAAAAGCATTCATATTCTATCCTCTCCCCCCAGAAATAACATATTTTCTACTACTTAAAATACCATTAGCTCTTTGAATCAAAGCATTGTATTTTAAAGTATTAGTTGCTTGGTTAACCTTTTCAATGTCTATATCAACATTGTTTCCATCCATTCTCATGCTTGTACTTTCATCTTTAACAACTTCTATGTTTTCTCCATGCATACTGTTGGGATTGATATGCTTGTCCTTTGTAGTTTTAAGTTTTAAGCTATTATTATTTCCATTAATGTTATCTTCAAAAACAACATCAAACTTTTTATATCCCTTTGTATTTACATTAGCAATATTATTTGCTATATTTTTTCCCCTTAATGCTGACGCATCAATACCTTGTTTTACCAAATCATAGGTACCTAGTCCTTGAACTGGCATGTTACCACTCCCTTGATTTTATTCCCGCATTTTGTAACTTTTCCTAAAATAAATTGATTTTTTATCCAATAGTGTAAAAGTATATATTTACATTTTATATTATAGTGCATTTTTTGTAGATTTTCCACCAAAAATTTAGAAATATATAAATTTATATTCGACTTTTTTCACAACATTTTAATTATACAATAATTTGCATTAAATGTTTACAGTTTTAGAAAAGAAATCGTCCGATATTTTTCTCATTTTTGTGGGTAAAATCCTATTTTATGTAATTATTTTCTTTGTTTTCGACAATATTCTTTCTGCAATTGTTCAATTTTATAATTTAATTAAAAAAAGATGCAAAACCATATTTCGCACCCTTTTATTTCCAATTTTTATTTTACTCTTTCCAATGCTCTTAATGCATCCATTGGCAAGTTATTACTTTGAACCATTAATGCTAATGATGTGTCTATTAATATTTGAGTTCTTGCTATTTCTGCCATTTCTAAAGCTACATCACTATCTCTTAAGCTACTTTCCGCTCTCGTATTTACTTCAATATTTTTATCCATATTTTGAGCAGTTGTTTCCATTCTATTTTGGATTGCTCCATATTTTCCTCTTATTGATGATATTTCTGTTATTGCTGAATCAATTACCCCAAGACTTTTTGAAATAGAATCATCATCCATTACACTTATATTTCTTACTGAGTTCCCATTTTCATCTGTTAATACTTCTGTGTTAACGTTGAAGGTTGGTATTTTCATGGTTTCTTTTGCATTGGCTCCTACTGTCATAATCAAGTTATTTGGGTATTTGTTGTTTGTTACTCCACTATCACCTATTATGTTTTTACCATTGAACTGTGCATTTTTCGCTGTAAAGTCAATGTGATCTTTTAGAGTATCTATTTCTTTTTGTATAGTTTCTCTATCAGCATCAGCATTTGTACCTGAACCCGCTTGTACTGTTAATTCTTTTATTCTTGTTAATGCATTTCCTACACTTTCTAATGCACTATCAAAAGTTTGCATCATACTAACTCCGTCTTGAAGATTTCTTTGTGCTTGAGATAATCCTCTTATCTGCATTCTCATTGTTTCACTTTGACCAAGTTTATTTGGATCATCTTTTGATGAATTTATTTTTTGTCCTGTACTCAATCTATTTAATGCTGTTGAATTCATTCCTAGGCTTTTTTTATAATTTTGGTATATTCCTAGTGATGCCATGTTTTGATTTAATCTCATAGTTGCTCACTCCACTTTTTTAATTTATTACTATTATTTATCGCAAATATATAATAAAACTTTACAAAGCAATATTATATATACAAAAATAGTGAGTGCTTTACACTCACTTTTTTATGCCTTTTTGTCGATTACCTGACCTATATTTGTGTCTACAGCCACTTTATCAATCATCTCTTTCATACCTGTTGCCATTTCAGAATTCACATTCATTTGCATTTTCATTAATGATAATGAAACTGCTGATTTTAATGAGTTTTGACTTAATGCCATTGACATTCTTGGAATATCCATAATACCTCTCCTTATTTTATATTTTCTAATCTTTCTAGTGCTTTCTTATATCCACCACATTTCTTATAATAAATATTAGCTTCATCTAATTTATTTAAACACTCATATATAACACCAATATTATAATATGCTAAGTAACTATTAACACCAACCATACTACACCTTGGAATCATTGTAGCTTCTTTAAAAATGTTTATGGCCTCAATAAATTTTGCATTATTCATCAATATTATTCCAACTAAGTATAAATAATCAGCAGAATATTTGAAATTATCATATAGATTAATTATCATCATCGCATCTTGATAGTTTTGAGAATTTATTAAAGAGTATCCTAAAGTATTTACTGCGTCTTCAATATACTCAAGCCTCATATCACTTTCATTTTCTAAACACTGAAAGAAATAATCACTAGCCACTATATACTCTTTCATCATATAATAGCTTTTACCTAATTGATAAAAAATATATGGATCATTAACGTTATCAATCAGGGCTTCATTAAGCATTGATATATTTCTTTCTAATTTATTTTTACCCTTTACTTCTTCTTCAGAATATCCTATATGTTCAAGAACAACACTTGTTTCAAAGCTTTCTATTTTACTACCATCTATTCTTACTAATTGTTCATGAATACTTCCTTGATACTTGTACATATTCTTATTAAATAACCTATTAACAAATTCATTATATATGTAACCTTCTCCATCACGTGTAAAGTTATTCTTTCTAATAATACGTCCAATCTTCCCATTATTACTTTTAATTTCTTTAACTATTTTTTTGATGTCTATATTTTTTATTTCTTCATCAGCATCTATAACTAAAATCCAATCATTATCTGATTTACTTATTGAAAAGTTTCTAGCTTTTGAAAAATCATTACACCACTTAAAATCATATACCTTTTCAGTATATCTATAAGCTATCTCTTTGGTTCTATCTGTAGAGCCTGTATCAACAATAACTATTTCTTGATTTATTTTCCCTAAACTTAGTAGACATTTTTCAAGATTTTTTTCTTCATTTTTAACTATAATACATATCGAAATCAAATTTTCACCTACTTTATCTTACAAGTATTGTTATGTATGCCAAAGAATCATATCCACTTTCAATCAAATCTTTATACAAACCATTTATAAATATAGGATTATGTTCCAAAGCTCTTGATAATGAATAAAGAACATCTATTAAATCATCCCTTGTTAAAGAATTGTTTTTCTTCCATTTTAAAAAGATTAACA